>CAZOXZ010000029.1:0-21685 GCA_964583865.1 uncultured Rhodanobacteraceae bacterium | reverse complement strand
CGGGCCAAAAGGGCGCAGCCGCAGCCGCTTGTGTTTCTGCCGCCCAAGCTCCTAGCCCGGAGCAACAATCGGGCATCCTGACCGGAGCAGTGCAGCGCATCAGGAAAACGCCGGCAACAGCTCGCGAATACGCTGGCCCAGAAACCGGAAATAGCCGGCGATGTAATCGATGTCGCCCTGGTGCTCCACCAAGTACGGGTTCATCAAGGTGTGCCGCACGATGGTGAGGCTGTCATCGTCGTCATCGAAACTGTCCGGGTCCAGCCCCAGCTCGCCCATGATGCGCGTGGTCTCCTCCGGCCCCAGCATCTCGGGACGCAGGCTGGTCATGGAACCGAACCAGGACTTCAACTGCAGCGGCTGGCGTGGATCACTGCGCAGGTCCTGGTACAAGCGGCGCACGAAACGGTTGGCCACCGGCACCTGGTCATTGCCCAGCGGGTTGATGGCCAGGCACACCAGGTTGGTATCCGGCTCGAAGGGCACGCGCACATGCGCTACATCGGCCATCTCGCGGGTGAACTCGGCCGCGCAATCGCGAAAATACTCGGCGGCGCGGATGGTGGCCTCGGGCAGGTGACCGAAATTCTCGTGGTCCAGCGGCAAGACACGGTGGGTGACATACACGGCCGCAGCCGCTGCACCGGGCTTGGAACCTTCCGGGATGAACTGCCCCAGACTGCGGTAACGCGTCAGGTAATCCGGATTCGAATCCTTCTGGAAAACGTAGTCCGCACGCTCGGCCAGCAGCGCCATGGCGCGGTGGTCGCGGCAGACGAAAGCGCCGCTGCCGTAGGGCAGGTAACCCAGCTTGTGCGGGTCGATGGTGACCGAATCGGTCTTGTCGAGGGCAGCAAACGCGGCATGCACGGCCGGCGAAGGGAAGCCCCGGAAACTGCGAGCCACCGCTTCGCGCGGGCGCAGGGAGCCATCCGGGTTGCGGAACAGCGAGGTGATGTAGCCGCCCCAGGCCGCATCCACGTGCACCGCAAAACCCAGGCCCTCGGCACGCATCGCCTCGCGCGCATCCACTACCGCATTCACCGGGTCGATGGTGCCGTACTCGGTGCTGCCCAGCACCGCCACGCACATCAGCACGGGCTGCTTTTCATGCGCGCAACGCTGCAAGACCTGGCGCATGGCTTCCGGGTCCAGACGCATGCCGTCGGTGGGCAAAAGCTCCAGCTGATGGCGCCCCAGACCCAGCAGCTTCAGGCCCTTGCTCCAGGAATAATGCGCCGTGATCGGTGCCAGCACACGCGGCACGCCCAGTTGCGGGTGGGTGGCAAAGAAATCGGCCAGGCCACGGGCCTCGATGCGCTCGCTGGCCACGCGTTCGCGCCATTGGCGGCGCTCAGGCGCGGGTTGCGCGGCCAGCCATGCCTGCCAGTCCTGCAACAACGTGATGATGGTGGCATGCGGCAGGTTGAACGCCGCCCAGTCATCTTCCGGCAAGACCAGATCCGGCACCTGCGCCGCACGCAGAGCCACGGGGAATGCCTTCATGGCCAGCGCCAGACGCAGTGCCTGATAGTTGGCCAGCGTACCGCCCGAGGTCAGGTGACCGAAGGCACAACCGGGCTCGTCCGGATCGGCCGGATAGCCCAACATGCGCGCCAGTTGCAGGCCCGCCTGCACTTCCATGTCCACCGTCACCGGCGCCGCTTCCTCGCTGACATTGTTGGGGTTGTAGGGCATGGCCAGGACCTGCGCCGCCAGTCCCGGCAGCAACAGGTCCGAGGCCATGTGGCCGATGTAGCGCGGGCTGTGAAACGGCATGGATTTTTTCAACGCCGCCGACAGCAGGTGCAACTCGCGCCGCATGCGCGACTCAAAATCAATGTAGTCGGGATGATGCACGGCCGCGGTGTCGATGGCCGGCGGGTCCTCGGGATGGAAGTTGCGCCGCCAGTACACGTGGTCGCGCAGGAACTCCACCAGCAGCCGTTCCAGCAAGCCGTCGTTCTCGCCGTAGGGACCAAGGAAGCAGGCATCCAGCGTATGCCAGCGCGGCGTTGGAGATCGGTTGTTCATCGCGAGGTCCGGGCTTGGGTCGTTCGGCATGGTGCCGTCGCCGCGGCGACCATGCCGTGATCCGGGTCAAGCGCCTGACCTGCATCAGCGACAAGCCCGCCGCGAGACGGCATGCTGCGCGGCTCGCCTGCAAGCAACCCGGCACGATCTGATCATGGCAAGCAATACCGTACCCGACACCCGCCCGGCGCACGCCGCGGACTGGGACCCGCGCGAGCAATCGGTCCTCGACGACCAGACCGGCGCCTTCGATCGCATGCGCGAGCACTGCCCCGTCGCCTGGAGCGAGACTCGTCAATGGTCGGTGTTCCGGCATGCCGATGTCTGCAAGGTTCTGGACGACCCGGAGACCTTCAGCAGCGAGGTCTCGCGGCATCGCCACATCCCGGGCGGCATGGATCGTCCCGAGCACACGACCTGGCGCCGTATCCTCGACCCGTACCTCAGCCAGGCACGCGTCGCTGCCTTCGAACCGGCCTGCCAAGCCATTGCCGAGAACCTGGTGCAGCAGGCCGTGGCTGCCGGTCACATCGATGGCATTGCCGATCTGGCGCGGCCGTTTGCGGTGCATGCCCAATGCGCGTACCTGGGTTGGCCTGCGCAGTTGCGCGATACGCTGGACAAGTGGACCGCGGCCAACCATGCCGCCACCCTGGCGCGTGACCGTCCGGCCATGCGCCGCATCGCGCAGGCTTTCGAGGGCCTGATCGACGAGCTGATTGCCATGCGCCGCGATGATCACGCCAGCCCCGAAACCGACCTCACGGCCGCCCTGATGCACGAGCATGTCGATGGCCGGCCCATCACCAACCGCGAGATCGCCAGCATTCTGCGTACCTGGACGGTGGGCGAGATCGGCTCGATTGCGGCGGCGATCGGCATCATCATGCACTTTCTCGCCCGCCATCCGGAACAACAGCAACGCCTGCGCGAGCACCCGGAAGCCTTGCTGCACGCCAATGACGAGATCTTGCGCCTGCGCGGCCCATTGGTAGCCAGCCGGCGCGTGGCCACGCGCGATGTCGATCTGGGAGAACGCCGCATTGCCGCCGGCGAACAGCTTTCGCTGAACTGGGTCGCAGCCAACCGGGATCCGGCAGCCTTCGACGATCCGGAGCACTTCGATGGCGAACGTGACGCGGACAACAACCTGCTGTACGGCCGCGGCCTGCACGCCTGTCCGGGGGCGGCCTTGTCGCGCATGGAAATGCGCGTGATGATCGGCCAACTGTTGCAGGAAACCCGCACGATTCGCATCGCCGACGGACAGGCGCCGGAACCGGCCGTCTTTCCCGTCAACGGCGCCGCCAGCCTGCCATTGATACTGACGTGAACAAGCCTTTGGCAAAGGCGAAAAGGCTCGCGTGATCGCCCATAATTTCGTACCATATGGGTCCTGATGGCCTCGTCGGTGGCGCCGTTCGTGCGGTCCCTTGCGGGCTGGTGCAAACAAGATGCACGCCCGTCGGACAGGCCTCCACGCACCAGTCACGGGATCCACCCGATGTCATCACCCCAACGTCGAACGCTGCACGCCATACCCAAGCCGGTACCCATCGCCGACGATGGCGATGATGCCACCTTCTGCTCAACCTGCGCCTTCTCCAGCGTCTGCCTGGCGGCCGGCTATGGCAAGCCGGAACTGGTGGAGCTGCATTATCTGGTCGAGCATGTCGGCATGTTCGAGCGTGGCGAGCACGTCTTCCGCACCGGCGACCCGTTCCATGCCATCTACGCCGTACGTCAGGGCACCGTGAAAACCTCGGTGGTCAACCGCGAGGGCCACGAACAGGTGCTGGGCTTCTATCTGCCTGGTGAAGTGGTGGGCCTGAACGCGATTTATCCGGAAAAATACCCTTGCGACGCCATCGCCCTGGAGCCGGCCGAGTTCTGCCGCTTCTCCTTTCCGGCCATGAGCGACCTGGCCGCGCGCATGCCCAGCGTGCAGCAGCACCTGTTCCGCATGCTGAGCAAGGAATTGGGTACGGCCTCGCTGTTGGCCGGTGACCACACCGCGGACGAGCGCATGGCGGCGTTCCTGGTCGATCTGGGCCACCGCTACGCCGAGCGCGGCTTTTCCGGAACCCGTTTCAATCTCAGCATGTCACGCAGCGACATCGCCAACTACCTGCGCCTGGCTACCGAGACCGTCAGCCGCGTATTCAGCCGTTTCCGCAACCAGAGCCTGGTGAAGATCGACGGTCGCAAGGTGGAACTGGTGGACACGGACGCCCTGGAAGACCTGGCGAGCAACGTGTTCAATACCTGACATGGATCACCGCCCGGCGGGCCGTGCAAACGGACAATAACGGGCTGCTTTCGTTGGAGTGACAACTTGAACTCTCCCATGCCCGGGCCGGACGAGGCCCCTTCCAACCTGCTTCGCCAGATCGCCGCCGCACCGCACCGGCTGCTGTTCTTCGCCGGCGCCACGGCCGTATTGTTGTCGATGCTGTGGTGGGCTCTGTGGCTGGGCAGCGTACGCCTGGGCTGGGGCTTCATGCCCATGCCGCCGGCACCCGTACCACCGGGCTGGGCGCACGCCATGCTGGTGCAATACGGCATGCTGCCGATGTTCATGTTCGGCTTCCTGCTGACCACCTTTCCGCGCTGGATGGGCGAGGCACCGATCCCGCGCCGGCGTTACGTGCCGGTCGGCATCGGTGTGCTGGGTGGCTACCTGCTGGCCAACCTCGGCCTGTTGGGCTCGAAAACCGTGCTGCTGGTCGGCTTCACCCTGATGCTGCTGGGTTATCTGGCCGGATTGCACGCCCTGGGTCAGGTGCTGTGGGCGCATCGCCTCAAGGACCAGTGGGCCATCTCCACCTGGTCGGCACTGGCCCTGGGCGTCGTGGGGCTGGTGCTGTTTTCGGCGTTTGTTCTCGGTGCCGACAGCCGCTACGGCCTGTTCGCCGTCCACCTGGGCACCTTCGGCCTGCTGCTGCCGGTGTTTTTCACCGTCTGCCATCGCATGGTGCCGTTTTTCAGCAACAATATTGCCAAGCGCCAGGGCAAGAGCTACACGCTGGTACGCCCGGCCTGGAGCCTGCCCGTGGTGTGGTTGTTGCTGTTGGCCCATCTCGGCCTGGCGTGGTTCTCCAGCCCGTTGCTGTGGTTGCCGGACCTGGCCCTGACCCTGGTCTTCGGCGGCCATCTGCTGGCCTGGCAACCCTGGAAATGCACCAAACCCGGCTTGCTGATTGTCCTCTACCTGGCCTTCACCTGGTTGCCGATCGCCTTCACGCTGTACACCGTGCAGGACCTGGTGCTGGCTTTTGGCGATGCCCACATCCTGGCGCGCGCGCCATTGCATGCGCTGGCCGTGGGCTTTTTCGGATCCATGCTGGTGGCCATGGTCACCCGCGTCACCATGGGCCACTCGGGCCGTCCCCTGACCATGGGCCGCATCGCCTGGCTGTGCTTCGTGCTGCTTCAAGTCGTGGCACTGGTGCGTGTTTACGCTGCCGTGTCCGGTGACATCTACTTCTGGTCAGCCATTGCTGCCTTCGGCTGGTTGCTGGCCTTCACGCCATGGATTGCGCACTTCATGTTCATCTACCTGCGCCCGCGACTCGACGGTCGCCCGGGATGACCAGCAACGACAGCGGCCCGAGACCGCCGGGCGCGACACGACGACTGGGTCGGTCGCGCCCGTTCTCGACCGATACAGTCCCCGATCGTTTGCGTCAGTGGCATGCACCGCGTGCCAACCGCTGGGAGTGCCTGCATGTCCTTGAAGGCCGGCTGGACATCGAATGGCTGGATGCGGCCGGCACGACACCGGTCGCGCTGGCAGTCGGCAGCCGCACCTGGGTCGCCCCGGGGCGGCGCTGGCGCCTGAAGTCACTGGTCTCCGACAGCCGCTTCGAACTTGAAGTGCATGCCGATGAAACCACCGCACCAGCGGCCCCGCAGCCCCGTCGTGCGGCCTTGCTGGAGACCACGCCGGTGCTGGGCATTTCAAGGCCTGACGATCTGGCCAAGGCAGTTGCGATCATCCCGCCAGGCAGCCATTGTCTGCTGCGTGCCGGTTTCAATTTCACGGCCGGCATGAAGGCGGCCATGGAAGCCGCCGGCGCCTGTCTGGCGTGGCATCCGCTGGCCATCGGCACCAATGACTCGGCGGCTGTGGTCGTGCGTACCGTCAGACCCGACAGTCTGGCCGAGTATCTGGGCCGCGACCATGCCATCATCGAGAGCGCGCTGGCCGGCGCCTTGTCCGGCAAGGCCGAGCAACTTGTCTGGTTGAAGTGGTTGCTGGCACGCCACCTCGACATCGAGGAGAACCTGCTGTTCCCGGCCTATCTGGAAGCTGGTGGGCGCGAGGGCTGGATCAACGGCCTTCTGAACGAACACGACAAGCTGCGCCAGCAACTGCCCACTTTTCGTGCCAACGCCGACACCCGCCGGCGCTTCCTGCTGCTGCTGGATGCACACGACGAAAAGGAAGAACAGGTCGTCTATCCCGATATCCGCCGCCTGCTGGCGCCGGCCAGCCGTCAGCTGCTGCCCACATTGGTACATTATCCCGCCGTCACGCCGGGCTGAGAGGTTGTGAGTTTTTCTGCCTCAAAACAGGTCCCGAGCATGTCGCGGCTCCTTGTCCGCTTGCCAGCGGGGCCTTCATTTCTCTTGCTTGCACACAAATTCGTCTGGAACGAATTTGAACCGCCGCAGGCGGGCCCGAAGGGTGGAGGGCAGGATGCCCGGAGTATAGAGAAACGAAGCAAAGAGAAGGGCACCCTGCGGTCAGCGCCCTTCGGGTTCGTTCCACGCTTCGGGGTTTTTCTGACGGGCCATCCATGGCCCGCAGAAAAATGGCTGTCATCGTGACAGCCACCCTGTGGGCCTTATCCTTCGCGCGTCACCGCCGACCGAAGGGGTGAGCCGTGGCAGGTAGTCAGCGACGGCACGTCGAAGCTCGCGCATCTTGTTCGACAGACCGTCACCCCGAGGATCCATACGGTCATGCGGGGGCTTTGCAAATCGTTGACCCGCGGGGCCAGGGACGAGCATGTACCGGCTCCGCGATAGAGTGAAACCACAGCGCGTCGGTTTACCCACAGGCTCTGACCTTCAACGCTTGACCGGGATCAAGGACGCGTTCACTTTCTCTCGGCACCATGCGCCCATGGCTGCCGTGATTTCCGCCCCCCATTTTGATGCCGAGCTGATTGCGCGTTACAGCGTCAACGGCCCGCGCTACACCAGTTACCCGTCCGCAACGCAGTTTCATCCCGGCTTTGGCGCAGCCGAGCTGCGGGCCATGGCACACGCCAGTAACGAGGCGCCCATTCCGCAGGCGCTGTCGCTGTACGTGCACGTGCCCTTCTGTACCAGCCCGTGCTTCTACTGCGGTTGCAACCGCGTCATCACGCGCCAGCGCGGCGACGGCGAGCAGTACCTGCGCAATCTGTACCGCGAGCTGGAATTGGTAGCGCCGTTGTTCGACCCGGACCGCGAGGTGGTGCAACTGCATTTTGGCGGCGGCACGCCGAACTTTCTCGATACCGAGCAAATGGACGAGTTGCTGGCCTCGCTGGGCAGGCGTTTTTCACTGTCCACCGAAGCCAGTCGCGAGTTCGGCATCGAGATCGACCCGCGCTTTGCCAACGGCGACTACATCAAGGCCATGGGCCGGCTGGGTTTCAACCGCCTGTCCGTCGGCATCCAGGATTTCGACCCGGCCGTGCAGCAGGCCATCAACCGCGTACAAAGCGTCGCGGAAACCCGCGAGGTGATCGAGGCGGCCCGCGAATCCGGCTTCCGTTCGACCAGCGTGGATCTGATCTACGGCCTGCCCTTGCAAACCGTGGCCGGCTTCACGCGCACGCTGGAAGAAGTGCTGGCACTGGAAACCGACCGCGTCGTGGTTTACGGCTATGCCCATCTACCGCAGATGTTCAAGCCGCAGCGCCAGATCAAGGCCGAAGCATTGCCCGATCCCGCCACGCGCCTGGCCCTGTTCGGCCGGGCGCTGGAAATACTCACCGAGGCTGGCTACGTCTACATCGGCATGGACCATTTCGCCCGTGCCGACGACGAACTGGCCGAAGCGCAACGCAACGGCAGCCTGCAGCGCAACTTCCAGGGCTATTCGACCCACGGCGAGTGCGACATCATCGGCCTGGGCAACAGCGCCATCGGCCGCATCGGCCCCAGCTACAGCCAGAACGCTCGCGACCTGCCGGGCTATTACCTTGCGCTGGACCAGGGCGAGCTGCCGGTGATGCGCGGCCTGGCCCTGACCGACGACGACCTCATCCGGCGTGACCTCATCAACACCCTGATGTGCCACCTGAAGGTGGACAGCCAGGCCTTCGCCAGCCGCCACGAGATCGATTTCGGCCGGTACTTTGCCGATTCCCTGGCAGCACTGCAGCCACTCGAACGCGACGGCCTGGTGGAGATTGACGCCGCCGGCATCGAGGTCACGCCCCGCGGCCGACTGTTGCTACGCAACATCGCCATGTGCTTTGATGTCTACCTCGATGCCGAAGCCGGCACCCGCCACTCGCAAACCGTCTGACGATGCTCCTGCTTGATGCCATCAGCCCCGCGCCGCGCTGCCTGCGCATGTTCATCCTCGAAAAGGGGCTGGACATCGACAGCCGCGGCATTGACGTCTTCACCGGCGAGAATCGCCAGGCACCCTACCTCGAGCACAACCCGGCCGGGCAGACGCCGGCGCTGGTGCTGGACGATGGCAGCACTTTGGCTGAATCAGTCGCCATTGCCGAGTACCTCGAGGAGCGCCATCCCGAGCCGGCCCTGATCGGTACGAACGCCCGCGAGCGGACCGAGACGCGCCAGTGGCTGCGACGCGTGGAACTGAACATCACCGAGTTCATCCACAACGCCTTCCACTATGCCGAAGGCATCGCGCGGTTCCGTGGACGCATTCCGCTGGCGCCGGAAGCCGCCGACGGCCTGAAGCACGTGGCCCAGGACAGACTGACCTGGCTGGACGGCATGGCCGGCCTCGGCCCGTACTTGTGCGGCGAACGCTTTTCCATGGCCGACATCTGGCTGTACGTATGGCTGGACTTCGGCCAGGCGCACGGCCAGCCCTTCGATCAGAACCTGCCCTTCATCGGGCCGTGGTTCGAACGCGTCGCCGCGCGTGCAAGCGCCGAGCGCAGCCGAACCCTGCTGGGCGAAGCCTGACGAAGCACCGCCGGCCCGTTTGCCGGCAACCGAAAATGCCGCTGCGTCCGACCTACTTGTTCTGCTCGTTCTGCTCGGCGATCACCCGTTCCTGGGCGCGGCGGTAGTCCTTCTCGATCTCCATGTTGGTGAACACGGGATCGGGCTGATCCAGCGGCGGGTCTTCCAGCTCGTAGATGGTGCCGCAATAGCCACATTGCACCCGACCGGTGCGATGAATCGGCAGGTACACGCGCGGATGGGCATTCCACAGGCTGGTGCCCGGCATGGGGCAGCACAACGGCAAATCCGCCCAGGCCACGCGGGTGACATCACTGTCGCAGGACTGCGGCAGGTCCATATGCGGTGCGGTAAGGCGATTTTCCTGTGACACGAATGCGGCTCCCATGGCGATGTTCGGGCGCACAAGAATACCACTGTCCGGTACCCAAGTGCGGCCGGCACGGGAAGCCGCGCATGGTGATGCTGAAAACAATCTCCTGTTGCATTGCAAAACTTGTTCGCTATACTCGTAGTTGTTCCAGCAACTACGCCAGTCATGAAAACACACAACCTCCTGATGCAGCTTGGCTTTGGCAATTACGAGGCCCGCGCATACGTCGGCCTGCTGAAGCACGGGCCATGCAATGGCTATGAGTTGGCCAAGGCCACGGGCATGCCACGTGCCAATGTTTACAGCGTGTTGAAGCAACTGGTCGAACGTGGCGCCGCTCGGCACTTCGAAACCGCCACCGGCAGCCGTTACAGCGCCACGTCTGCGCGTGATTACCTCGCACGCCTGGACCATGAGCACCAGCAGAAGCTTGAAGCAGCCAATGATGCCTTGCGCAGCCTGCAGCCGGAGGAGCCGGCAGCGCCGGTCTTCAACCTGGACAGCCGCCAGGAGATGCTGGCACGGGCCCGCCAGATGATCGACTCGGCCACCGATTGCCTGATAGTGGCCATCCAGCCTGCCGAAGCCGGCCAGCTGGCCGAAAACCTGCGCCAGGCACGCGAACGTGGCGTCCAGATCACCACCTTGTGTCTGGAAGCCTGTCCCAGCGAGTGTGGTGGCTGCCAGGGCCATATCCATCGTCTTGACGTGCTTTCTCCGGAGCAGCCGCGCTGGTTGGTCCTGGTCGCCGATCGCGCCACGGCCTTGCTGGGCCAACCCGGCCCCGACGGCGCACACGGCCTAGTCACCAGCCAGCCACTGGTTTTGGAACTGGCCGACGCCTATGTGCGCCAGAGCATTGCCTTGACGCTGCTTGGCGACGAACTGGCCAGCCAGTTCAGCGGCCTGCTCTCGGCACAAGCGCGCAAGACACTACAGCATTTGTACCCCGACGGGACGTTGTCCGTCGCCACCCACAGCCACGACGACGCGCCGGACAACTGACCCTCGCCGCCGGGCTTTTTTTCATCCAAGGAGATTTCGACATGTTCAACAGCAAGTTCCCAATGGCCCTGACCCTCAGTCTGGGCATGCTTTTCGGCGGCGTGGCCTGCTCACAAGCCACGACCCAGGATGCCGAGCAGCCTGCCGCAGCCACCGAAGCCGCCCCTGAAGCCGCACCGGCTCCGGCCACAGCGCCCGCCACGGCCGCCGACACCGCGGCCTCGACCATGAAGATGAGCAACTGGTTCGGCGGTGAGATCTACAACGGCGCACCCAAGCTGAAGGCCACGGCTGCGCTCGTCAGGGCCGGTGGCGGCGCCGCCAACTTCAGTTTCGCCAAGGCGCTGGTCTCGATGCTGGGCGAGGACACGGTGAATGCCGAGGTCGCCAAACTGCAGAAACAATACGGCAAGGACAAGGTTGCCGCCTTCATCAGCGGCATGGACTTTGCCGTGAACGCCGGCCTGAAGCGCGCCACGGAAGCCGGCGTCACCCTGCCCGAACCTCCGGCTGATCTGACCGGCACGGCCCTGGCCAAGGCGCTGGTCCAGGCTGGCGTCACCTCCGACGGCACCTTCTGGTCTGGCTACCTGTTCGACAAGGCCTTGTCCCACCAGATCCACAACCAGGTGATGGCCGACATCGACGTGAAGTTCGGCCACGAAGCTGACCAGAATACCCATCGCATTCTCAACCAGGCCATGTACGACGTGGCCCAGGCGCTGGGCATGGCCGACGTCAAACTCGCCGAGCTGCACTGAAGCGTCCCCGCCCGGCCAGGGACGGCCGGGATCTGTGGTTGGTCTGCAATGGGCCAACCCTTGCGGATGGGACCCCCGAGTTGCACCGCCCCGACGCAGTGCATCTTGCCGTCCGCTGCCCTGCGGGCCCGACAACGAATGCCGGGCCCGCGTTTTATTCGCCTTGTGCCGGATACATCACCCGGCCATGCGCCATCATCGCGCCAGCGGTCAGCGTGGCCGGCACCTGCTTGCCGGGTGCCATGATATGCACCACCTCGATCCCGCGCGCCAGCAGGTGGTCGGCAATGATGCGCCGGTGGCAACGCCACCACACGGCCTCGGCACACATCACGACGCAACGTCGCTGCCCGGCTTCGTGCATCAGGACCTCCAGCGCCTCGCCGAAGGCCTCGCCCTGCGCCCAGCGGGCATAACGCGAAAAGCTGGCATTGCGCCAGAACCGGTCCTCGGGCAGCTTGCGGACCTCGGCCGCCGTACGCCGACCGCACAGGGCCGGCCAGCGAGCGTAGCGAATGCCGCGCTGGTGCAGGCTGGCTGTCAGACGATCGGCATTGAACTGTGGAAAGCGGTCCGAGCCGGGCAGCTTGCGCACATCCACCAGGCAGGCGATACCGGCTTCATCCAGCAGACCCAGGAACTCGTCCAGAGGACGCGTGGAATGGCCGATGGTGCAGACCGGCAAAGCCACGGGATGGCCGTCAGGCCACGGGCTGCCAGCGGCCCGTCTCCACGCACTTCTCCAGCATGGGTTCCCAATCGGCATGGTCAACGTTGTGCTCGGCCAGCCAGGCCTCGTTGAACAAGGTCTCGTTGTAGCGTTCGCCACGGTCGCCAAGGATGGAGACGATGCTGCCGGCCTCGCCGCGTTGCTGCATTTCGCAAGCAAGCTGCAGGCAGGCGGCCAGGTTGGTGCCGGAGGAGCCGCCATAGCGGTGATGCAAAGTCTTCTCGAGCAACCGCAAGGCCGCAATGGAAGCGCCATCGGGCACCTCGATGACGCGATCGACCACCTCGAAGATGAAGCTGGGCTCGACGATGGGCCGGCCAATGCCCTCGATCAGGGTCGGCTGCGTCGCCGTCACGTCGCGGTCGCGTTTCGGCCAGCCCAGGGCAAAGGCCGCGCCCGTCGGTTCGGCCACGCACAGGCGTGTATCCAGCATGCGGTAGCGCAGATAACGACCGATGGTGGCCGACGTGCCGCCGGTGCCCGCACCGCACACCACCCAGGCGGGCTCCGGGTGCGGTTCGCCGGCCATTTGTTCCAGAATCGACTCGGCGATGTTGTTGTTGCCACGCCAGTCGGTGGCGCGCTCGGCCAGACCGAACTGGTCCAGATGGCAGGCTCCAGCCACGGCATGGCCGGCCGCGCGCGAATGCACCGTCGTTGGATCATCCACCAGATCACAACGCCCGCCCAGCTCCTCGACATCACGGATCTTGCGCGGCGCGGTGGCCTTCGGCATCACCGCAGTAAAGCTCAGGCCCAGCTGGCGGGCAAACCAGGCTTCGGAGATGGCCGTGCTGCCCGAGGAGGCATCCACCACCGGCTGACCCTCGTGCAGGCGCCCGTTGCACAAGGCGTACAGGAACAGCGAGCGCGCCAAACGGTGTTTCAGGCTGCCGCTGGGATGCGAGGACTCGTCCTTGAAGTAGAAATCGATGCCGGGAAAGGACGGCAACTTCAGACGCAACAGATGCGTATCAGCCGAACGGGCCGACTCCTGCACCAGGCAACGGACGGCTTCGCGCTCCCACCGACCTGCGGGAGCCTTGCGGGAATCAGAATTGGAGTTCATGCAACACCCTGGCAACAAGGCAGCATCAGCCCAGCCACAAGAACAGCCACCCCAGCGGATGATGGGCCACGGCGATGCCGACGATGACGAGAAAGGTTATCAGGGCCGCAACGTAGCACGATCGGCGAATGCCTGCGCTGCGGCCACGCTTCATGGCGAGCACGCCCAGCACCACGTACAGCAGCACCAGCACCAATTTCACTGCCAGCCAGCCGTTCGAGAACAGCGCCCAGGGCAGGATGGCCACCAGGAACAGCGCCGACACCAGCAGGGTGATGTCCACCAGATAGCTGAAATAGCGCACCGGCCCGGCCAGCGCCCAGCGCTTCCAACCAAGCTGCACCAGCAAGCCGCGCAGCATGAACAGGCTGCCGCTGACAGCGACGCTGGCGACGTGGATGTTGCGGATCAACGGGTAATACTCGATCAACATGGCTTCGACCCGGAAACACTTTCGTAGAGACGCCAGCATGACAGCTGCCAGCCGCCCCTGCCCTGACACGGGTCAGGCCTGTTCGTCATGTTCACCCGGCTCGTCATCTTCAAGCAACGGCAGAACTTCCGGCGTATCGAGATCATCGAATTGCTGGTGGCGCACTGACCGGACGTCAACTGCCGAGGCTGCGATGTCCACTCCTGCACCACGGCGCGGGGCGCGATCGAGGAGCCGGTCCAGTCCGCGAAGTGCAGCGCGGTGTCACGCCTGGAAGGCCGGCGCCATCCGTTCCTGCTCCGACCGCGGGATGCCCAGCGCACTTGCTTCTTCTCGCCAGCCGGACACTGCCGATGGCACCTCGTGAATCACTTCTCGTGCTGCCTTGTGTGCAAGACCGTAGTCGCGGCAGGCGTCAAGCGCGATGCCGAAATCACAGTGCGTGTCCACTTCGTTGATGGCCAGGGTCAGCGCGTCACAATCCGGAACCGGGTTGATGTCGTAGGCGGGTGCCAGGCGCAGCCCCCAGGGCGCGATGATGAAACCGTGGTTGCGCAGGTGGTCACCCGTATTGTGGATGGCGATGCTGAACACGACCCGCCGAAACAGTTCAGTGCAATCAGCCAGGGTTTCCGTGCCACGAGATTGCAGCAGGTCGACAAGTTCAAGGTAACTGGCGTCGGGCTCACCGTCGCGGCGTTGTGTCAACGTCATGGCCGACACGAAGGCACGCCGCCGGCCGTCTTTCGTGCGGTCAAAACGCTTCGTCAAAAAGCTCGTGCCATCCTCACCGAGCGACAGCACGCGGGCCGTGGGCAGGCGGATGCCAGCGCGTTGCGCCAGGCGGTGGGCGACGTATTCCCATGCGCCGACGTCGTGGTAGTCGCGTCGGCTCGGGAACTTGGCAATGCAAAGGTCGCCGTCCTCATCGCGCACCGATGCCTTGGGGCGGGCGCCGCCGAGGGAACTGCCCGACGCGATCAACTGCTCCAGCCAGCGAAGGTCTTCCGCCGAGGTATCCTCGTGGCCTTGCGCCTCGAACCTGGCGCTGGCTGCTTGCAGGGAACGCAGCGAAGTCAGCGGCGGCGCAGCCATGGCCTGGTCATCATCATGCCACACGCCCTTGGCGCGACAGAACCGCAATGCGCCCAGGCGCGTCTCGTCGTGCACGCCCAGAAGAAAATCCCATTCGTGCAAATTGCGCGTCGCCCGCTTTTCCAGGCGCGCCCTCGCCACTTCGCGGCGTTGCATCAACAGTCGGCCCCAGCGATCCGGTGCCGAATCGAGAAAGATGCCGAAGTTGTCGCGGTCCACCGGCGGGTATTGCGGCCCACTCACCAATGCCAGCTCGGGGTCAAAAGCAAGGACGTCGCTACTGTCCAGCCAGGCCGGATCGTACTCGAAGGCAAAGATCTCGCCACGGCCTAAACTCTGCCGGTGCAACCAGCCCATGCGTCGTGGTGTCGCCAGCCACTCGACATCGACATGCACTGCAACCCTGTCCGGCTTGCGGTTCATTCCGGCTCGCCGCGCCAATCATGCCGCGTAGCCCGCGCACGCTCGCCGAGTCCGGCATCCTGCAGCTTTCGGCCCAGCACGTCGTCGGCGGCAATGCCGGCCAGGTCGCCTTCAAGCCCGAGTGCCTGCAACACACGTGTGTAAATGCCGAGCGCCACCGCCGCATCGCCTTCCTCGACCCGTTGCAAGGTGCCACGCGAGATACCGGCGCGTTGCGCCACCAGTGCCATGGTGTAATTACGCCGCAGCCGTGCCTGGCGGATGTTCTGGCCGATACCGGCAAGCAGGCGCGACACACGGGGCAGCAATGACGGACGTGTTCTTGGCATGATGTGGCATAGTATGCACACAACATCGTTTAGCGTGCAAGATATCGAACATCCATGTCGATATCGGCCACGTTGTGTCCTGCGCGTGGCGATGCCGCACTCGCGAGCAGTGGGTCGCCACGCAACTTGTTTTTGAAACCACACGCTCGCATTCTCTGGAGCCATCCCATGAATCGTACACGGGTCACGATTCTAGTTTGCGTCTGTATTGCGACGCTGGCTGCTTTCGGTCTCTACCGAAGCAGCCAGCCTATGGCAGGCAACGAACATGAAAACGTCGAATCAGCCAAGGGCTCAAGCGAGCCACCAACACAAGAAACAGGAAAGACCGAGCCGTCAACAGCAGCCTATCAGGCTATTACAGCAAGTGATGCCGTGCAGCGGAACGGTATCACCGAGCGCCATGCTCTGATGTCCGAGCTGCGCGGCAGCCAACCGCACCGGTGGCTACGGGCGTCCAGCACACTTCAGGTCTTGCCGGCATCTGCGCAATGGGAAATCCTGAACACACCCGGCATTTCGAACCAGCCCTACGCCAGGCTGCTTCGCCACAAAATGGCCTTGAGCTGCGCATCAACACTGCGTCAACTCGACATCAGCGCCACGCCGGAAGAGCTGACAGAACCCGCGGCCGTGATTGAATGGTGCAGAAGCCTGAAGAAGGTCGGACCGCCAGAGGTCATTTCCGAAGGCAACATGTCGACACCAGCCACCCCTGACTGGTCCCTGGACCGATCCGCCTGGTCGCTTTCCATGCCCGATCCTGATTCGCTGTCGGATACGGAGAAAGCCGATTACGGCAGGCTTGCCCGCCGGCACTTGCGCGAGGCAAGCAACCTCCAGGAACTGCGATCCATCATTGACGCGCTTTGGCGCCTGCATGACGATATGTTCGCTGGCAGTTGGGCCGAAGTGGCGCGTCTTTCCAAGCACGACCGGGACTTGCTGTACGCCACGGTCCCGCTCGCCGGCGCCTGCAGCATCGCCGGTGGCTGCGGCCCGCACAGCCTGTGGACAATCAACTACTGCGCCATGATGCCGGGCTTTCAGTGCCATGCCGACATGAGCCTCGACGATGCCATGCGCTGGAACCTGTCACCTCGGGTGTACCGGCTGGCCCGCCAAATGGTCGCCGAAGCGGGCGCTGCCTACCATCACGACCCATCCTGACCGCTTTGCGAACCCGACCGATGTCGATCACCGGTCGTCATCATGCTGACGCACAGATTCCTCTTCCTCCAGCAACGGCAGAATCTCGGGCGTGTCGAGGTCGTCGAATTGCTGGTGGCGCACGGCCCAGAAGAACAGCGCGACGGCGCCGGCGACGAGCAGCAGGCTGACGGGGATGAGGATAAGGAGCGCGTTCATGCGGTGTGCGGTTTGGCCAAGGCGGCCCGTGGCGGCGGCTCGGTGCCACCGGCCCCGATACGCAAGGCATTCAGCACCACGGCCAGGGAGCTGGCTGACATGCCGATGACGGCCAGCCACGGCGGTACCAGGCCGGCAGCGGCAAAGGGTACCGCGCAGAGGTTGTAGATCAATGCGCCGTGGCGGTTCTGGCGCAGGATGTCGTGGCTGCGCTGGGCCACCTGCCAGGTGGCGGCGAGGTCGGTGACGCCACCGGTGAGGATGAGGTCGGCCCGTGCACGGGCCAGGTCGGTGGCACCGACCACGGCCGCCGAGACATCGGTCGCGGCCAGGAACGGCGCGTCGTTGCTGCCATCGCCCACGGCCAGCACCGTGGCGCCGGCCTCGCGGCATGCGCGCACGCGCTCGAGCTTGTCCTCCGGCGTGGCCCGGGCTTGCCATTCGTCGATACCGAGCTGGCGCGCCACGGTCGCCACGCGTGCAGGCGCATCGCCGCTGACGATGCCGACCTTGATGCCGGCGGTCTGCCAGCCCGAGACCAGCTTTGCCACGCCGGGGCGCAGTTGCTCGTCAACCGGAAATACGGCTACCAGACCCGATTCGTCGGCCAGCAGCAAGGCCTCGTCAGCGCATGCCTCGGGCACAGGCACACTCACAAAGCCGGCATGGCCCAGACGCAAGCTGCGACCCGCAACGGTGCCGGAAATGCCACCACCCGGCTGCACCTCGACGGTCACGGCCTCGAGCAAGTCGCGGTCGCCACAGGTTTCGGCCAGAAGCCGTGCCAGCGGATGGCTGCTGCGGCTGGCCAGGGCAGCGGCCAGCGCCAGGGCCATGTCAGGCGACGTATCCTGCCGGGTCCGAATGCGATCTTTGTCGAGGCCGGGCGAAGTCAGCGTGCCGGTTTTGTCCAGCAATACCTGATCGACGGCCACCAGCGGCTGCAGCGCAGCAGGCCGTACCAGCCAGACACCCAAACGGCGCAGCACGGCGCTGGCGCGCGAGGCCACCAGCGGCGCGGCCAATGCAAAGGCGCAGGGGCAAGCCACCACCAGCACGGCGACCACGGCATCCAGCGTCTGCCCCGGCTTGAACCACAGCCAGAAAAGCGCCGTCAGCGCGGCCAATGCCAGCACGCGCAGGGCAAAATTGGCAGCCAGGCGGTCGCCCGCGGTATCGCGCCGCAACTTGCCGGCTGTGCTCGCCAGCGTATCCAACCGCGCGGCCGTGCTCTCGTCCACAGGCCGGACAACCTCGAGTTCCAACGGCCCACGACAAACCAGGCTGCCAGCGACCACGGGCTCGTCCGGCCCTTTCCGCACAGGATGGGCCTCGCCCGTCAACACGGACTCGTCCAGCAACACCGCCGGGCCGGTCACCCGGCCATCGACCGGCACGCGTCCGCCTTCGGCAACTTCTACGCGGTCGCCCGGCTCCAGCTCGGCCACGGCCACCCATGCCAGCGTGCCATCCACATCGCGGCGTTGTGCGGCCAGCGGCAGGGCATCAGCGGCGGCATCGGCCAGCGCGGCGCTCATCTGCCGCCCGCGCAGCTCCAGCCAGCGACCCAGCAGCAGCACGAACACCAGCATGCTGATGGACTCGAAATACACCTCGCCATGGCCACGCATCAGCGCCATCAGGCTGCCGCTGCTGATCAGCAACACGGCCACGGTGACCACCGTCTCCGTACCCACGCGGCGGCGGCGCAGGTCAGCCACGGCACGCTGGTAAAAGGGCAGCGCGGCCCACAGCAGCACCGGCACGGCGGCCAGCATGCTGAGCCAGCGAAACAGCGTCACCGTGGCCGCATCGATGGCATCAAAGTGCTGCAGATACAGGACGAAGGCAAACATCATGGCCTGCATCGCGAACAGGCCGGCCACCAGCAGGCGTTTCAGCGCGACGTGGGCGTCGCTGCGGCGTGTATCAGCCAGGCGGTGTCGTGGCAGGGGGCGCGCAGCGCAGCCCGCCGTGGCCAGTGTCTGCAGAATCCGCGGCAAGTCGAGCTGTCCGGGGTCCCAGGCGAGGCGCAGTTGTGCCGCCGTGCGATCAAGATCCAGGCGTTTCAGGCCGGCCAGGGCCTGCAAGCGTGCTTCCAGCTGCAGGATCAGGCGAGGCGCCGGCGCCGCGTCCAGATGCAGCAGGACCGCGGGCCGGCCATCGTTGCGCCGCCGCACCACGCTGTCGCGCAGTTGCGGTCGCGCCCAGGCAGACGGCTCGAGTTGGATGGCGGTCACGGCGTCGTGCTGCGCGCCGCAGCCGGTTGATCCGTGGGCATGCCGAGGATGCCGCGGGCCGGCCCATCCAGGCGGGCGTCCGGCTGGCGCACGGCGATCACCACGGTGGCAATGCAGCCACCAAGAATGGCCACGGTGATCACGGCTCCCAGCCACAGGATGGGCTGGCGGTACCAGGCATCATGGTTCACGCCAGGTGGGTTGTCACTCGCCTTGCTTTTCACGATGGGACAGATGATAGACATAGGCCGCCACGGCACGCATTTGCGCCTTGCCAAGGCGACTGCTCCAGGCCGGCATGTGACCGCTGCGACCTTTCCCGATGGTGTGCTCGATGTCGGCCACCGTGCTGCCATGCAGCCAGACATCGTCGGTGAGGTTGGGCGCACCAAGGGCCGGGTTGCCCGTACCGTCGGCGCCATGGCAAGCCGCGCAAGTGGCGAACATGGGCTTGCCGGCCGCGGCCATCTTCGCGTCGTGCTCGCGCCCGGACAGGCTCAGCACATACTGCGCCAGGTTCTTGACGTTCTGCTCACCGAGGCTTTCCCAAGGCGGCATCACGCCGTTGCGGCCGGTGGCAATGCTGGCCAGGATGGTGTCGCCGTCGCCGCCGTACAGCCACACGTCATCGCGGAGATCGGGCGCACCCATCAAGGTGTTGCCGCTGGCATCGTGCTGGTGGCAGGCGGCGCAGTTGTCACCGAACAGGCGACGACCGACATGCAACGCCACTTCGTCCTGCGACAGTTGCTCGATGGAGAACAACTCGAAGCGTTCCATGGTCCCGCCCAGCTTGACTTGGTTCTCAGCCACGGCTGCGGCCAGCTGCTTGTGTGCGGTCCATCCCAGCAGGCCCTTGTTGGCGCCGAAGCCCGGATAAAGCACCAGGTAGATGATGCCCCAGGCGAAGCCGGCTGCCGACAGCACCACCCACCAGGTCGGCAATCGCTTGACGCCTTCACGGATGGCCCCGTGCGCCCAGACGTGGCCTGTGGTGCCATCGGTCAGCGTCGGAATGTCGACGCGCTGGGCCCAGATGTACAGAAAGAACGTGATGCCCATGTTGAACACCACCAGGAACATCACCCAGATGGACCATGCTGTGCTCATCGCGGGTCCTCCTCGTCGGCAGCGTCGGGAATGAAGCGGTCGTCCTCCAGTGGCAGGCGCGCCAGCCGGTCGAACACCGGCTTGTGCTTCTTGCGCCAGGCCCAGATCCAGATACCGATGAAGGTCAGCATCAGGATGACGGTGATGACGCCGGCGGCGTGGCCCCACAAGGGATTCATGGCGCGCCCTCCGCTTCCACCGCCGGGAATGTCTCGTTCTTCAGCCGATCGGGCACGTTCTGCACGCCCAGGCCCTGCAGGTAGGCGACCAGCGCATCCATTTCGGTCTTGCCTTCCAGCGCCTTGGGTGCACTGGCGATCTGCTCGTCCGTGTACGGGTCACCCAGCATCTTCAGCACGCGCATGCGCGCCTGGATGTCCTCGGCGTTGATGCCCTTCTCCGCCAGCCAGGGATAGGCCGGCATGTTGGACTCGGGCACGACGGCTCGCGGATCCATCAGATGCAGGCGCTGCCACTGGTCGGAGTACTTGCCGCCCACGCGGGCCAGGTCCGGACCGGTACGCTTGGAGCCCCACTGGAAGGGCCGGTCATAAACCGACTCGCTGGCGACCGAATAGTGGCCGTAGCGCTGCACCTCGAAGCGCAAGGCCCGGATCATCTGCGAATGACACAGGTAGCAGCCCTCGCGCACGTAGATGTCGCGCCCGGCCAGCCGCAGCGGGTCATACGGCTCGATGCCGTCGGCCGGCTGCACCTTGTTGGCCTCCATGAACAAGGGCGTGATCTCGGCCAGGCCGCCCAGCGACACCATGATGGCCGTGCCCACGGCGAGCGCCACCCAGTGCTTCTCGATGAACTCGAAGTATTTGTAACCGCGATACATGACGATGTCCTCAATCAGCCGCTGGCAGGGGTGCCGGCACCTGGATGGCCGAAGGCTCGGGAATCGGCACCGGAATCGGCGTCACCAGGCGCTTGCGCGCATCCGCCGCCGTGTGCCACAGGTTCCAGGCCATGGTGACCATGCCCGTCAGGATCAGCACGCCACCAAGCCAGCGCACCACGTAGAACGGCTTGATGGCGATCAGGCTCTCGATGAAGGTGTAGGTCAACGAGCCGTCCGCCGAAGTTGCCCGCCACATCAAGCCCTCGGTGACGCCCGCAGCCCACATGGCGACGACGTACAACAAGGTGCCGGCCACGTGCAGCCAGAAATGCAAGCGCATGGCGTTGTGCGAATGCATGGCCTGCTGGCCCAGGGCGCGCGGCGCCATGGCATACAGCGAGCCGAAGGTGATCATGGCCACCCAGCGAGCCGGAGTGCACGTGCGCCACGGTCCAGTCGGTGTAATGCGACAGCGAGTTCACCGACTTCACCGCCATCATCGAGCCTTCGAACGTGGATGCGCCGTAGAACACCAGCGCCAGCACCATGAACTTGCAGGCCGGATCCTCACGCAGGCGGCCCCACACGCCCTTGAAGGTCAAAAGGCCGTTGGCGGCCGAGCCCCAGCTCGGCATCAACAGCACCAGCGAGAAGGCCATGCCCACCGACTGCACCCAATCCGGCAGCGCGGTGTACATCAA
>CAZOXZ010000028.1:0-21863 GCA_964583865.1 uncultured Rhodanobacteraceae bacterium | reverse complement strand
TGTTGCCGGCCTCGTCGTACCAGGCCGGGATCTGGTGGCCCCACCAGAGCTGGCGCGAGATGCACCAGTCCTGGATGTTCTCCAGCCACTGCGTGTAGGTCTTGGTCCAGTTCTCGGGCACGAAGCGGATCTCGCCGGAGGTGACGGCCTCCAGCGCCGGACGGGTGATGGCGTCCAGGCCACCGGGCCGACCGTCGTCCAGGGTCTCGGAGGTGAGGTCGACGAACCACTGGTCGGTGAGCATGGGCTCGATGACGGCATCCGAACGCTGGCTGATGGGCACTTGCAGGGTGTGGTCTTTCGTCGCGACCAGCAGGCCCGTGGCCTCGAGATCGGTCAGCACGGCCTTGCGCGCTTCGAAGCGGTCCATGCCGCGATACTTTTTCGGCGCGTTGTCGTTGATTTTCGCATCCAGCGTCAGGATGCTGATGGACTCCAGCCCGTGCCGCTGGCCCACCTCGTAGTCGTTGAAGTCATGCGCCGGGGTGATCTTCACGCAACCGGTGCCGAACTCGGGATCAACATGCTTGTCGGCCACCACCGGAATCCGACGGCCAGTCAATGGCAGCTCCAGGGTCTGGCCGATCAGATCGGTGTAGCGCTCATCGTCCGGATGCACGGCCACGGCCACGTCGCCGAGCATGGTTTCCGGGCGCGTGGTGGCGATGGTGACGAAGTCACTGCTGCCGCTGATTGGGTAGCGGATGGACCACATGTGGCCGGCGCGCTCGACGTTGTTGACCTCCAGATCCGAGACCGCCGTGCCCAGCACCGGGTCCCAATTCACCAGCCGCAGGCCGCGGTAGATCAGGCCGGCGCGGTACCACTCGATGAACACCTTGCGCACCGCCGCCGACAGGCCCTCGTCCATGGTGAAGCGCTCGCGTGACCAGTCCGCGGCCACGCCCAGGCGGCGCATCTGGCGAGTGATGGTGGAGCCGGATTCCTCCTTCCACTGCCACACGCGGTCGACAAAAGCCTCGCGTCCCAGCGCGTGCTTGTCCGTGCCCTCGGCCGCCAGCCGGTTCTCGACGATCTTCTGCGTGGCAATGCCGGCGTGGTCCGTGCCCACCTGCCACAACGTGTCGTCGCCTTTCATGCGGTGGTAGCGCACCAGCATGTCCATCACCGTTTGCTGGAAGGCGTGGCCCATGTGCAGCGTGCCGGTGACGTTCGGCGGCGGCAACAGGATGCAATACGGCTCGCCCTCGCCCGAGGCACGGAAATAACCCGTGTCTTCCCATTGGCGGTACCACTTCGATTCGATCTCAACGGGTTCGAAAGTCTTGTCCATGGCGTTGGCTGCATGTTGCCGAGTGAAGCCGGACATTGTAGGCAAAAAACGGTGTCAGAACAGCTTTCGAGGCTGGTGTGGCGGGAATCCGGCGTCGCGGATGCGTTGGTTCGCCCAGTTTGACTTCAACGTTGTTTTGACTCTGTCCGGATCTGTGAATCAAAACTGAATGGACAGCCGAAGAAATGGCACCTTCTCCGCACGGATTCCGAGAACCAGGGTAGGCGCGGCCAAAAACGTCCGCCTTCCCGACTTTTGGAGACACACAATGAAGAGCATCATCAATACAAAACGGACACAACATGCCTGGCTGGGCATCGGCCTCCTTCTGGCGGGCGCCGCACTGGCCATGCCGGCCCAGGCGCTGGTGTATACCGTCGGGCCGAGTTCGCAAGGCTGCGACTATATCCAGCTTCGAGATGCACTCGATGCAGCCGAAGCAGCCGCGAGCGGAGAAGTGGAGCTACACATTTCCTATCCCGAGAATTGGACCCTGAGCTACTCGTCCCTTTCGTACAACAGCGAGGTCGTGATTGAAAACCCGGCAGCCAAGATCGTGGTGATCGGTGGCTATGCCGACTGCACGGATCCGAACCCCGTGGCCGGGCAATACACGATCTTGCACCAGAACGCCAACTCGACCGATGCGGCCCACAGCCTGCTGGGAATCGCCAATGACAACGCCAATCCGCGCGCCACGGTGGAGTTCCACCACATCAAGTTTGAAGGTCCGGACGACGCTTCGCTTGGGGGTCCCGTGGGTGGAGGTGCTCTGGACATTAAGGGCCATGTCAGCGTCCTGCTGGACGACAGTTGGGTGACCGGTTTCCACGCACTCTTTGCCGGCGGCGGGATCAGCGTCTCGGGTTCCGGCAGCGACAAGCTGAAGTACCCGACCCTGACGCTCAGCGGCGGCAGCGAAGTCAGCAACAACACAGTCGTGGGTAGTGGCGGCGGCATCTTCGCAAGCAAGGGCCGCGTCATCATGCGCGGCGCGACCGTTGCTGACAACAGCAGCGACGGCAATGGTGGCGGCTTGTACTTGACCATGGACGATGATCTGGGCCCAATCGCTGAGGACACCGCCTCTTTGCTGATGGACGACGCCGCCGGTCCCAATGTCATCCATCACAATACCGCCAATGCGGACGGATCGGGCATTGGTAGGGGCGGCGGCATTTACAGCGACAAGGGCCAGATCTTTGCGCAGTCACGCTGGGATGACGCTTTCCAGAACGTCATCTCATCCAACCGCGCCACTTGGGGCGGCGGCATCTACATCAAGGGGTCTGACGGGCCGTCCGGCAGTCCGTACACCGACATCTACTTGTATGACACCAAGCTGTACAGTAACGGTGCAACCGACGCCGGGGGCGGCATGTATCTCAGAAACGCGGTCTATGGCGTTGTTGGTGCGCATGTGGTGAATACCAGTTGCACGAGCACCTATCTGACCGTCTTCCCGGGGTTTCCGCCCATCTTCTACTGGGTGCCGTTTACAACGCCCTGCTCGCTGATGCAGGAGAACTACATCGATGCGCCCAGCGGTAGCGCCGTGGAGCCGGGTGGCGGCGCCATCTATCTTGACAATTCCCGCACCGACGGTGCATCGCGTCCGAGCCTGCGGGTCTATCGGACCTACTTCCGAGGCAACCGCGATCCTGACGGTTTGGCGGCGGTGGCCGCGGCACGAAATGACAGTGTCATGCGCTTCCGTCGCAGCATCTTCACCCACAACGATGCCAAGCATGACGACCTGAACACGGACAAGTCGGTGATGGTCTACAGCGACACCGGCAAGAACCTCATGTTCCACTTCAACACCGTACTCGACTCCAACACCAGCACGCGCATGTTCTACATGGACGGCGGGCAACTGGATGTCACCGGCTCCATCCTGTGGGGTAGCGACAACCGTGGCCTGCCGTTCCACTTCGTCTGGTACGCCGAGGGTGGCGCCACCATGGTCCACAACGACTGCATCATGGTGCGTGGCCATGACAATGGCACCGCCGGTGTGCCTGCACCCATCGACCCGTCGTTGGGCTTCGCCTGGGGCACCGATATTCCGCCGCGCCTGGGTTCGAATTTTGCGCCATCGCCGTTCTCGCCGGCACTGGATTACTGCGATGCCTGGAAGTTCTCGCCGGAAGTGGATGCTTATTTCACCGACGTGGTCGATGTGCCGTCAATCCCCAACATCTACTCCACCAACGAAACAGGTTGGGACCTGGGTGCCGTGGAGCAGAACGACGTCATCTTTGCTGGCGGCTTCGGCCAAAGGCCGTACTTCTGAGGCTCCCCGCCCCCGGCCTGCCCGGCTTGCGTGTTGCAAAACGGGCCAGACTCCCAGCCCCCGACAGGCCATTGGCTTGCCGGGGGCTTGTTTGTCCGCAGCGCAATCAGCGTAGCGTCAGCATTCGATGACGTTGACGGCCAGGCCGCCGCGGCTGGTTTCCTTGTACTTGTCCTTCATGTCGCGGCCGGTCTCGCGCATGGTCTTGATGACCTTGTCCAACGATACGCGATGCTTGCCGTCCGAGCGCAGGGCCATGCGCGAGGCGTTGATGGCTTTCACCGAGCCCATGGCGTTGCGCTCGATGCAGGGAATCTGCACCAGGCCGGCGATGGGGTCGCAGGTGAGGCCGAGGTTGTGTTCCATGCCGATCTCGGCCGCGTTCTCGATCTGGTCCAGACTGCCGCCGAGGGCGGCGGTGAGGCCGCCGGCGGCCATGGAACAGGCCACGCCGACCTCGCCCTGGCAACCGACCTCGGCGCCCGAGATGGAGGCGTTCATCTTGTACAGCAGGCAGATGGCGCCGGCGGTCATGAGGTACTCGAAGATGCCGTCTTCGTTGGCGCCGGGACACCAGTTGCGGTAGTAGTGGCCCACGGCCGGGATGATGCCGGCAGCGCCGTTGGTGGGTGCCGTGACGACGCGACCGCCGACGGCGTTTTCCTCGTTCACGGCCAGGGCATAGAGGTTGACCCAGTCCAGTTGGGTGAGCGGATCCGGGTCGTCGCCGCGGGCCTGGAGGTCGGCCAACAGCGCCGGGGCGCGGCGATTGACGTGCAGACCGCCGGGCAGTTCGCCCGGTGAGTGCAGGCCACGTTCGACGCAGGCCTGCATGGCGTGCCAGATCTCGAAGATGCCGGCGCGTACCTCGTCTTCGCTGCGCCAGGCTTTCTCGTTTTCCAGCATCAGCCGGGCGATGCTGAGGTCGTGCTCGCGGCACAGGGCAAGCAGTTCGTCGGCGCTGCGAAACGGGAAGGGTTGCGGCGTGGTGTCGGCCACGATGCGATCGTCGGCGGCTTCATCCGGGTTGACCACGAAGCCGCCACCGACCGAATAGTACTCGCGCCGCAACAGTTCATGGCCATCGCCGTCGTAGGCGTAGAAACGCATGCCGTTGGGGTGGTAGGGCAGCTTCTTGCGCTTGTTGAAGACGAGATCCTTTTTTTCCGCGAAAGCGATCTCGTGTGTTCCGGCCAGCCGGATTCTGCCGCTCTCGCGGATGCGCTCGAGGATGTCGGGCACGTCATCCGGGTCGATGGCGTCGGGCCAGTTGCTTTCCAGGCCCAGCAGCACGGCCTTGTCGGTACCGTGGCCACGGCCGGTCAGCGCCAGCGAACCGAACAGTTCACAGCGCACGCGGGCGACGTCATCCAGCAGCCCCGCCTGTGCCAGGCGTTCGGTGGTGAAGACGGCCGCGGCCCGCATGGGACCAACGGTATGCGAGGACGACGGCCCGATACCGATCTTGAGCAGGTCGAAAATGCTGATGGACATGGCTTGCTGGCGCCTTGTGCGGATACCATGCGCATTGTACGGATTTGGAGTGCCATATGGGGCGCTGGCTGTTGTACCAACGCGATGACTGTCTTTTGTGTGACCAGGCGCTGGCCGTGCTGGCCGAGGCCGGCCTGCCGGATTTCGACAGCGTCTGGATCGACGATGACGAGACGCTGGAGGTACGTTACGGCGAGCGCGTGCCGGTGCTGCGTGATGACCGTGATGGGCGCGAGCTGGGCTGGCCGTTCGACGCCGGCCAGGTGCAGGCGTTTGTGGCCGGGCTGGCTGGAGCGGGTCAACCCTGATTCGTGCGGTGCCGCGCTTGATCGACTCGTGGATACGTTCTGGCAGTCGTGTGCTCAAAGACACTGGATTCCGGATTCCGGTCGCAAAAGACGCGCCCGGCCCCGGAATGACGGTTCCAGTGCCCGGTACCCGAAAAGCCCGTCATTCCGGACGAGCGTAGCGAGATCCGGGATCCAGTGCGTTTTATGCCAACGAAAGTCGCTGGTCATCGAAGTTCTCCGTTGCGGCACCACGATGACCTGACTCAACGTCGGAGGTCATTGAACCACTACAGGCCAACCCGATATCCGGCCAATGCCGGGCACATGATCCGTCCACGGGTCCCGATTCCCGATTCCCTATTCCTCATTCCCGTCACGCTTGCCTGCTGCGTCGCTACGCTCCTTGAGCAGGCCTACAGCTCCGGGTAGGAGCGCGCCTGCGCGCGACCGTGCATGGCCAACCCGATATCCGGCCATTGCCGGGCACATGATCCGTCCACGGGTCCCGATTCCCGATTCCCGATTCCCGTCTCCCGTCTCCCGTCTCCCCATTCCCTGCCTTGCCTCAGCCCAGGCGCCGCAGGATCTCCGTGCGTGCTTCGCGCAGGATGGAGTCGCGGTCCAGCTTCTCGACCACTTCGCGCACGGCACGCTTGGCGCCGTGTTTGCCCCAGGACTTGCCCTGCACCAGGTAGCGTTCGGCGGCGCGGCCCACCAGAACGGTGGCGTACCAGGCCAGGGCGCCTTGCAAGCCCGCGGTGACCACGGTGGACACGCCGAGGCTGACGCCTTTCAGTGCCGAGGACACCAGATGCACGCTCCAGATGGCGCCCATCAGGGCGATGAGCTGGGTGCTGATGGTGATGACCAGGCGGCCTGATTCGCTGCGCGTCAGCGGCAGGCCGTAGACGCGGGACAATTGCATTACCAGCGCGGCATCCAGGCCGGCCGCGGCCAGCAGATCGGCTACCGGGATGGGGTTCAGGGCCACGGCGATGCCCTTGGCCAGACAATAGTGGCGGATGAGGCGGCTGGCCAGTTCGCGCCGTGTCTCGGCGATGCGCTGGCTGACCCGGTCGGTGAGGCGGCTGGCGAACAGGCCGGCGTTGATGGCGGCCAGATCCTTGCCTTCGCGTTCGGCGATGGCCAGCAGGCGTTGGCGCAGGGCCGAGACATCTGGTTCCGGGTGGGTTTCGGCTTCGTGCTCGCTGCCGTCGGCCGTGATCTCGATGCTGCGCATGGGGGCGGGTCGTGCGGCGACAGCGACGATGTTCTCGGGTTGCACCAGGCCTTCGCAGCTGCGACGCAAGTGCGCCAGCAGGCGGTCCAGCTCGGCCTTGCCGTAGCGGTCGGCCTTGTTCAGGGCCACCAACAGAGGCCGGCGTGTGGCCGCCAGTTGCTTCAGGGCGTCCAGTTCCTCGCGGGTCATGTCGCCGTCGACCACGAAGACCACCAGGTCGGCGATGTCGGCCACCTCGTATGCCAGGCGTTCGCGTTCCTCGCCGTCCAGCTCGTTGATGCCGGGCGTGTCGATGAGCACCAGGCCCTCGCGACTCGCGTCATCGATGCGCTGGTGCCCGGCCTCTGTGGTGGTGCCGTGCAGTACGCCGACCTCGAAGGCTTCGCGGCCCAGAAGCGCGTTGCACAGCGCCGATTTGCCCGTGGATACGCGGCCGAACACGGCCACGTGCAGCTCGCCGTTCTCCAGCCGGCGCAGCATGCGCTCGATGGCCTCGAAGTCGGCCGCCATTTCACGCCGAACCTCGGGCGGGATCTGGTCGTCGTCCAGCAGGTTCTGCAAGCTGGCGTTGACCGGATCGCGCACGGGGCGCGTGCGCGATCCGGATTCGCGCTCACGATCGGCGAAACCGAGGTTCCGCTTCAGACGCTCCCAGATGGCGCCCGCGTCCATGCGCTCACTTCAACTGCAGCTGGGCACGGACTTCGACCTGGTTGCTGATGCCGTCCCAGTCCTTGCTGTTGCCGAGGTTGAAGGCATGCCGGTCGAGGGTGGTGCGTGCCTCCAGCGTGGCAGCATCGGCGCCGGGTTTGAAGTCCACAGTCAGGGTCACGGGCCGGGTGACATCGCGGATTTTCAGCGTGCCATGGGCGACCACGCTGTCGTCGGCAAGACGCTCGAAATCAGTGGTGACGAAATGCGCCACGGGAAAGCTCTTCGTGGCGAAAAAGTCCTTGCCGCGCAGCACCTGGTCACGCTGGCGCGCGTTGGTGTCGACGCTGGACAGCATCACCTGCACGTCGAATGACGCCTGGTCCAGGGCCGCGGGGTCGTAGTTGATCCTGGCCTCGAAGTCGCTGAACTGGCCGGTGAAGGCATCGCCCTGGAAGCTGGTGGTGAAGTTGATGCGGCTGCCATCCGGCACCACCTGCCAGTCACGTGCCTGGGCGGGCAGGGCCAGCGCGAGGCCGGCGGCCAATGTCAGTGCGAAGAAAAGGAACTTGTTCATCTCAGTCATCCTGAAGTTTTCGTCCGGCCCATGGCAGCATGCGCCGGAGCGTGGCATCACGGTCAATGAAATGGTGCTTCAGCGCGGCCGCCAAATGCAGGGCGGTCACGGCCACAAGCACCCAGAAAAGGGAGATATGGGTCCACTCGAAGTACTCTGCAAGTGTCTCGTTGGCTGCAACCAGATGCGGCATCTTGAGCCACCCCCACCAGTACAGCGGCCGCAGGCCCGTGGCCGAATCGAACAGCCAACCGCTGATCGGCATGGCGAACAAGAGCACGTAGAGCGCAACGTGGGTGATCCGTGAGGTGACCGTCTGCCAGCCGGGCATGGGGATTTCGGCGGGGCGACGTTGCGCCAGTCGCCAGCCGAGGCGCAGCACCGCCAGCAGCAGGATCGTGAGCCCGAGGGACTTGTGGAAGTCGTACACCGGGATCACGTCCGGCGACAGCGGCAGGCGCACCATGGTCAGGCCGACTCCGGCTTGCACCAGGATCAGCACGGCGATCAGCCAGTGGAAAAAGCGCGCGCTGCGGCTCCAGATGTCGGGTCGGTTCATGGCTTGGTCCTGTTGTGCCCGGCGCGTGTTGTCGGTGGTCGGGAACGCCGGGATATGAGTGTCGGTCTCATCTTTCAGGCTGATCCGTGGATTTGCAAGCACCGGGAGCATGGTCGCGATGACGCATGGCGTCGACCGTCAACGATGCCAGGTGCCGCAGACGCTCACGGCCGGCATGTTGCAGGAGGTCTTGCAGTTGCTCGCCGGCGGCCTCGGCGTCCAGTGCCTGGTGCTCGGCCAGGGTCTGTGCCAAGGCCTTGCCCAGGCTGTCGAAGATCAGGGCGTAGGCAAAGGCATGGGCGACGCCGCCGCCCAGCGTGCCCAGCCCGGGAAAGGCTTTCATGGCGTTGCCGGCGATGGCAAGGATTACCGTGGTGCTGGTGCGCAGGCCGAGCCGGGCCTGTTTCAGAAAGGCATCCAGCTCGACCTTGCTGATGGCCACGTCGTAGATCTTGCCCAGTTCGCGTGCCATGGCGGTGGCCAGCACGCCCTGGATGACCAGATCGCTGCCGGGGGCCACGGCGGCCAGGGCGCCGACCACCGCGCGGCGGGTGTAGCGCGCCACCACCTTCTCCGCCTGCAGCGTGCGCTGGCTGGCTTCCAGCGCGCCCGTGCGCTGGTGCAAGTTGGCCAGCACGGCGCGCTCGCGTGCCGTTTCCAGGGCGGCAGCCCCGGCAGCGGTAACCTGGCGCAAGGCTTTGGCGAGTTCGTTGACATCGGCCTGGCGTGGCCGTTCGAGCGTCTCCACATGGCCGTCGGCATGCCGGCGCTGCAGGCGTTCGGTGCCGCCGGCCGAGGCCGCCACGATGCGGTCGACCAGCCCGCGGCAGCGTTGTTGCAAGCCGGACATGAGTTGCCGCCGTTCCGCGTCGTTCCACTGGTCTGCCTTGTTCAGAACCAGCACCACGGGCTTGCCGAACTCGCCCAGCCAGCGCAGCTCCTGCATCTGGCTGCGGCCCAGGTCGCCATTGACCACGTACACGACGACATGGGCACGCAAGACCTCGTCGCGGGCCAGCGTCTCGCGTGCCTCGCCGCCGGCCTCGTGGCTGCCCGGTACGTCGGTCAGGCGCACAGGATGGCCATCGGCAAGCTGGCCGTCGTAGTGCGTGACCTGGGTGGTGGTGCCGCCGATGACATCGCGTTCGATGTCGGCTTGCGGGATCAGCGCGGCAATCAGGCTGGATTTGCCGCCGGAAATGGCGCCGAACATGGCCACGTAGAGGATGTCGTCATCGCGTCGCTTGTCCAGCTCCTGCAGCTCGCGGCGCAGGCCAGCGGTGTCGGCACCGCCATCCTCCAGCTTGTCGACTCGCGTGTCGAGGCTGTCGCGGTCGACCGGCGCCGGTTTCCTGCGCGGCCGTGGTACCAGCCAGACCCAGGCAATCCACAGGGTTGCCGCCACGAAGGCAGCCAGCACGATGCCGACCAGCCACTGCAACCACGCGGGCAGGCTGGCCAGCTGCCCGGCCAGGGCCAGTGTCCGCTCGGCCGCGATCAGCAGCAAGGCCATCACCGCAGCCACGGCCACGACAGCCACAAGCAAACGTGTGCGAATTCCCATGGCGGCATTGTAGACTCAACAGGGGTCCAATGACGGGAGGCAGGCAGCATGCTCATGGCGACGGTCTTGCTGGGCGTGGCATTGATGGCCGCAGCGCCGGTACCAGCGACGACAACGCAATTGCCGCCCACGCCGCGTTTCCGGCACTACGGAGTCAGCGAGGGCCTGCCGTCCAGCCGCGTGTATGCCACCGTGCAGGACAAGGACGGATTCCTCTGGATCGCCACCGGTGATGGCCTGGCGCGGTTCGATGGTCAGCATTTCAGGATCTACCGGCATGATTCACGTGATCCCGGGAGCCTGCCTGCCAATGACATTTCGGCCATTCTCATCGATTCGCAAAACCGGCTCTGGGTCGGTGGCGAGGCCACCGGGCTGAATCGCTTGCGGGCCGACGGCGAGGGCTTCCGCCACTGGATGCACGCCAAGGGCAATCCGGACAGCCTGTCCGGAAACGACATCATGGGTCTGGCCGAGGATGCCGATGGCCGCATCTGGGTCGGTGTCTTCGGCGGCGGCGTGAATCGCCTGCGTGCCGATGGCAGCGGCTTTGACCGCTGGCGCCATGTCGAGGGCGATGCCGCGACTCTGGCATCGGACAACATCGTGTCCATGCATGCCGATGACAGTGGCCGTGTGTGGGCGGGGAGCAACCGCGGCCTGGATGTCATCCTGCCCGATGGCACGGTGCAGCATGTGCCGTTTGCCGGCGACAAGAGGCCGTGGGTGTGGCAGATTCAGGGGCGAGCAGGCGACTTGCTGCTGTCGACCACGATGGGGCTGTTCCATGTCGGCGCGGATGGTGTGGCGCAGCCGTGGCCCGCCGAACAGCCAGTGAAGCACACGGTGCTGGCGGCCTTGCGCGAGCCCGGAAAGCCGGTCTGGGTGGCGCGTGTTGGTCAGCTGATCATGGAAACCGGGGATGGTCGACGCGATATCTTCAGTGCGCGTGAAAACCTTCCCGGCGGCTTGTCCGCACGTTATTTGAACAACATCATGAGAGACCGCGAAGGCGGGCTGTGGTTCTCGAGCGTGTACTCCGGCCTGCTGTACCTGCGTCCGGATTGGCGGGATTTCAGCCGCTTCGCGCATGTGCCGGATGACGACAGCTCGTTGCGCAGCAACAAGGCCATGGCGCTGGCGGTTGATGCGGACGGCCAGGTGCTGGTGGGCGGGCTGGATGGCACGCTGGACCGGCTTGACCCCGAGACCGGCAAGGCCGAGCCGGTGGCGATATCGGGCAAGTTGCCTGGCGGTCAGATTCTGGCCATTGCGGTCGATACCTCGCGCATCTGGCTCAGCATGAAAGGCGCGCTCTGGTCTCTGGAGGATGGCGTGCTGCACCAGCTCGAGAACGCGCTGATTCCGGGCGGCAGCCGCGACCTGCTGGTATTGCCGGATCACAGCTTGCTGGCCGCGCCCGTCAGCGGCAGTATTGTTCGCATCCAGCCGGATCTCGAGACCGTCACTGCCGTCACCACCGCGTTCAACAGTGATGGCGACAGCATGATCTACCAGCTGATGTGGGTTGGCGAGGAAGTCTGGTGTGCCAGTGTCGATGGCCTGTCGTCCTGGGTTCCGGGCGATGCTGCGTTCAAGCCGGCCGCCGGGGTCGAGCCGGGCCACATCAATGCCTTCGCGGTGCGCGGGCAGACGTTGTGGCTGGCGCGCCCCGACCGCCTGGAACGCTACCAGCTGGATGGGGATGGCGCCAGTCTGGTCGCCACGGCCGGGCGTGACCAGGGCTTTCCGGAAATCAGCATCAACCGCATGTTCATCGACGGTGATGGCCGGGTCTGGTTGACCAGCCGCGTGGGCCTGTGGCGGCATGATCCCGGCAGCGGCGGATTTCGTCGTTACGGCGTCGAGGACGGGCTGCCCGATCCGGAATTCACCTACGGCCTGGCGCGCCTGGGAGATGGGCGCGTGTTTGCCGGCACATTGAATGGCGTGGTCGCCTTCCAGCCGTTGTTGCTGCGTGATCATGATCGCATGCCGGCTGTCGTGCGCGGAGGGATCAGCGTATTGCGCGATGCTGACCGGACACCGCTGGCGCCCGAAGGTGGCACCGTCCATCTGCGCTGGGATGACAACAACCTGCGCGTGGCCGTGCAGGCGATTTCCTTTGTCCAGCCGCAGGGCAATCAATATCGCTGGCGCATGGATGGCTTTGACAGCGACTGGGTGCCTACCGGAAGCGAAGGGGCACGCGAATTTCCCGGTTTGCCGGCTGGGCAATACACGCTGAAGATCGAGGCGGCTGTCGCCGGTGGCGCCTGGACGCCTGCCAGGTCCTTGCGAGTCCGAGTGGATCCGCCGCCCTGGGTGCGACCCTGGGCCTGGATGCTGTACGCTGCGCTGGGGCTGTTGCTGGTGTTCATCGCCTGGCGCATGCTGCGCGCACGCGTGCAGCGACGCATGGAACTTCGCCTGCTGGAGCGCCAGCGCCGCCTGGCCGAGGAAGCCAATGAAGCCAAGACCCGCTTTCTGGCAACCATGGGCCATGAGATCCGCACACCGATGACGGGCGTGCTGGGCATGGCCGAGCTGCTGTCGCACTCCCGTCTGGATGGGCGCCAGGCCGACATGGTGCGCGCCATTCATCGTTCCGGCGAGGTGTTGCTGAAACTGGTCAACGAGGCACTGGACATGGCCCGCATCGAGGCGGGCCGCCTGGAGCTGGAGAACCAGCCGCTGGACCCGGTGGCGCTGATGCAGGACGTGGTGGCGCTGGAGCGGGGCGTGGCCGAGGCCAAGGGCATTGGCATCGAGATCGTACATGCCGAAGATGTGCCGGCACGCGTCGAGGGCGATGCCGTGCGCCTGCGGCAGATTCTCATGAACCTGCTGGGCAATGCCTTGAAGTTCAGCCAGACCGGCACCGTCCGCCTGTCGCTGGACATGGACGGCGCAAAGCTGCGTTATCGCGTGCGCGACAACGGGCCGGGCATGGATGCCGAGTTGCAGCGGCGGCTGTTCCGGCGCTTCGAGCAGGGGCGCACCAGTTCCGATGGCAGCGGTTCGGGCCTGGGCCTGGCCATTTGCCGGGAATTGACACAGTTGATGGACGGGCAGATCAGCGTGCAGTCCGAGCCTGGCGAGGGCAGCACGTTTACGGTTGTCTTGCCGTTGCCGGCCTGTGACGCCGCCGCCGCGGCCCCGGCCGAGAGCGAAGACGGCAGCGCGGGCAAGCAGGCGCACAAGGTGTTGCTGGTCGAGGACGAGGCCACCGTGGCCGAGGTAATCAAGGGCTTGTTGTCGCAGGCCGGCCATGCCGTGCAGCATGTGCCGGATGCCCTGGCCGCCTTGAGCGAGATCGAGCAGGGCGGCTTTGACGCCGTCCTGGTGGATATCGACCTGCCCGATGTCAACGGTTTCGAGCTGGTGCGCATGTTGCGTGCCGGCAGCGACGGCCCGGCCTTGCGCATCATCGTGGTGACGGCACGCTCCGAACGTGACGACGAGCAGCGCGCCGAGGAGGCCGGTGCCGACGGTTTCCTGCGCAAGCCGGTCAGTGGGCGCCAGCTGCAGGCCGCGCTGGATGCCGAATGAATCCCCGCGACCGTTTCAGCTGCGGGCCTGCAATGCGCTGGCGACTTCTGCTTGCAGCGTCGGCAGGACCTCGTCCTCGAACCACGGGTTGCGCTTGAACCAGCCGACGTTGCGTGGGCTGGGATGGGGCAGCGGAAGCCGGCCCGTCTCCAGGTGTGTGCGCCAGTCGCGACACGCCTGTGTCATGGATGGTGCGGCCTTGCTGCCCAGCTTGGCGCGGATGGCGTAGTTGCCAACCAGCAAGGTCAGGCGCACGTTTTTCAGCAACGGCATGATGCGCGGGTGCCAGGCAGGCGCGCATTCCGGGCGCGGCGGCAGGTCGCCGGACTTGCCCTTGCCGGGATAGCAGAAACCCATCGGCACGATGGCCAGGCAATCGGGATCGTAAAACCGGGCCTTGTCGATGCCCATCCAGGCACGCAGCGTGTCGCCGCTGGGATCGTTGAAGGGAATGGCCGTCTCGTGCACCTTGCGGCCGGGCGCCTGGCTGATGACCAGAATCCGGGACGTTGGTGCCGCCTGTACCACCGGGCGCGGGCCCAGTTGCAGATGTTCCTCGCAAATACGGCAGGCCCGAATCTCGGCCAGCAACTTGTCCATGGCTTCCGGCATGGCGTGCATCATACGCCTGTCGACAGATGCTTGCCGGCACTTCCACGGGCGGTGCAAACGGTGCATTATTGCAATCTCGTGTGCAGTTGGTTCTGTTTCGTTGTCCGGTTGCCACGGGTGACCATCGGGCCGGGAATCCCGGCGTGGGAGGAAGCATGAGAAAGCATGTCATCGTGAAACTTGCCGGGCTGGTGCTTGCCGGCATGCTCCTGGCGGGCTGCCAGTCGGCAGGCGACAGTGCCGCGCAGGCTTGCGTCGATCGTGTAGAGCAGGAGCTGGGCATGGACTGGGTCGAACTCGGCTCGCCGGCCATCACCGGCTCGGAAGTGTTGCAGGACGTCATGGACAAGGCCAAGCCGGGTTTGAGGGAAATCATGTTCAACCGGGATGAGCAAGGCGTCTTCTCAGGCACGGACGATGTCTTCTCGGTCAGCGTGATGCCGGAGGATCTGCGCGTTTGGGTGCGTTGCGGCGGCCAGGAAATGCGCCATCCCTGGACGCCGTGACCTGCGGCACTGGCAATGTCGAAGCTGCCGGGTTGGCCTTGTTGGTGCAAGGAAACCTGCCATCGTGGGCAGACGCCGCAGCCGCAGGCGCGTTACACTCGAACCTCCGGGCCGTTGAGGCAAACCGGTGACGCATGTCGCGGAACAACTGGCCGCTTGGCACACGGGTGACCGTACGGCTTTTGATGCGCTTGTGCCGCAGGTGTACGGCGAGCTGCGGCGTATTGCCGGCGCCCTGATGCGCCAGCAGTCACCGGCACACACGCTGCAACCCACGGCGCTGGCCAACGAAGCCTGGTTGAAGCTGGCCGGCAGCGGTGTAGTCTGCAAGGATCGAGCCCATTTTCTGGCCGTGGCCGCGCGCGCCATGCGCCAGATCCTCGTCGATCATGCGCGTGGCCTTGCACGGCACAAGCGCGACGGCGGCATCCAGGTCTCGCTGACCCTTGCCAACGGCGAGCAATTGCCCGCCGATGAAACCATGCTGGGGCTGGAGGAGGCGCTGGTCGCGCTGGAACATGAAGAACCACGCGCAGCATGGGTTACCGAGCTGCATTATTTCGGTGGCATGACGTACTGCGAGATCAGCACGGTGGTGCAGGTTTCCGAAGCCACGGTGGATCGGGATCTGCGTTTTGCCAAGGCCTGGCTGGCTGAGCGGATCGAGGCGACGTGAACAGCAAACTGTCCTTGCGTGCTCTTTTCGACCATGCGCTGGATATGCCGCCCGCCGAGCGGGGCCGCTGGCTGGAGCAGCTACGCGGCAATGATCCTGCCCTCGCGCGCCGGCTGGAGCGCTTGTTGGCCCGTGATGCCACCGGCCCGGATCTTGTCTCGCGGGCAGTCGCGTCGCTGCGTCGCAGTGTGGCCTTCGATGCCACAGCCTGGCTTGGCCGCGAGCTGGGCGGCTTCCGCCTGCTGGAGTTGCTGGGCGAAGGCGGGATGGGTGCGGTGTTCCTGGCCGAGCGCAAAGTGCAGGACTTCGAGCAGCGCGTGGCGCTGAAAGTGGCACGTGGCAGCCTGGCTGACGATGCAATGGCCGCCCGTATTGCCGGTGAATGCCGCATTCTGGCGCGCTTGAACCACCCCAATATCGCCACCCTCATCGATGCCGGTACCGATGCCGAGGGCCGGCCGTGGATGGCCATGCAATACGTCGACGGCATGCCCTTGCTTGCCTGGTGCGATGGGCATCGCCTTGGCGTGGCGCAGCGCTTGCGTCTTGCCCACGGCCTGTTGTCGGCGCTGGCCTACGCCCACAGGTCGCTGGTGGTGCACCGCGACCTGAAGCCGGGCAACGTCCTGGTGACCGCCGATGGCATCCCGAAGCTTCTGGACTTCGGCATTGCACGCCTGTTGTCGGGCGATGTCGTCGGCGGTGGCACGACCCTGCATCCATTCACGCCCAACTACGCCAGCCCCGAACAGATGGCTGGAGAGGTGGTGGGCACCAGCAGTGACATTTTCAGCGTCGGCCTGGTGCTGTACGAGCTGTGTGCCGGTGTGTTGCCATGGGCTGCCGGCACGCGATCGCGCAGCCTTGGTGACAGCTTGCTGGTCGGGACGCGCTTTCGACAGCTGCCGGACGAGCGTCAGCAACAACTCGCCGAACGGCGCGGTTGCGATGTGCGCCGGCTCGCAAAGCATCTTCGCGGGGATCTTGGCCGCGTGCTGGCGCGTTGCCTGGCGCCTGATCCGGCCGACCGCTACGGGACGGTGGAATCACTGAAACGTGACCTGGAGGCCGTGCTGGACCGTCGTCCGCCGCCCGGGGTGCACGTTGCCGCGCCGCGGCGAGCATTGGCCTTCATGCGCCGACATGCCTGGCCGGTCGCCGTCGGCGGGCTGATCGTGCTGTCCGTGGCTACCTTGTTGGTGCAGTCACTGGTCAACGAGCGCCGGCTCGCGGCCCAGCGTGATCGCGCCCTGGCCGCCGCCCACGAGGCGCAGACGGAATCTGCCAAGGCGCGGCAAGTTGCCGATTTCGTGCAGACCATGCTCGGTGGCATTGACCCTGACCTGGCCAAAGGCAAGGATCGCAGCCTGATGCGACTGGTGCTGGATTCGGCGGGCGAGCGGGCCGCGACGCAACTGGCCGGCCAGCCGGCAGTGCGCATGGCGGTCGAGCGAACGATTGCCATCAGCTACAACAGCATCGGCGAGTACGATCAGGCCATGCATCACATCGATGCGGCCATCACGGCAGCGCAAAATGGGCAGGCTGATCTCGATGAGAGGGTCAGGCTGCGCGTCAGCAAGGCCCGCATCCTGGGCAACGCGGGGCACCGCAAGCAAGCCCTGGCGGTGCTGGAGAAGGCCGTGAGCGACGCGGCCCGGCTGCCGGCCGATGACCCGGTTCGTCTGCGTGCCGAGGCGACCCGCGCCGGCGCGTTTTGCGATGACGGGCGCTTCGCGGTTTGCCGTGATCGTTACGCCGATGTCGTGCCGCGGATGCAGCGGGTGCTGGGCAAAGACGCCGGCAATACCCTGGAGGCCATGCGCAGCCTGGCCTATGCCGAGTCCAAGCTGGCTCATTACGACAGAGCGCGCGGCTTGTACGAGGAGCTGATCCCACGCCTCGATGCCAGGTACGGCAAGGCCAATTCCAGGTCTCTCAGTGCGGTCAACGGCCTTGCCATCACCTATTTGCAGCAAGAGCAGTTCGCCCGGGCCGAGGCCTTGCTGGAACCGGCGGTGCAACGCGCCATCGGCAGCTTCGGCCGCGACCATCCGTTGACCATCAACATGCTCTCCAATCTTGGCGGGGCCATTCGCCAGCAGCCCGGCCGCAATGCCGAGGCACGGCCGTACTACCAGGAGGTGCTGCGGGCAAGCATCGCGTTGTACGGCGACAACAGCCTGCGTGCGGCGCTGGCACGCATGAATTTTGCCCTGTTGCTGCGCGATGCCGGCGAACTGGGCGAGGCGGACCGTCTGGCACGTGCGGCACTGGCGACGGCGGATGCGGTGACCAGCGCAAACAGCGTCTACCGCGCGATCTTCCGCGAGAAGCTGGCCACCATTCTCCTGCGCGAGCAAAAGTATGCCGAGGCGGACAAAGTGCTGGGTCGGGCCTGGGCCATCATCAATCAGGCGCCGGGCTTCGGCCGGAACCACCCGGCCGTCCAGGCCGTGATCCGGGATTACGTCGCGCTCTACACGGCCAGGGGTGAGCCCGGCCAGGCTGCCCATTGGCAAGCCATGCTGGCCGACACGCCGGAGCAAACCGTGTCAGAAAAATGATCCAGGCTCCTGGTGGCCGGTGAGGGAATCCGGGGCGAGCTGTCGTTGTACAGGGTGAGACGGTGGCCATCGTGGCTGCGTCCGATGCCTTGAAGCAGGAGAGGATCATGATCACCCTTGGCTTGTTCACCTTGAAACGCGCACGCGGCTTGCGTGGCATTGCTCACCGGCGACCTGCCACATCGCATCACGCCCACGCGTCCACGTCGCTGTTGCGGCGGATGCGGGCAGGGCAGCCGGCCATCGTGTTTGCCGTCATGCTGGCAGCCGCTGCGTTGTTGCTGCCGCCTGCCGTGAGCGCCGCGCCAGCGCTCGTGGCCGCGCCCAGTGCCGATATTTCCTGTGACCAGACGCCGTTCGGTCGTCGCCTGACATTGGGAGGCGACATGGAAGTGGTCGACCTGGTGCAATACAACGGCGCTCCCGACGCCGAGCTCTTGCGCGAGTGGAACCTGTCGGCCAACGCGGGGCCGGGCGCCCCGCCATTGCAGCAGTCGCTCGCCGAATACTGGCATTACTACCACGGCGCCACGGGCGACTTGCTGCAAGCCCTGCCCGTGGACCTTGATGGTGATGGCCGCGACGAAATCGTCATCGCCACCGAGAGCCCGGGGAACCAGCTGACCCTCGGCGTATTTCGCCGCCAGCCGTACTATGGCACCGATATCGACTTGTTCAGCACGTGGCACCTGACCGCGCCGTTCTCGCAGGTGCAGCTGGTGGCCGGTGACCTGGATGGCTCGCAGGATGGCCGCCAGGAGCTTGCCGTGCTGGTCACCGATGCTGGCAGCCAGGGGTCGATGACCGCCTACATCCTGACCGGCGATGACGAGGGCGGCATCGCCCAGGCCGACGGCATTGCGGCCGGCACCTGGCATTGGGCACCGTCCAGCGGTGCGATCGTCATCGGCGCAAGCGCCATTGCCGCCGGCCGCCTGTTCCTGAACGGGCGCGAGCAATTGGTGGTGCTGGCCGAGACATACGCAAGCGGGTCGGCAAGTTCCACGCGACAACTTGGATACCACGTGCTGGAATACCAGTCGACCACCCCGGCCTTGCACGTCAAGTCCGGCGATACCAACGTGGCCAGCAGGGAGCCGTTCCTGATGCTTGTCGACGGTGCCTTCGACACGGCCAATGGTGGTGCCGACATCAAGAAGATCGAACGGCTGGACCTGGAGCTGGGCGATGTGGCCGGCACGATGGCGGACGAGATGGTGCTGCATGCAGGCTTCGAAACCAGCGGCGGCAACGGCAGCCTTTATCAGGTCGTCCAGTTCCTGCAGCATTTTCGTCTGGTCCACGACGGCAACGGGCAGGTCACCCAGATCGTGATGCCCACTCGGGCCAACGGAGACATGTTCGATTCCAGTCAACTGGTCAGCAACCACGAGTACCTGCCGGATACCTGGGATGCCGTGGTGGGAAACATCGACGACAGCATCAAGAAGGAGATCGTGGTGGCGCGGAATGTGTTCGCGGACGGAGCGCTGCAGGTCGATGTCTACAAGGCAAGCACGGAGCTGACCGCAGCGTTCAGCTATTTCCGCAGTGACACCACCGTCCAGTTCCATGATGACTCGGTCGGTTTCCCGGGCCCCATCGATGCCGGCACGCCACGCTGGAATTTCGGCGATGGCCAGACCAGCAATGTGCGCAACCCCAACCATCAGTTCCCCGGGCCCGGGACCTACCACGTGACCCTCAGCGTGGCACAAACCGTGACGACGGCCGACGGCCCGGTGCACTACACGGACAGCTACACGCTGCCGATCGTGGTCGACAGCGGAACGTCAAGCGGCGGCGAACTGGACCTGAGCCATACCATGATGCAGGTATTGCCCAGCCCGACCTTTGCCGCGGCCTATCAATCCGGAAATCTGCTGCACTTCGGTCCGGTGCGTGTCGTGCTGGGTGACATGGATCGGGACGGCCGTCCGGAGATCGTGACCCTGGCACGCAAGGGCAGCGGCAGTGCCCAGGGCGAGGGCTTGCTGCGTTCGGTCTGGAATGTCCAGTACGACGAGCCGGCGCCGCCGACCCTGGTCGGACGGCACATGCTCGAGCAGGCAGGAACAGACACTCCGATTGACCAGCTTGCGGTGCTGGCCTTGCTGTCGGTCGACTTTGACGGGGACTCGGTCGAGGCGACCATCGGTGCCGATTGTCGTGCCGTTACCGAGTCGAAGATTCACCAGGTGATCTGGGCGCCGCCCTACTTCGAGCGCCTGCAAGCCAATACCGACCGCACCGCGTCATTCGGCCGTTCGACCAGCAACGGAGAATCCCTGGAGAGTCGCTATGGGTCTTATACCTCGTCGGCGATCTCGGGATACGTCGGTGTCGATCTGGGCGTCGATCTCCTCGGCATCCTCGGAGGATCGGCTTCCCTGCGCACCACCGCCGAGCGTTTCCATCAGGCGGCCGACGGTACCGTTGCGGGAAAGGAGCGGTCATTTGCGGTGACCGAAGGCTTTACGCAGCCCGGTGCTGATGGCCTGGTGACGGTGGAGACCAATACCTTCTACTGCTACAGCTACGATGTGTCGCAGGCGGATGTGGGGCTGGATCCGGACAGCGCCCTGCGCATCTGCGAAATTCATGATCCGGAGAACAGCACCAGCCGCGCGCCGATGTCACCCGGCTACTGGAACCGCGAGTTTCCGCGCGCCTGGGCGCAGGCCTCGGGTGGCAATCCGCCGCCCAATTGGGTGCCCGTCACCCGCGACTGGGCCAGCATCGCACTGTTCAAGCCGGTGACCAGCAATGCCGGTTTCCTGCCGGGCGCGGGGCTGCAGTTGCTGACCGATGGTCGTTTCACGACCCATGTCGAGTCGCAGTCGCGCAACCAACCGTATCTGGAGATCGACCTTGGCTCCGTACGGGCCATCACCAACATCCGCGTCTTCGGGCCGGACGACCAGCCGACGGCCGACCTGACCGGCTTCCGCGTCTACACCTCCACGACGCCCATGCCCACGGCTGGCTTGCCGGCCGGGCCGGGCGTGCAGATGTTCGCGCCGGACAATTTCGCCGGTATCATCCGTGCACGCTGGAACATCTGGACCTGGCTGGACAACCCCGGAATGTCGACGGGCAGCGAGCCCTTGCTGGCACGCTACATCCGCTTGCAGAGTCCCGCGACAGCACGGCTGAATGTTGCCGAAATCCAGGTATTCGGCGACGTTCACCAGGATCCGCCACGTTACCCGGCAGCGATTTGCGACCCGCACCTGCACGACGGCCTGTTCGAGGCCAAGTTGTGGGACGCGTCGACCGCTGCCTTTCGTGCGGTCGAAGTGCACGGTGACCTGCTGTGGCTCGGCACGGGGCCGGCCAGCGGACCGAGCTGGGGTGCCGACGGGCCCTATCTCCAGGGGTGCCAGAACGATGCCGAGTTGATGGCAAGCAATCGCAATTTTTCGATTCTCGACAATGTCGCCATCGGCTATCCCGGCGTCACCCAGTGGAGTTATGCCAGTGAAGCCGGCACGTCCGCCGGCACGACGCGCAGCTTCGAGTCATCCACCAGCGTCGGTGCCGAGTTCGAGGCTTCCCTGTCGCTTGGCGCCAGTTTCGTGGCGGGCGGCTCCACACAGTTCTCCAGCGGCGTGACCCGTGATTACCAGAGCATCACGTTCTGGCGCGAAGGCCTGGACATGGGCGGCAGCGTCGGCGGCTTTGATGCGCCCTACAACACCGCCGAGTATGTCAACGCCTGCAAGTACAACGCGCGGCCGTATGCCTACCGTCAGGTGGACCAGTCCAGCACCGGCTACCGGCACACCATGTACGTCGTCGACTACGTCGTGCCCCAGGATGTCGGCGGCACCGCGTGGTCACGCGGGCAGCTGCCGCAGCAGTGTCGGTCGTTGCCGGATGCCGGGGACATCATCTTCCAGTCGGGGTTCGAGTCGTGAGCCTGTGGCTCAGGAGCCTGGGCGGTAGGAACCATGTGAGCGAGGCACAGCCATTTTGAGAACGA
>CAZOXZ010000027.1:0-21881 GCA_964583865.1 uncultured Rhodanobacteraceae bacterium | reverse complement strand
GAATGGCCTGCATGGCATTGCCGGTGCCGACCACGGCCGGCACGCCCAGCTCGCGGGCGATGATGGCGGCGTGGCAGGTGCGGCCGCCACGATTGGTGACAATGGCCGCGGCTTTTTTCATGATCGGCTCCCAGTCCGGGTCGGTCATGTCGGCTACCAGCACGTCGCCCTCACGGAAAGCGCTCATCTGGTCCAGCGAGCGCACCACGCGTGCCTGGCCGGCACCAATCTTCTGGCCGATGGCGCGGCCTTCGACCAGCACTTCGCCGGTTTCGTTGAGCTCGAAACGTTCGCGTTGCGTGGCGCTGCTGCGGGCCTTCACCGTCTCCGGCCGGGCCTGCACGATGTACAGCTTGCCGGTGTTCCCGTCTTTGGCCCACTCGATGTCCATGGGCCGGCCGTAATGTTCCTCGATCACCAGCGCCTGGCGGGCCAGGTCCTGCACTTCGTCATCGCTGATGCAGAATTGGTTGCGCAGCTCGGCGGGCGTCTCCTCGATGCGCACGCGCTCGGCCGGGTCATCGGAATACACCATGCGCTGCTGCTTGGCACCCAACTGACGCCGCAGCACGGCCTGCTTGCCGGCTGTCAGCGTGGGCTTGAAGACATAGAACTCGTCCGGATTGACGGCGCCTTGCACCACCATCTCGCCGAGGCCGTAGCTGCCGGTGATGAAGACCACGTCGCGGAAGCCCGATTCGGTATCCAGCGTGAACAGCACGCCCGAAGCACCCACGTCCGAGCGCACCATCAACTGCACGCCCGCGGACAGAAACACATCCTCGTGGGCAAAGCCGTGGTGCACGCGATAGGCGATGGCACGGTCGTTGTACAGCGAAGCGAACACTTCCTTGACCGCGACCAGCACGTCCTCGATGCCGACCACGTTGAGAAAGGTCTCCTGCTGACCGGCAAAACTGGCATCGGGCAGGTCTTCGGCGGTGGCCGACGAGCGCACCGCCACGGCCACATCCTTGCCGCCGGCATCGGCGCACAGCTTGGCGTAGGCGTCGCGGATGGCGTCAGCGAGATCGTCCGGCAGCGGCGTGTCGATGATCCAGCCACGGATGTCCTTGCCGGCTGCGGCCAGGGCATCCACGTCAGCCACATCCAGGCCTTCCATGCGCGCCTTGATGCGCTCGGCCAGGCCGGTGTCCTCAAGGTGCTGGCGATAGGCCTCTGCGGTGGTCGCGAAACCGCCCGGAACCGAGACGCCGAGATTGGCGAGATTGGCGATCATTTCGCCCAGTGAAGCATTCTTTCCGCCCACCTGGGCAAGGTCGTCCATGCCCAGTTTGTCGAGCCACAACACCAGATCAGTCAAGGCCGTTCTCCGCGCAAAACGAAAACCGACATTGTACCAGCCATGACGAGGTGTCCGGGCAATCGGATGGGGCCGGGCAGGGCGGCGACATGGGCAGTATGGTTCGATCTTCCCGGTGATTCAGGGTAGACTCGACCTTGGTTCGAAAGCGAAGAATCAATGTTCCGACTCCTCGTCGCGCTGTCATGCGCCGCCACGCTTTTTCTCGCCGGCCCGGCCGTTGCCGCCAGCGCGGGCATGGCTGATGCTGCCACCGACACGGGCTGGCAATCGCCGCCGCCGCCGGAGATGACGCCGGAAATCGAGGCGCTGCTGAAGACGCTCGATACCCGCGGGACCTGGGGGCATCCGGACCTTTTCGGCGAGTATGCCGGCCTGCATCGCCTGTTCGAGGGCGACTACGACGGTGCGATGAAGTTTTTCCGCATCGGTGCCATGTACGCCGACAAATTTTCCCAGTTCAGCATCGCCATGCTGTACCTCAACGGGCGCGGCATGGCTCCTGATTCGGCCATGGCCTGCGCCTGGCTGATGTTGGCCGCCGAACGCGAGTACCCACGCTTCGTGCGCGTGCGCAATGCCGTTTGCAATCGACTCAGTCCGGTCGACTTCGAGCGTTCCAGCGATGAACTGGCCAAGCTCGAGCCGGTGTTCGGCGACGCGGTCGCCAAGGATCGCATGCGCCTGGAGCTGCGTACCGCACGTCTGCAAATGACCGGTTCGCGCGTGGGCTTCAACTTCGGTGTGCGTACAACCTGCGGTGGCAGCGGCGGCGGCCTGATGCCAGGCTGTGGTGATCCCGATTTCTGGGACGATTGGCGCTGGGATCCGGAAAAATACTTCGCCAACCGCGACGCCATGTGGCGTGGTACGGTGCGCGTTGGCGACTTGAAGGTGCGCAAGGCGCTGGGTTCGGACAACAAGGCATCCGACGAGGCGGAATGATGCGTGGCAGCTTGCTCCCGGTCCTGTTGTTGCCTTTGCTGGCGGCCGGGCCGGCAGCTGCGCAAACGTTTTACTTGCAACCCGTCTACAAGTGCGAGACGGCCAATGGCGTGGTCTTTTCCGGTCAGCCTTGCGGCAAGGATGCGCAGCGGGTGGAAGTACCACCGCCGCATATCCCGAGCCCTGACAGCATCCGGCGACGCAAGGCTGCCGAGGCCTATGTTGACGCGTCCATGCGTGACAGCGAACTGGATCGTTGGCAGGACAAGTGCGTTGACAACCGCACCGCCTACACCTGGCGCACCACCAGGGAAACCGTCACCGAACTGCAAGCCGAACTCGCGCGTTTGCGCCAGCGCCGGTCAGGCGTGGCCCTGACCACACTCGGGTACATTCATGTCGACCAGATCGACACCAACATCAACGTCGTCAAATCGCGGATGGCCCGGCAGAAACAAAACTGGGTACGGACATTTGACGAGGCCCAGCGCAGCTGTGCACGCGAGCGCGCCCGCATCGAAGCCGCTGATGCCAGGCGCCGGCAGCAAGGTTCACGCTGAGGCACACGGATCAAAACCGGAACCGGTTTGGCAACGCGTGGAGCATGTCGGCTTCACGCTTGAAAGATTCACAGGATTCATTTCATGGCTCATATTCTCGGTCACCGGGCTTTCACGCCGATCACGCACCGGGAGTTGCCAGGGTGGCCTGGCCCCGGGAGCTTCGGCTCCCTATACTCAAGCCATGCTTGATGACAGTCTCATGAGGTTTCTGCTTTGGTTCGGCGTCATCACGCTGATTACGGCAGCATTGCCGGCATTCGGCGTGGTAAGCGAGGACAGTCCATGGCACTTCATCCTCATGCTTCCGACCTGGCTGATGCTGCTGATGACGGTGCTCGTTTGGGCCTTCATCATTCTTGGCCTCGTGATCCACTTCCTGCGGCCCCGGAAAACGCCGTCGCGCACCTGACTGTGCCATCCCGGCATCGGCCACGGCCTGCAGCGAACCCCCGAAAGCAGCCATTGACCGCTTTCGGATACACCTGGAAATGTCGAGTTCACGTTGCGCGTGATGCTGATCTACGGCCCGCCGGTCGGTTATGTATCAATGTCGGGTTCCGCCTTCGGCGGATCCCGACCTACGTCGGCACCGGCAAGCATCCGGGTGGTCGGCGGGATGCATCGGTGCAGGTCGGGACCGGCACAGGCGGACCCGACAGCGGGCGGCGTGTGGGGAAATGTCCGGTTCACGCTGCGCATGATCCCGACCTGCGGTCGGGAATCCCGTACTACGCCGGCGCCAGTTCCGCCGACAGTTCGGGATGCGCCAGCAGCAGACGCAGCAAGCACAACACAGCCCCGGACGGTGCCGAACGACCTTGCTCCCAGTTCCGCAACGTGGCAGTCGGTGTTCCGATGCGTGCCGCCAGCTCCGCTTGCGACAATGACAATGCAGCGCGTGCCGAGCGCACCAACAACTGCGCTTCTGTGGTCACCCGAGCCGCTTGCCGGCCCCCGGCACGAGTGGCCGCGGCCTCGGCCAACGCCTGGCGAAGCTCCGGCAACGCCTCGCCGGCATCCGCCTCGATCACCTTGGCCACCTTTTCGACATTCATGTCAACGCACCTTCTTGATAACGCCGGGAATTACATCACCCTCCTCCGGGTGTGCCGCCAACGAAGCGAGAAACGCCAAGCGTTCATCTTCCGACCACAACTTGTCCATTTGGCGCTCAAACGTCGGTGTTTCAATGGCGGTATGCATACGTCGGGCTATACGGAAATTCAGTACATGGTCAAGAACGGCGCGTGCCTCGCTCACATGGTTCCTGCCGCCCAGGTTCCTGGCCGTTTGCCGGTTGTGGGCTGTCACTGGCAGCACGGTCCGGCTCACCCATGGCCGGGCCTCGGGTTTGAAAAACCACAGCCGCTCAGGCCTGGCCCTGCGCGATGCGTACATGGAACCGTGCCAGACGACCCTCGACGGCACGGACGCCGTAGTGGAAAGCCAGCGCAGCGGCAGGCACCTGGCGCACTTCGCCCGCATCAAGCGTTTGCACGCGAGTCAGGCTCCGCGTGGTGGCCCAGGCTTCGGACAGCTTGTTGTTCCGCATGAACTTCATCAAGCCCTTCAGCGACTCTGGCTTCTCGGCGTGCTTGTCACTCCACTTGATCTCCAGCGCCACCAGCGGCTGCATGGCCAGGGAGGACTCGACCATGTCAACCTCGCAATCCTTGCGTCCCCAGCGTGCATAGTTGAGCCGGACATCCTCGTGGAAGCGCTGTGCGAACAGCGCAGTCTCGACCAGGTGGCCAAACGCCGGATCGTCAACCGACCGTGTTCCGAAAAGTCCCGTGTACATGGCGGGGTTCGTCAAGTACACCTTGAAACTGCGTTCGCGCTTGTAGCGTTTGCCATCCTGGTCAACACGGAAGACGCGTTTGAGCAGGAAGGCAGCCTCAAGATACTCGATGTATTTCTGGATGGTCTGCTTGCCCACGCCACTGCGCTGCGAAATATGTTCGAAGGACACCTCCTCGGCCGTGTTGAAAGCCAGCAAGGTGAACAGCGAGTTCAGTTCCTGGATGTCCTGGATACCGTACAACTGCGGCAAGTCACGCAGGAGCACCTTGTCAACAATATCGGATTTCACGAAACGTTCCGGGTTGCCGCGCACGACGTTTGACAGGGCCAACTCCGGATAGCCTCCGTAATCGACATAATCCGCAAACTGGCGGTTGAGCAGACCGATGTCCAGCAGGCGGTACACACCCGGTTCCACGGCCTCGATCGCCGCCGGCTCATGGCGAAGCATGAGGTACTCGGGGAACGTCAAGGGCGGCAGGAGGAAATCGGTGAAGCGCCCGGCACCGGATTCGCTGCTCTTCCGCTTCAACGCTGCGGCTGCCGAGCCCGACACGAGGATTCGCAGGTCCGGGCGATGATCCACCAGCGGCTTGAGGTGCTTTTCCCAATCCTTGTGGGACTGGATTTCATCAAAAAACAGATAGCGCACGCCCTCAGCGGGCTCAGTTACCGACTCAATGCGTTGCACCAGCGCATCCAGTGTCTGGCCGTGCAGCAATGGATGATCCATTTCCACGTAGGCGATTCGCTGCGCGGGAACCTGTCGGTCCAGCAACTCCGCAATCAAGTGCCGGATCAGGACCGTCTTGCCCACCCGTCGTGGTCCCAACAAAACCACGGCGCGTCGTAAACCCGGCTCCAACAGCAACTGTTGCACCGGATCCAGATACGCGCGAGGTTGCAGGTCCAGCGTGTCCTGATCCATCGCGCCCCCACCCCACCACGGATTGAGACGCTTCAGGTGATCGACAACTTCTTCATTTGAAACATCTTTCAAGGAAAATACCAGTTAAGAGTGCGCTCGCATGCTTACTTTAGCACACGGATGCATGCTGTTTGCGGAGCCGCCACGCGTACCAGCAAGAACGGGCGAACGGCGCGGCCGGGCGGCGCGGCCGGAATGACGGTGTTTCGACTTCGGCCTGCCCTCAGCCGTCATTCCGGGGCCTGTCGCATGCAAATTCGCGGGCGGTTGCCAAACGAGCGCCGCACGAGCACCGGAGCGTGAGCATAGAAAAAGGCACTTGCCACGAAATGCGGCAAGTGCCTGTTTTGATTGGTGCCGTTGGCCGGAATCGAACTGGCGACCTACTGATTACGAATCAGTTGCTCTACCGACTGAGCTACAACGGCAAATCAATACGTTGCGGCAACTTCTTCTCGTGGTTTCCACGGGTTGCTGCCGGGAGTTTCACTGGTGGGCGGTACTGGGATCGAACCAGTGACCCCTGCCGTGTGAAGGCAGTGCTCTACCGCTGAGCTAACCGCCCAGTGAACGCGGCATTCTACGAGTAGCGGAACGCGCGGTCAATGTATTTTGCTCGCCGGCCCGGGTTCAGACGATACCGCCACCGAGAAACAGGCGGATGACACCAACGACGATGACGATGGCGTTCAGGGTCAGGCCGGTCTTGGCACGGCCGTTCTTTTCATCGGACGTGAAGGCCAGGGCGATGGCGGCGATGATGGCGCCGATGACGGCAAAGGGGATGACCGCCCAGTTGGCCCAGCCCAGTAGCGGGATGAAGGCGACGACCATCAGAATCAGGGCAACAATGCCCCACAGCAAGCTGATCAATCCCATGCGTTTCTCCGACGATGTTGAACGGTCATTATCAGGGCGAGGCTGCGCTGCGTAAAGGTCACGATCCCTTTTGCTGCGGGTCGCCGGTGCCACTTTCCGGCCAGTAGTAGGAATCCGGATAGGGTCGCTTGCCGAAGATGGCGGTGCCGATGCGCACTTCGGTGCTGCCTTCGGCGATGGCGATGGGAAAATCCCCGCTCATGCCCATGGACAGGCGTGGCAGGTCATGGCCGCGGCGGGCCTCGGCATCGCGCAGTTCGCGCAGGCGGCGGAAACAGGCGCGGATTTCGTCCGGGTCACGGGTGTGGATGGCGATGGTCATCAGCCCGCGGACCTTGAGGCGCGGATAGTCCCGGAGTTCATCCAGAAATGCGGGCAGCGCCTCGGGGGCGAGGCCGTACTTGCTGGGTTCGGTGCTGGTCTTGATCTGCACCAGTGCCTCGATGTCGCGATCTTCCAGCTCCAGACGCTGGTGCAGCTTGTGCGCCAGGCTCGGGCGGTCGAGGCTCTGGATTTCGCTGGCCAGGCGAGCGACGTACTTGGCCTTGTTGCTTTGCAGGTGGCCGATCATCACCCAGTCGATGCCGTGTTGCTCCAGTGCCGGCGCCTTGGAACGGATTTCCTGCACCTTGTTCTCGCCGAAGCGGGTCAGGCCGATGTCGATGGCCTCACCGATGGCATCGAGACCGAAAGTCTTGCTGACCGGCAGGATGTTGACGTCCTCCGGGGCGCGTCCGGCATCACGACAGGCCTGGCGCACGCGGTCGTGCAAGGCTTCCCAGCGTGTAGCCAGTGTGTCCGGTGTGGTGCTCATGCCGATGCCTTGTTGTTGGCGGCATCGCGTGCATACTCCCACTTGTCGATGTCTCCGGCGAGGTTGCCGGCGGCAAACTTCAGCCGTGCCACGGCCTGCTCGCGGTTGCCGGCCTGCAAGGCTTGCCATGCCGGCAGGACGGCCTCACGCAGGCCGGCGAAGATGTCCTCGCCGAGCTGGCCGGCGGCCGCGTCCAGTGCCCAAAGGCATTCGCGGAATTGCTGCTCGGTGAGTTCGGCGCGTTGCAGCACCAGGCTGCTGGCCGCATCCGGGGCCGCGGCGATGGCGTCCCGCGTGACGGTGTCATGCGCGCCGTCTTCCAGGTACAGCGCGCCGAAGGCCTTGATCAGGGCACGCATGACCAGCATGGAAGCCAGATCGTTGTACAACTCGGGGTCACCGCGCACGGCGGCCAGCTCGGCCGTGACCTGCAATGCCGGTGCGACGATGAGTTGGTACTGCTCGTCGTTGAGGCTGGAATTTTCGGCTTGGCTCATGGCAGCAGAATTCGGCAAGAGAAACGTCCATTGTAAACCTCGTAGACCCCGTGCTGTCGCGGCCGCCGTACAATGGCCGTTTTGTCGCGCACAACAGGAACAGACCATGACCGAGACAATCATCCAGGAATTGCTGCGCAAACTGCTGGAGTTCGAGTTGACGCCGTGGAAAGCCGTCGGTTTGGCGGGTTCGTTCCTGTTCGCCAGTCGCTGGTTCGTGCAGGTCTATTACACGCGCAAGATGCAACGTGTGGTGATGCCGCTGGCCTTCTGGCTGCTTTCGGTGGCGGGCAGCCTGATGATGCTGTCGTATTTCGTGCTGGGCAAGAATGATTCGGTCGGGATTGTCTCGACCTTGTTCCCGGCCTTTGTGTCGATCTACAACCTCGGCATGCATGTACGCCAGCGTCGGGGCAATGACAACTCGCAGGAAAGTCCCGGTGGGGGCGGTTGAGGGTTCCGGGCCGGGGTTGCCGTTCAGGCCAGGTCGGCAGCCTGGATGGCGGGCCAGGTATCGCGCCAGCTCCGTGGTGCAGACATGGGCGGCGGGCCGTCGGCAAGGATTTCCAGAAAACGGCTGCGCGGCAGGAAATGGCCACCAAGACTCATCAGGTGGTCGTTCGGCACCTGGGCATCCAGTAGCGGCCAGCCCCACGAGGCCAGCTTGCGGCACAAGGCCAGCAGGGCGACTTTCGAGCCGCCGCTGGCAGCACTGAACATGGACTCGCCGCAGAACACGTGGCCGGTGGCAATGCCGTACACGCCGCCGACCAGACGCTCGCCATCGCGCACCTCGATGCTGTGTGCGTGGCCGAGGCGATGCAGCTCACGGTAGGCCGCGATCATGGCTGGCGTCAACCAGGTGCCGGGCGATTGCGGCCGCGGCGCGGCACAGGCGGCGATGACCTCGTCAAAGGCCTGGTCCGCATGAATGGTCCAGCCGCAGCGGCGCAAGTGCTTGCGCAGGCTGTGGCTGACATGGAAGCGGTCGGTGTCGAACACGAAACGCGGGTCGGGCGACCACCACAGGATGGGTTCGTTTTTGCCGAACCACGGGAAGATACCGTGACGGTAGGCCTCGATGAGCCATTCGGGCGTCAGCGCCCCACCGGCGGCCAGCAGGCCGTTGGGTGTGATCATGGCCTTGGATGGCTCGGGGAAATGCGGCCGGGCGTCGGGAAACAGGAAGCCGATGGGCAGCTTCATCATGCCGAGGACGCCTCCGGTGATCGTCGTGTGTAAGGCCAATGTGTCATGAGCGCCTGACGATAATTCTCGACAGCTTCGCGCTCCTTGTCCAGCGCCTGCGCCACGGCGCGGTGGAATGCTGGATGGGCAATGAAGTGGCGTGAGTGCGTGACTTCGGGCACGAAACCGCGCAGCAGCTTGTGCTCGCCCTGGGCGCCGGGCTCGAAGTGCTGCAGGCCGTGGGTGATGGCGTGGTCGATGCCGAGGTGGTAGCACAGCTCGAAGTGCAAGCCGGGATGCGCCTCGCGACTGCCCCAGTAGCGGCCGTACAGGGTATCGTGGCTACGGAAGAACAAGGCCATGGCAATGATGTCCCGGCCGCGGCGGGCCAGCGCCACCGGCATGTGGATGTCGGGATGGCCGGCCACGGCCTTGAGAAAGCCGGGTGTCAGCACACCGATGTTGCCTTTGCGCCGGAAAGTGTCCTGGTACAGGGTGTGGATGGCATCCCAGTCGGCCTCGTCGAGGTCGTGGGCCTCGTGCACGCGGCACTCCAGGCCGGCCTCACGTGCCTGACGGCGTTCGCGACGGATGTTCTTGCGGCGCTTGTGGGTCAGGGCCGCCAGAAAATCGTCGAAGTCGCGGTAGCTGTGATTGTGCCAATGGAACTGGATGTCCGTGCGCGCCAGCCAGGTGTCATCGAAGGCCGCGGCATCGTCGGGCACGAGAAAATTGGCGTGGATGGATGACAGGCCCAGCTTGCGACATTCGTCGACCATGGCCCGGACCAGTTCCCGGCGCAACATCGTCGTGTCTCCGTCATGGCCGGCCAGCAGGCGGGGGCCGGTCACGGGTGACCAGGGCGAGGCATTCAGCAGCTTCGGGTAATAGCGCCCGCCGGCGCGCTCGAAGGCATCGGCCCAGCCCCAGTCGAAAACGAACTCGCCGCGTGAATTGCCCTTCAGGTACAAGGGTGCGGCAGCCACCAGCCGGTTGTCCCGGTACAGGCCAAGATGGTGCGGTTGCCAGCCCAGTTCCGGACTGATGCAGGCGTGTTCCTCCAGTGCGGCGAGGAAGGCATGATGGGTGAACGGATGGTCCGAGCCGACGAGTCGTTGCCACGACGCGGCGGAAATCTCATCGATGGAATCATGGAAGCGTGTCTCGAGCATGCGACCATTGTCCCGCGCCCGGGATGTGCGTGCATCCGTCTTGACGCGCCGTGGCATGGCTGCAAAAGTGCCGGGTTTGGGGTGTCTCGACGGAGAATGACATGCAGCACATGAGCAAGTTGGTCAGTCTCGGGCTGGCGGCGGCATTGGCTGGCCTGGCTGGCTGCAGCGCGGTGCCGGAGGCAACGTCACACGTTATTTCGGCCCAGGCGCTGGATGTTTCCGGCGAGGCGGCCACGCGCCGCGAGCTGGCGCAGGCCGAGCCGGTGGTGGCCGACAAGGCCATGGTGGTGACGGCCCAGCACCTGGCGACCAAGGTCGGCGTGGACATCCTTGCTGCCGGTGGCAATGCCATCGATGCCGCCGTGGCCATCGGTTATGCGCTGGCCGTGGTGCATCCTTGCTGTGGCAACATCGGCGGCGGCGGTTTCATGGTCATCCACCTGGCCGATGGTCGCAACTTGTTCCTGAATTTTCGCGAGAAGGCACCGCTGGCGGCGACCACGACGATGTTCCAGGACGACAACGGCAAGGTCATCGACGGGCTGAGCTCGGAAAGCTGGTTGGCGGTGGGCGTGCCGGGCACGGTGATGGGCCTGAACGCAGCATTGGAAAAATACGGCACGATGAGCCTGGTCGAGGTGATGGCACCTGCCATCAAGCTGGCGCGTGACGGTTACGTGCTGCGCGAGGGTGATGTGAAGATTCTGCACACCAGCACGGACAAGTTCCACAAGCACCCCGATGCGGCGGCTATTTTCCTGAACCATGGCCAGCCGTGGCAGGTGGGCGAGCGCCTGGTGCAAAAGGACCTGGCGCGCACCCTGGAGCGCATTGCCGACAAGGGCAATGCCGGCTTCTACTCAGGCGAGACGGCCAAGGCCATCGTCGCGGCCAGCCGTGCCAATGGCGGCATTTTCAGTCTGCACGACTTTTACGACTACACCGTGGAATGGCGGCCACCGGTGGCATGCGGTTACGAGGGCTACGAGGTCATTTCCTCGCCGCCGCCCAGTTCCGGCGGCACCACCGTGTGCGAGATTCTGGAGATCATCGAGCCGTACCCGCTGGACGAGTGGGGCTACGCTTCGGCGAAGACCACGCACTATGTGGTCGAGGCCGAGCGCCATGCCTATGCTGACCGAAACACTTACCTGGGCGACCCGGCCTTCGTCGACAACCCTGTGGCCGAGTTGGTCTCCGAGGCGCATGCAGCAGAAATCCGCAGCTACATCAAGCCGGACCAGGCCACGCCCTCGTCCGAGGTACACGGCAGCCTGGTTGATCCGGAAGGCCGGCACACAACGCATTACTCGGTGGTTGATGCCGCGGGCAATGCGGTGGCTGTCACCTACACCGTCAACTACCTGTTCGGCATGGGCGGCGTGGCTGGTGACACCGGCGTTTTGATGAACAACGAGATGGACGATTTCACGGCCAAACCGGGCGTGCCCAACGGTTTCGGCCTGGTGCAGGGCGAGATCAATCGCGTGGAGCCGGGCAAGCGGCCCTTGAGCTCGATGTCGCCGACCATCGTGCTCAAGGATGGCAAGCTGGTGCTGGTCACGGGCAGCCCCGGTGGCTCGACCATCATCACCACGGTGCTGCAGACCATCCTCAACGTCGTCGACTTCGGCATGAACGTGCAGCAAGCCGTGGATGCTCCGCGTTTCCACCACCAGTGGCTGCCTGACCAGGTCATGGTCGAGCCGGGTTATCTGACGCCAGCCACGCGTGCGGCGCTGGAAGCGATGGGCTACCAGTTCAAGCAGGTGTCGTCCTGGGGTGCGGCCGAGGCCATTCGCGTCAACCCCGAAACCGGGCAGCTGGAAGGTGGCAGCGACCGGCGTCGTTCGGCCGGGCTGGCAGCTGGATTGCCTGCGACAGTGCCTGCATCGTCGTACTGACCCTGAACGGGAGCGATGTCACGCCCATGCCGGCATGGCGTTTGGCGGCGATCCGGGGTATGCTGACGCACCGTGATCGGGCCTGTGGATTGCTTTCTCGCACAGACCGGGCACGCTTCCTCCTCCCAGGCAGCGTCCGTTTGTGCCATCCGGCAACGGCCCATCACCCGGACAGGCGTGTTTGTCACGTGCTGTCCAATCTCCTGACTTTGCTCGCTGCGCGGTTCCCCGAGAAACGCTTCGGGTAACCATGGCGCACCGCCCGTATGGCGGATTCTTCTCAATGGAGCAAAATGTGACTTTCGAAAGCTTCGGGCTGTCGCCCGCATTGCTGGGTGCCCTGGAAAAACAGGGCTACCGTGAACCGACCGCTATCCAGACGGCAGCCATTCCGCCGGTGCTCGCCGGGCAGGACGTGCTCGCCAGCGCCCCGACCGGCACCGGCAAGACGGCGGCCTTCATGCTGCCTTTGCTGGACAGGCTGTTTCCGCAGGCCGCGCCCACCCAGCGCCGTGGCCAGCGGCCCCGCGCCTTGATCCTCACGCCGACCCGGGAACTGGCAGCGCAGGTTCACGCCAGCGCACGCCAGTGCGGCAAGAACCTGCCGCTGCGCAGCACCACGATTTTCGGCGGCGTGAGCATGCACGGGCAATTGCAGGCGCTGCAGCAAGGCGTCGATCTTCTGGTGGCAACCCCGGGACGCCTGATTGATCACCTGCAAAGGGGATCGGTGAAGCTTGACCAGATCGAGACGCTGGTGCTGGACGAAGCCGATCGCATGCTGGACATGGGTTTTCTGCCGCCGCTGCGCAAAATCCTGCAGGCCTTGCCGAAGCAGCGCCAAACCCTGTTGTTCTCGGCCACGTTTGCGCCCGCGGTCACGGAACTGGCGCTGCAGTTCCTGCGCCAGCCGGTCACTGTCGATGTGCGCCCACCGAACCGCGTGGCCGACATGGTCAGCCATCGTGTGCATCCGGTTGATCATGAACGCAAGCGCGAGTTGCTGCTGCACATTCTCGCCGAGGACAGCCGCCGGCAGACCCTGGTTTTCAGCCGCACCAAGCACGGCGCCGACAAGCTGGCGCGCAAGTTGGAGAAGGCCGGCCTGCGCGCTGCGGCCATCCATGGCAACAAGAGCCAGAACCAGCGCACGCGTGCCCTGCGCCGCTTCAAGGAGCACCAGGTGACGGTGTTGGTGGCGACCGATATCGCTGCCCGCGGGCTGGACATCGAGCAGTTGCCGCTGGTGATCAACGTCGATTTGCCCATGGTGGCTGCCGACTACGTGCACCGCGTCGGGCGCACGGGTCGGGCCGGTTCGCCTGGGCTGGCGGTGTCATTGGTCAGCCAGAAGGAAGCCGCCTTGCTGCGGGATATCCAGAGGCTTCTGAAAGAGCCTGTGGAAGTGGTTTCAGTGCCTGGCTTCGAGCCGGCCCAGCCGTTGCAGCTGCAGGCGCCGGCGCGATCCGGTGGCCCGGGCAGCAAGGCGGGCAAGAGCCGTGGACGGCGCAGGCAACACCATGCCAATGCCGGCACCGGCAAGGCCAGCGGCAACAATCAGGCAAGGGCCGGCGCGGCCAGGCGTCGCCGCCGGCGCAAGCCGCAGCAACAGCGCCAGCGCCAGGGTTCGTAGCGGGATCCGGTGCGTTGTGACGATACGACACGCGAGCATGGGCGAAAGCCCGCTCGCGGGTAGCAGCCACCGTGGTGACGGTTCGTTCGGCAGGGGGCGCGCAGAAAATGCCTGACGCCGGTAGTTACTTCATGCGATAGGTGATGCGGCCCTTGGTGAGATCGTAGGGCGTCATTTCGATACGCACGCGATCGCCGGTCAGGATGCGGATGTAATGCTTGCGCATGCGGCCGGAAATATGGGCGGTCACGACGTGACCGTTATCCAGTTCGACGCGGAAGATGGTGTTGGGCAATGTCTCCAGCACCGTGCCTTCCATTTCGATGACATCATCTTTGGCCATGGGGCCTTGCCTTCGCATTTGGTGAATAACAATTCGCCATTATGGCACGAAAGCATGGCGTGTGTCAGTGTGCGGCTTGTCAAGGAAATTTCTCCATCAACATGCGTGTGACCTCGGTTTGCAGTTTGCCGCGCAAGGGTCGCAGTGCCAGGCCGAGCTCGGCGGACACGTCCACGCGGTTGTCGTCGACGCGGATCTGGCCGGCGATGCCGCTGCGCTCGAAGTGCAGGCAATTGTCCTGCCAGTGGCAGCGGACGCCATACTTGCCGGCTAGGGCGTCCGCGATCGTGTTGACGCGGGCGCGTGCCTGGGTGGGGTCAAGATGGTGTGGATGCCGGATGGAGATGGATGCCATGAACAAGTGTGGCCGATGGAGGGAACTCAAGGGTACACTGTGCGCTTGTCGAGACAGGTCACCCGAACAATGACCGACCAAGCAGCTTCCATACTGGCACGTCTGGGCTTCGCCTCGGGCGAGCCGGCTGACGTGTTGCTTGATCGTGCGGTGGTAACACTGGGCAGCGCGCCGGACAACGATGTGCAGCTGCACCAAAGCGACGTCGCCGACCACCATCTCGAACTGCAACTGACCCCCGCCCTGTGGTTGTTGCGGGTGTGTCCGGGGGCTGAGCGCGTACACGTCAATGCGCGACCCGTGCGCGAGTTGGCAGTGTTGCATTGCGGCGACCGCATTGCCGTTGCCGGCACGGCCTTCACCTTGTTGCCTGCTGATCGTGAGCCACGCGCGCCGGTGCGGCCGCAAGCAGATGCCGGCGCGGCCACGAGTTGCTCCGGGTTGCGCGGCATTGCCGGGCCGCTTTCGGGCCGGTTTCTGGTCCTGCATGGCGGCTTTCAGCTTGATCCGGACCTGTTGCCGGACATGGACGGCTGTTTACGGCTGTTTCCGGTAGGCAACCAGGCCAACTTCGAGCTGGTGGGTGATGACGCACCGCTTCCGGCCGTGAATGGCCTTGTGACGCGGCGCGGCGTGCTGGCGGTGGGCGATCAGTTGATCTGGGGGCGGCATCGCTTCGTCCTGGAACCGGGTCTGGTGATGCCGCCCAAGCTGGCACCGGCACCGCCGCCGGCAGCGCGTGTTGCCGAGGCCGACCAGGAGTCGCCTTGGCATGGCATGGCCTGGCTGCTTGTCGTGGCGGTGGTGCTGGCCGCGATCATTGCCGGGCTGTTGCTGCTGCCGGGATGACTTTGATGCCGAGCTGGCGGCATGACGCAGAATGTGTTGTTGTGCGGGGAGATCTGGAGAGGACATGACGCGCAAGTGGAATTTCAGTGCCGGGCCAGCCACGATGCCCGAGGCGGTGTTGCAGCGGGCCCGCGAGGAATTGCCGGACTGGCATGGCCAGGGCGCATCCGTGATGGAAATTTCCCATCGCGGCAAGCCGTTCATGGCACTGGCCGAAGAAATCATGTCCGACCTGCGGGCCTTGCTGGCGGTTCCGGCCAGCCACGAGATCCTGTTCCTGCATGGCGGCACCACGCAACACTTCGCACAAATCCCCATGAATCTGGCGCAAGTTGATGATTCGGCGGACTATGTCATCAGCGGCCACTGGAGCCGAAAAGCCGCCTCGGAAGCCGGGCCCTACGTTCGTGTGCGCGTGCTGGGCGACGGCGAGAAGGACGGTTTCCGTGACTTGCCACGACTGGACGAGGTTGATCCGGATGCCGCTTTCGTGCATCTGGCCAGCAACGAGACCATCCACGGCGTGCAGTACCATCGCTTGCCGGACACCGGCGAGGTGCCACTGGTGGTGGACATGTCTTCGGACATCCTGTCGCGACCGCTGGATGTGGCGCGCTGCGGCATCATTTACGCCGGGGCGCAAAAGAACATCGGGCCGTCGGGATTGGTGGTGATGATCGTGCGCCGCGACCTGCTGGAGCGCCCGAAGCGGCCGATGGCAAAGATTTTCGACTACGCCGCCATCGCCGCGCGCGATTCCATGCTGAACACGCCCAACACCTGGGCCTGGTACATGGCCGGGCTGAACTTCAAATGGCTGGCCGGGCAGGGCGGTGTGGCGGTCATGGCCGAGCGCAACAAGGCCAAGGCTGATCTCCTGTACGGCTGCATTGATGACTCGGGCGGGTTCTACAGCAACCCGGTGGCGCCCGTGGCGCGCTCGCATATGAATATTCCCTTCGTGCTGCATGAGGCGACGCTTGATGGGCTATTCTTGCGTGAATCCGAGGATGCCGGCCTGCTTGGCCTGAAAGGGCACCGCAGCCTGGGCGGCATGCGTGTCTCGCTGTACAACGCCATGCCGTTGGCTGGCGTGGAAGCGTTGGTGGATTTCATGCGCGAGTTTGCGCAGCGACATGGGTGAGTGATGAGCGAGGACGACAAGCCGGAAAAGATCAGCCTGGCCGATGCCCGTGAACGCATCGATGCCATCGATCGCGACATTCAGTCGTTGATCGGCGAGCGTGCGCGCTGGGCGCACCAGGTAGGACGCGCCAAGGGGCCATTGAAGGCGGCCGTGGACTACTACCGGCCGGAACGTGAGGCGCAGGTTTTGCGCCGCGTGGTGGACCGCAACGACGGGCCGCTGTCGGACGCCGAGATGGTGCGTCTGTTCCGCGAGGTGATGTCGGCCTGTCTGGCGCAGCAGGAACCGTTGAAGGTCGGTTTTCTCGGGCCTTCGGGTACCTTCACCGAGCAGGCTTTGCGCAAGCACTTCGGCCATTCGGCGCACGGGCTGGCGTTGTCCAGCATCGAGGAAGTGTTCCAGGAGGTCGAGGCCGGCAATGCCGATTTCGGCGTCGTGCCGGTGGAAAACTCCGGGCAGGGCACCATCCAGTCGACGCTGGACATGTTCCTGACCTCCGAGCTGAAGATTTGCGGTGAGGTGGAGCTGCCCATCCACCAGTTCCTGATGTCGCGGCTGGGCCAACTGGACCAGGTTGAGCGTGTGTACTCGCATCCCCAGTCGCTGGCACAATGCCGCGCCTGGCTGCGGCAGAACTTGCCCAATGTCGAGATTGCCGCGGTATCCAGCAATGCCGAAGCGGCCCGCAAGGCACGTAATGCCGACGATGCGGCGGCCATCGGCGGTGAGTCTGCCGGGCTGGTGTACCACCTCAAGACCGTGGCCGGCCCCATCGAGGACCGCAGCGACAACACCACGCGCTTTTTGGTGCTGGGGCGCGAACTTTTTTCCGCCTCCGGCAACGACCGCACCTCGATCCTGGTGTTCGTCAAGGACCAACCCGGTGCGCTGTACCACATCCTCAGCCCACTGGCGGAAAACGGCGTCAACATGAGCCGCATCGAGTCCCGGCCGGCCCATGATCGCCCCTGGAGCTACGGTTTCTTCATCGATTTTTCCGGCCACGTCGAGGACGAGGCCTCGCGCCGGGCGCTGGAGGCCATGGCGCCGTTTACCACGCGCGTGAAGATTCTGGGTTCCTACCCGGTGGCGGTGCCATGACGCTGGACGCCACGCGCCTGGCCAATCCGCCGTTCGCCAACCCGCGTGCCTACGATCCGGGGCATGATCTGGTGGCCTTGCGTGCCCGCTTCGGGCCACAACTCGCCGAACTGGGTGCCAACGAGAATCCGCGTGGACCGGGACCGGCTGCGAGGAGAGCGTTGCAGCAGGCCTTGACCAGCGTGCACCGCTATCCCGACCCGGCCTGTGGTGAATTGCGCCGGGCGTTGGCGGCCGAGCTGGACGTGGCGCCGGATGAACTGGTCTTCGGCAATGGCTCGCATGAATTGCTGATGCAGCTCGGCCAGGTGTTTGCCGCGCCGGGCAAGTCCGTGGTGTTCTCGCGCTACGGCTTTGCCGTGTTTCCCTTGAGCGCGATGGCTGCCGGCGCGCCGGCCATCGCCGTCCCGGCTTTGCCGGCGGATCACGCCTCGGCACCGCTGGGCCATGATCTCGACGCCATGGCCGGTGCCGTACGCGAGGACACGGTCATGGTGTTCCTCGCCAATCCCAACAACCCGACCGGCACCTGGTTCGACCGCGAGGCCCTGGAAAAATTTCTGCAGGCGGTGCCCGAGCACGTGCTGGTGGTGGTGGACGAGGCCTACAGCGCGTATTTCTGCCACGAGGGCGGCTTTTCGGCGCTGGACCTGCGCCGCGACTTTCCCAATCTCATTGTCACGCGCACCTTCTCCAAGGCCCATGGTCTGGCCGGCCTGCGGGTGGGCTACCTGGTGGCCCACGCCAGCGTCTGCCGTGTGCTGGAAGGCGTGCGCGAGAATTTCAATGTGGGCGTGCTGGCACAGGCGGCCGCGCGCGCCAGCCTGGCCGATCGCGATTGGCTGCGGGCCGGTATCGAAGCCAATCGGGTCCAGCGCCAGCGGCTGGCTGACGGCCTGGCCGCACGCGGCTGGCCCAGCCTGCCGTCGCGCACCAATTTCCTGCTGGTGGATTGCCATGGCGAGGCCGCTTCGCTGGAGGCGGTGTTACGCTCGGCCGGCGTGGTAGTGCGGCCGGTGGATGCCTACGGCCTGCCGGGTTACCTGCGTATCAGCGTGGGCTCGGAAGCCGAGAACCAACGATTGCTCGAGGCCTTGCCATGACCGCGCGGATGGACTGGGAAACCGGGCCGGCCCGCGCCTTGTCCGGCACGCTGGCCATTCCCGGCGACAAGTCCGTGTCACACCGCGCCGTGATGTTGGCGGCGCTGGCCGATGGCACCTCGACGATTGACGGTTTTCTGGAGGCCGCCGACACCCGCGCCACGGCCGCGATCATGGCCAGCCTCGGCGTTGGCATCGACACGCCGGGGCCGGGCCGGCGTGTGGTGCACGGCGTCGGCCTGAACGGCCTCACGGCACCGGCGGACGTGCTGGATTGCGGCAATTCGGGCACCGGTATGCGGCTCCTCGCCGGCCTACTTGTCGGCCAGCATTTCGACAGTGTGCTGACCGGCGATGCTTCGTTGCGCCGCCGCCCCATGGCCCGCATTGCCGACCCGCTGGCCGTGATGGGGGCCGGCATCACCATGACCGACGGCTGCGCGCCGCTGCGGATCACGGGCGGGCACGCCCTGGCCGGCATCGACTACCTGCCTCCCGTAGCCAGCGCCCAGGTGAAATCGGCGGTGCTCCTGGCCGGCCTGTACGCCGAAGGCAGCACATGTGTCACCGAGAAGCGCCCCACGCGCGACTACACCGAGCGCATGCTGCAAGCCTTTGGCTGGCCGGTCGAGTGTCAGCCGGGCAGGGCAAGCGTGACTGGCAGCCATCGCCTGCGTGCCTGTGATGTCACCGTGCCGCGGGACTTCTCCTCGGCGGCCTTTTTCATCGTTGCCGCCAGCCTGGTGCCCGGCTCCGAGCTGTACCTGTCGGATGTCGGCATCAACCCGCGTCGCACTGGCTTGTTGCGGGTGTTGGAGCTGATGGGCGCCGACATCCGTCTCGCCAACCGTCGCGAGCTGGCCGGCGAGCCACTGGCTGACTTGCAGGTACGCCATGCGCCATTGCAGGGCATCGACGTGCCGCCGGATGCCGTCAGCGACATGATTGACGAGTTCCCGGTCCTGTTCGTGGCTGCGGCTGCCGCCAATGGCACGACCCGTGTGCGCGGCGCGGCCGAGTTGCGGGTAAAGGAGTCGGATCGCATTGCGGCCATGGCCAGCGGCCTGCGTGCCCTCGGCGTCGCCGTGACCGAACACCCGGACGGCGCCGACATCAAGGGCCGGCCACAGGGCTTCGACGGTGGCCACATCGACAGCCACGAAGACCATCGCATCGCCATGGCCTTTGCCGTCGCCGGTGCGTTGGCAAAAGACCCCGTCACCATCCGCGACTGCGGCAACGTCGGCACCTCATTTCCCGGTTTCGACGACCTGGCCAGGCAAAGCGGCCTGGGTCTGCAAAGCGTGGCATGAGTCGACATTCTGCACGACAGGCAGTACAGGCCTCCATGCTCGCATTGGCCTGCAAGCAATGCCGATCTGGCGATCCGCGCTCCGATTCCCGGCACGATCGCCTGCTCCGTCGCTGCGCTCCTCGAGCAGGCCTACGGCGTGCGTTGTTGGTCGGGTAGGCCGGATCAAGCGCGCAGCGCGGATCCGGCGTGCGGGTCCCGCTTCCCGCTTCCCGCTTCCCGATTCCCGATTCCCGGCTCCCTGTCCTCCACCTGCGATCGTGACGGCCGTCCTGTAGACTGAAAAAACCGCAGCAGATGAAGGACAGGACATGATTCGTATCTGGTTTTACATCTTGTCCGTGCTGTCCTTGGTGGCGGTGGCGGTGGGTGCGTTCTTCAATCCGGCGGCGTTGTGGTTTTTGTTGATCATCGTGCCGCTGGTGGCACTGGGCATTTACGACATCGCCTCGCGGCACAATGTGCTGACCAATTACCCGGTTATCGGCCATTTGCGTTACATGCTGGAGTTCATCAGCCCGGAAATTCGCCAGTATTTCATCGAGACGGACAAGAGCGGACGACCGTACAACCGGCTGCAGCGCAACCTGGTGTATGCGCTGGGGCGCGGCGGGGAGGGCGTGCATCCGTTCGGTACCGAGTATGACCTGCACCAGTCGGGCTACAACTATGCGCTGCATTCCATCGACGTGAAAAAGGTCGACCCGTCGGCGGCGCGCGTCAGCATCGGCGGGCCGCAATGCCGGCAGCCGTATTCCAGTTCCCGGCTGAACATTTCGGCGATGAGTTTCGGTGCACTCAGTCCCAATGCCGTGCTGGCCATGAATCTGGGTGCCAAGCTGGGTGGTTTTGCGCAAGACACCGGTGAGGGCGGTCTGGCGCCGTACCACCTGAAATACGGTGCCGACGTGATCTGGGAGATCGCCTCGGCGTATTTCGGTTGCCGTACCGCGGAGGGCCGTTTCGACGATGACATCTTCCGGGAAAAGGCCTGCCGCGACGAAGTGAAGATGATTGAAATCAAACTGTCCCAGGGTGCCAAGCCGGGCCATGGCGGCTTGTTGCCAGGCAGCAAGGTGACGCCGGAGATTGCCAAGGTGCGCGGCATTCCGGTGGGCCAGGACTGCCTGTCGCCAGCCGTCCATCCGGAGTTTTCCACGCCGCGCGAACTGATGGAATTCATCACCCGGGTGCGCGAGCTGTGCGATGGCAAGCCGGTAGGTTTCAAGTTGTGCATCGGCCACCGCAGCGAGTTCATGGGCATTTGCAAGGCCATTCTGGAGACCGGCGTGACGCCGGATTTCATCACGGTTGATGGTGCCGAGGGTGGCACGGGTGCGGCGCCCATCGAGCTGACCGACAAGGTCGGCATGATGCTGAATGAGGCGTTGCCGTTCGTGCACAGCGTGCTGGTGGGCACGGGGCTGCGCGATGACATCAGGATCATCGCCAGTGGCCGCATGGTCACCGGCTTCGACATGGCCCACAAGGTCGCGCTGGGTGCGGACGTGTGCAACATGGCCCGGCCGATGATGTTTGCGGTCGGTTGCATTCAGGCGCGTCGCTGCCATACCAACACCTGCCCGACGGGCGTGGCCACGCAAGATCCGCGCCGTTACAAAGCGCTACAAGTGGATGAAAAGGGCAAGAGTGTGCAGCGCTTCCATGACACCACCGTGAAGCATTTCCTGGACATGGTGGGCATCATGGGCGTGGACCATCCGGACAAGCTGACGCCGGGGCACATCCTGCACCGCATGCCGGACCAGAAAGCGGCGTCCTATGCCGAGTTGTACGACTATCTTGCACCCGGTCAGTTGCTGGCAGACGAGATCCCGGAAAACTACGCCAAGCCGTGGAAGCGCGCCAGCGCGGATGCCTTTTGACGGCGCGTTGCGCGGTCAGCGGGAAGCGGTTGCCGGCGCCGCTTGGAGCCTGGGCGGTAGGAACCATGTGAGCGAGACACAGCCATTTTGAGAGCGATTTTTCGACCATTTGAGGCGAATACTGGTTGCTAT
>CAZOXZ010000026.1:0-22018 GCA_964583865.1 uncultured Rhodanobacteraceae bacterium | reverse complement strand
CGAGCCGACTTCCATCTTCGTGACCAGTTTCGGAACCGGCCGCGTCGAGGATGAGGCCATCGAAAAACTGGTGCGCAAGCACTTCAAGCTGCGTCCCTGGGACCTCATCAACGAACTGGATTTGGTCCATCCCATCTACCAGCCGACCACGGCCTACGGGCATTTCGGCCGCAAGCCCGGCAAGCGCACCTTCCGCTGGGAAGAACACCATGGCGGCAAAGTCAGCAAGAAAAACGAGACCGCCCGAACTTTCACCTGGGAAGCCACCGACAAGGCCGAAGCCCTGCGCAAGGACGCCGGGTTGTAAGAACAGCCCGGCATGCCGTGGCCTCGCCGTCGGGTCCGGCTGCGCCGGTCCCGGCCTACTTGATCCGGTCGGCTTCGGCACTTGGTAGGTCGGGATCACGCGCAGCGTGAACCCGACATGCCTTTGCTGTTGGAGTCAGCTTGCCGGTGACCGAACACGAATTGCCGGCGACGTCGCCATTGCCGTGAACCGGACCAACCGACGGGTCCCGGGTGCCGATCATTCCCGATTTCCGGCTCCCGATTCCCGCCACAAATGCCCGCTCCGTCGCTACGCTCCTTGAGCGGGCCTACGGCGTACGGGCCGGATTGCTGTAGGCCGGATCAAGCGCGTCAGCGCGGATCCGGCACCGGTTCCCAATTCCCGGCTCCCGATTCCCGTGTCCCGCTTCCCGGCTCAAAAACTCACGCGGTAACCTATTTGCCAGCGGTCTTCGTGGTAGCCGGAGCGCTGGTCGACGACGTAGCCGACGGCGAGGTAGGACATGGGGAAGATGTGGAACAGGGCGGTGGCGGCGTAGCGGTTGAAGCCACCGCCGCGTTCGAAGCGGCCCACCGAGCCTTCGATCTGGAACAGCGGCAGACGTGCGCGCACGCCGACTTCGGCGTGGCCGCCGTCGCTTGAGAAGTTGCCGACTTCGGCGCGTGCCCAGCCAACCTTGCCGTATACGGCGACGGTGTCCACAAGGTCATACTTGTAGCCGACATCGGCCTGCAGTGTTTGCAGGTCGTCGCCCTGGCTGCTGAAGTTGTCGAAGCCCTGCCAGTTGCCGGACAGGAACCAGCCACCCCACGGGTTCACGCTGCCTTCGACGGCCCAGCCGTAGCCGCTGTCGGCGCTGCGGTTGACGTGTTGGCCGGAGGCCTGGACGTAGTTGAAACTGGGCGGCTCGGCCTGTGCGGCCAGCGGTGCCAGCAGCAAGGCCGTGGCCGACAACAGGCCCGTGATGTATTTCATGTTGAATCTTCCTGACAAACTGGCGGCGATGGTGCCACAGGCCGGCTGAACAGTGTGAGCGGCAACAAAGAACCTGTGTGCCGCCGATGGTCGGTCATGCGAGGCGCACCTTGCAACGGCAGATTTCCTCGCGGAAGTCGGCGGGCAGAAAAGCCCAGTCGTGCACATCCACCAGCATCGGCAGGCGGCTTTGTTGCAGTGCGCGGCGCAATGCCGGCAGGCCAGGGCAGGGTTGGTCCGGTGCGCCTGATTGGTGCACGACCAGGTCGAGGTCGCTGCCCGGCTGGGCGTGGCCGGTGACGCGGCTGCCGTAGGCCCACACTTCCGCTTCCGGGACGTGCCGGGCCAGCAACTGGCGCAGGATGGCCAGGTGGCGGTCGGTGAGGTCGAGCGTGGGCGGCTCAGCCATGCTGTTGGAAAAACGCTTCCAGCCGATCGGCCAGCGCCCGTATGTCGACCAGAAACTTCGGCAAGATGGCCATGGTCTCGTTGGCAAAGCCGCGGCCGTAGTCGTGTGCGGTGGTATTGCGGTTGTCGCGGTAATCGAACCAGCGCTCGACGGCATCCTCGTCCAACAGGCCGCGTCGGCCGGCATGACGCAGCACATCGTTGAAGACCAGGTGGTCAACCTCGCGTGGATTGCCGCCGTAGGCCTTCAAGGCCTTTTGCAACAGTTTGCCGGCGGTCTCCAGCGACAACTCGAAACTCTTGATGGCGGCGTTGCGGAACAGGTCGTACAGCACCTCGTCGTTCGAATCGACCTTTTCAAGGTGCTTGATGGCCTGCTCCAGCGTGTCCGCGGTGCGGCGCAGATTCTTGACGTGCAATGCCATGCGGTTTTCCCGATGTGACCGGTGGAGCCCATGGTACACAACGATGGGCTTACCTTGCGGCAGCACGCAGCACCGGCCAGGCGTGGTCCCAGGCGATACGTTCCTGTTCCAGGCGCACGCGCGGGCCGAAGCGGTCACGTTTCAAGTCGCGGTACAAGGCTTGTTCGGCGTCGTCGAGCTGGGCGATGCGGTCGGCCCCGTGCGGTGTCGGCTCTTGCACCCACAACGCGCGGCAGGCGTGAAGGGTGGCTTCGTCCATCAACAGCGATTCAAGTCGTGGCAAGTGCCCGCGCAAGCGCCCGAGGATGGCCAGGCCGTGGGTGTCGAGGTCGCCCCAGTAGCACAACCTGTCGGCCTGTTGCAGCCAGGGGAACTGGTGCAGCCGGTCGATGGCGTAGCCGCGCGCCAGTAGTACTACGCTGCCGGGAAGATCGGTGAAGGCCAGACCGGTTTGCTTGTTTTCCACGATGAAGACGGTGCGCGGCGCCCAGTCCAGGCGGGCCAGTTCGTCCAATGGTGTCTGGATGTCGCCGAGGCCACCCACCCGCTGGCGCAGGGCCGGATCCAGCACGCGCAGGCGCAGGCGGTCGGCTTCGCGACGCAGGCCGCTGAGTGGCCAGAAGCCACGCTGCTCGGCATCCGCTTGCTGTGCCTGCAGCCACTGGCCCAGAAGCCCCGTGTGCGCTTCCAGCCACTTGCTGTTCAGTCCGGCGACCGGCAATTGGCGCGCAAACAGCCCTGAGTCGGGATGGGCCAGCAGCCAGGCGAACATGGCGCCGAGGCGTTGCCATTCGCTGTCCGCGGTGTCTGCCAGCCAGTCGACATGCCGCCGCAGCCAGTTATCGAGCCGCGGCCAGCGAGCCACGGCTTCGGCGCGGCGCTGCACGGCTCTGGTCCAGCGCCGCGTCTGGCCCAGGGCCGTCGCGACTTCGTCGGCATTGGCCAGCTGCCAGCGCTCGGGCACCGCCTGCTTTCCCAGCGAGGGCCAGCGACGTTCACTCCAAAGCACCTGTCCAGGCCCGCGCCACGCAGCCCAACTGTCACGCCAGGCGCGAAAGCCATCCCAGTCGCTCATGGCGCGGCGCTCGCCGGGTGGCTGCAGGGGCAAGGCCAGCGGCCACTCGCCGCCGCCACCCAGCCATTGGCCGGCCTGGCGCCGCCACAGTACGGCCAGGCGTGTCAGCGCGGCCTCGGGCTCACGCATCGTGCTGTGCGGCCTGGCGCTGCGGCAGGTTCAGGCGTTGTTTTTCGTTATCGTATTCGATCATCAACGTACTGGAGTCGTGCCGCTCGCTGATGTCGACGAAACAGGCGCCACCGATGAAGGGCTCCAGTGTCATCACCGATTTCAGTGGCGTGGCCACGATCATCTGGAAACCGTAGTTCTCGAAAATCTTCATCGCCGTGGTGGTGAACTCGTTGTCGGCCTTGTCGAAGGCCTCGTCCATGACCACGGCGGCGTACTGCGGCACGTCACCATCCTCGTCGCCGAGCTGGTAGCGCAGCGCGGCCGCCAGGCAGGCGGTGGCGAGCTTCTGGCGCTGGCCGCCGGAGCGCCCGGCGCCGCTGCGGTGCACGTCGACCAGGCAACGATCCTCGCTGGCCAGTTCTTCACCGATGAACTCCACATGCAGGCGCACGTCCAGCACGCGCGTGCGCCAGCGCTGGTCCTCGGCCTCGGCTGAATCCAGCCGCGCCACCAGCGCGCGCAGGCGGTCGAAGCGTGCCTCGGCTTCGTCGCGGTCGTCGCTGTGCTGTTCGGCGAGGATGTCGCGCAGTTGCTGGCGGAACTCGACGACCTCGGCCAGACGCCGGTCCTCGGGCCGGATCTGCAGGATGGAGCCGGGATTGAAAGGCACCTGCTCCAGGCCGGCGTTGACGTCCTCCATGCGTGCGCGGATGGCCTTGTGGGCCTGCTGGATATGGGTTTGCAAGGCCACCAGGTTCTGGCCACTCTGGGTGCGCAGCATTTCGAAGAAGCGCGCCTCGTGGCGTGGCAGGCCGTCGCGTTCCAGGCGTTTCAGTCGGGCCAGGAAATCCGCGGCGCTGGCGAGATCCGGTTCGACATCCCCGGCATCGGCCGGCCAGTGCCGGCAAAAGGCCTCGAAGCAGCGCACAATGCGCTGGCTGGCCTCGTGCATGGCCTTGTCGGTGTCGCTGCGTTCGCGGTTCAGTATGCGCTCCAGCTTGCGCAGGTGGTCGTCGAGGTTGTTCAGCTTCAGTTTGCCGGGCAGGGCCGCGGCGCGTTCGTCCAGCGCGCGGGATTCGGTCTCGCCCAGATGGCTTGCGGCCACCGCTTCGCGGCAGGCCTTGTGTTCCTTCTCGCGTGCGGTGCGCTCGCGACGGGCATCGCGGCGCTGGTCACGCACGTGGTCAAGCGCCACGCGGGCCTGACGGACGGCCTTTTCCGCGGCCTCGATTTGCCGGCCCAGTTCTTGCAGGTTGCGATTGCCCTCGCGCAGCTCGGTCAGATGCTTGCGCACGCCATCCAGCTCGTCGAGGACGGCGGCCACGTCAATATCGTTCCAGGCCACATTCACCAGCGCCTGGGCCGCCTGTGCCTGGCGCGCACGCGTATGCCGTTCGCCGTCGATGGCTCTGAGTTTTTCGTCGGCCGCCGTGATGCGCGCGGCCAGCTCGGCGGCCTCGGTCTTGTACAGGGCCAGCTTGTCCTTGTTGTCGAAACCCAGCACCCAGCGACGGCGGTCGTCGATGCCGTGCCGGTCGTCTTTTTCGTAGCGATTCGGGCCGTGCTTGACCTGCCCCTCGCGGGTCAGCCCACGGCGCGCCTGGCGCAGCGCCTGCACGCTGTCCAGGCAGGCGTAATCAAAGCGTTGCTGCAACTGATGGCGCAGCCAGTCACGCCAGGGGTGGTCAGCCAGTTCCAGTTTGTGCACCAGTGAGCGCGGCGGCGCGGCGGCGCTTGTTGGGTGGCTGTCGTCAATGCGGTAGTACACCAGCTTGCCGCCCAGATGGGTGGCGTTGACCCACTCGGCCACGCGCGCATGGTGACGCGGGTCGACCAGCAAGGACAAGGCAAAGCCATGCAGCACGCGCTCAATGGCGCCACGCCACGCCTGCTGGTCTTCCGCCACCTCGATCAACTCGCCAACGAACGGCAGGGCGCTTTCGGCCAGGTTCAATGCCTGGCACAGGCGGGCACGCAGGGCTTGCAAGCCGGAGGGAATGGCCGAGCGGTTGGCTTCCAGTGCGGTGATCTCACGGCGGGCCTCGGCAAATGCCTTTTCGGCTTCGCGCTTGTCCATGGCGCAGGCCAGACGCTGGTTGTCGGCTTCTTCCTGACGCGCCTGAGCTGATTCCAGTTGCTCGCGCGCGCGGGCGCGTTGGGCGGCAAAAGCATGCGGGTTGTCGGCCAGTTCCAGGTCCAGCGTTCTGGCGGCATGGTCGGCCGCGCCGCGTCGGCGCACGCGATCCTCGTGCTCGCGTTGCAGGCGCTGCTGGCGTTCCTCGAGCTGGGTGATCTGGGCGCCGCCCTGTTCATGGTGCTGTGCGCGCAAGGCATCGCGTTGTTGTTCCTCGGCCACCCATGCTTCGTGCAGGCTGGTCTCTTCGCCGGCCAGGCCCTCGTCGCGCGTGGCCAGGGCCTTCAGGCGCGCTTCCAGCAAGCCGAGCCGGCGATGCTCGCCCCAGGCATCAATGCTGCCCAGCAGTCCGTCCAGTTCGGCCTGCCGGGTCTGCAAGGTTTCCAGCTCCTCGTGGGCACGGCGTGCCGGAACCAGCGTGTCGATTTGCCGGCGCGCGGTGATGACGGCCTTGTGCGCTTCGTCCAGCTCGCCGAACTCGCGCACCAGGCGGTCGGCTACGGCAAAGGTCTCGGGCTTGTCCAGCATGAAGTCGCGCAAAAACGCGTTGAGGTCACCGAGGTTCTTGGCCGACTGGGTCTTGTGCAGCAGGCGCAGGGCCTGCTCACTGTCGATGCCCAAAAGGCGGCGGAAGCGCTCGGCGTAGGCATTGAAGCTGGTGTGATGGTGGACGTCGTCCAGGCGGTGTTTCAGCCGGCGCAGGTCCATGTCGAAGCCTTCCAGCTCGGCCAGGTCGAAGGCGCGCTCGGCGATGAAGAAATGTTTGCGTACCTGATCGGCACCATGGCCGTTGCCGCGCACCCACAACAGGCGCACCAGGGTGATGCTGCGGCCCAGCGCGTTGCGATACTCCAGCGCCATGGCGGCCCAGGTGGAGCCTTCGCGCAGGTGGCGCGTGGTCACTTCGCCGGAGGCGTCATCGTGCTGTTCGGCCCAGGCGCCGCGCAGGTACGACATCAACGAGCGGTCGCGGCCACGACGTACGGCATCGCGTGCGGCGGCGTTGAAATCAACCAGTGCCGGCGGCACCAGCAGGGCCGAGATGGCGTCCAGCAGCGTGGACTTGCCCGATCCCGAGCGGCCCACGAACAGGAAGCCGCGTTCGGCAATGGGAATATCGTGCAGGCCACTGAAGGTGCCCCAGTTGAACACTTGCAACCGACGCATGCGAAACTGCTCCTGGCGCGGCGTCGGCAGGTCGGAGAGGAACAGCTCCTCGTTGGGGCCGCTCATGGCTCGGTGTCCCCGTTGTCCGTGCGGGGTTGCAGCTCACGGTAGACTTCGCCCAGAGCACGTACGTCCTCGGCGGCGAACAACAGTTTCAAGGTCGGCGAGACCTCATAACGGCCGTCGCTGCCACGAATGGCGCGCAGCACGCTGTGTTTTTTCATTTTCTCGATGGCGGCCTGGACGCGACGTGCGAAGCCGGCGCTGTCGGTGCCCTGGGTGGGCTCATAAATGGCCATTTGCGCTTCCATCTCGTCCTGTTCGACCACGGCCCGCTCGCCGCGATTGCCGGCTTCGGCCAGGCGCTGGCGCAGGAACAGCAGCAGCACCGAGTCGATGAAGGTCAACGGGCTGGCGCGCAACAGTCGCGGCGTGTCCAGCTCGCCGGTGTCGGCCTGGCGTACGAAGGCCACGCCTTCCTCGCGGTCGAGGACCAACTCGAGGAACAATTCATTCAGGCGGTCGCGCAATGTGGCTTCCTCGCGCAGCAATTCCGGCCACAACAAGCCGTGGCGCGTCTGTTCCAGGCTGGGGCCGGCCAGAAGCTGGCACAGCACGCGGCGCGCACCGAAGGGCAGGCTGCCGGTGTCGCCCGGGAACAGGGCGTCATCGCCGACCTTCTCCGGGTCGTCGGCTGGGGCGGGCGCGTGTGCCGGGTCAGGCCAGTTCATGGCGACGATCCTCCAGAAAATACAACAGCGGAATGTGGGCTGCGCGCTGCCGGCCATCCTCGCCTTGCCAGTGTACAAGCTCGCGGCGTCCGGCAACGGTGAGGCCGTGGCGGCTGCCCAGGGCAACGTAACCGACGATGCTGGCCAGGCCCTGGCTGGCCGGGTGTCGTTCGAGCACGTCGCCGATTGAGCATTGCGCGCGTCCGTCAGCGAGCGTCTGGCCGATGGCCCGCTTCAGTGCCGCAAAATCAATCTCCGAATGCGCCACCAGCTCGCCGATGTTGTCCAGGGTGATATCGGCTTTGTCGGCCCGGTCCATGTGCCCGTCCACGTGGCTGATGCGCGGATCGTGCAGGCGCCAGCGGGACAGGGAATCGATAGGTGCCCCGGACTGGGTGAAAATGTAGTCCAGCGGGGCATTGGCGCGTACCTCGTCGCGCAGAGGCAGGGCAGCAGCGCGCGCCTGGCGTAGCAACTGGTTGAGGCGGCGTTGCTCGACCCAGGCATTGCTTTGCACGAAGCCCTTGAGGCTGCGGGCGAAATGTTGCAATACGTCGTGCACTTGACCGCCACGGTCCAGCAACGTATGCGTCAGGTGCAACAAAAAGCCGCGTTCGCGTCGGCTGAGCTGGCTGGCAAAGGGGCGGCTGGTGACCGCATCAATGGCCGTTTCCAGCTCGCTGGATTGGCGGGCATCGGTGAGCAGGCGCCAAAAGGCGTCGAAGCTGCGCCCGGCCTCGCTTTCGGCAATAACGTCCACGCCGGCAAACAGGGCTTCCAGGATGTCACCGCGCTGGCGGTCGTCGTCGATGATGCGTTCGCGAAACTCGCGGTCGAGCTGCTGGAAGGCATCGCGCACGTGGCGGAAGTCCTTGCTCAGCTCGTCGGCCAGGGCAATGATCTCGCGTGCCCGCTCCAGCGCCCGGTCCTCGTCCAGCACCTCCACGTCGCCGCCACGCACGGCCTCGATCTCGGCATCCAGGCGCTGGCGTCGTGCCAGCAATTCTTCCAAGCGGCTTTGGGGATCCGCGTCGGTCTGGCGCGCAAGCTGGGTCAGTTGCTGCATCACCAGGGCCAGGCGGGATTCGGTGGCGACGTTGCGCTCGGTGTCCAGGCTGGCCAGGAAGCGCAGTGCGGTGATGGCGTCGGTGGAAAGCTCGTACTGCTCCTCGCTTTCGCCTTCCGGGAACCGTCGCTCCAGCCAGCCCGCGTTCAACCAGTCACGCACATAGGCCTTGGCATGGCGTGGCAAGTCCATGCCGCGATCGCGCAGGTCATCCAACTCGCGCTCCAGGCGCTCGTGCAATAGCGAGGCCGGCAGTCGTCGTTCACCATCCAGCAGCAAGGTCTGCAACAAACCGGCCACCAGCGGTGCATGCGTGGCCGCCAGCAGCTTCCATACGGGCTTTTCGCGCAAGGCCTGCCAGGTGGCAATGCGGGCGTAGGGTTTCATCATCGCAAAGGTCTCGGCGACCCGGCCATTCTACGGCGCTTGCGTCGCACAAGCTGCGACCGGGCGGTGTCAGGCTTCCCAATCCTGTTGCCGTGTCACGAATCCTTTGCCGACCGTCCAGCCGATGATCGTGCCAATCAGCGCCCCGGCGACAAAATCGGAGAACCAGTGGATATTGATTGACACGGCCAGGCCGACATACACGGCATAGGCGAGTGCGGCAAGGCGCATGCCTGGGTGACGCCGACAGGCCGTGGCCAGCGCAACCGCCATGGCAAAGGCGATGGCGGTGTGAGATGACGGCCAGCCCCAGAAGATGCCGTGCTCCAGAAATCCGAAGTTGAATTGGTGGCTGATGTCCGTGGGTGCCACCTGTTCGAAGGGCGGATGCAGGCGGCCGGTGAGAGCCTTGTAGATGGAGCTGATGATGCTGCCCAGCAGCGCCGCCTGGCCCAGCATCCAGCCGCTGGCCTTGATGTGGGCCTGGTGGCGCACCTGTCCGAGCAGCAACAGTGCCACTGGTAGCAGCACCGGCAGCACGGCACCCAGCAGTACGCCCGGCATGGTCACGGCACGGCCAATGCTGCGCGTGTGCTCGAAGTACCACCAATCGAAGCCGGACAGCACCAGTGCCGCTGTCAGGGCGATGGCCGCAAGATGCCAAAGCAGGCGCCAGCCTCGGAATGCGCCGACAGCATGGTGCGGCAGGCTGTAGAGGAAGAAGCGCAGACTGGAAGGTGGCGGGAGAGGCGCGGGCATGGCTTGCATCGGGCGAGGCATGGCATTTGATTCTCGCATGACTGCTGCTTCGGCCACGTTCCCGAGAAGTCGCTATACTCGTATAGCACCTCTGTGTGAGATCCATCGCATGCTTGCCATTCGTCTGCCCGAAAACCTGGAAAAACGTCTTGCCGACATGGCGCGTCGCACTGGGCGCACCAAGACCTTTTATGCGCGTGAGGCCATCGAACGCTATCTGGATGACCTGGAAGACATCTACCTGGCCGATATCGAACTGCAACGTGTCCGCGACGGCAAATCCCCGACCGTGTCACTGGATGAGGTAATGCGTGAGTTCGGCCTGGAAGATTGAGCTGTCTCGCGCTGCCCGCAAGGCACTGAAGAAGATTGATCCAGACGCCCGCGAGCGCATTTTGCGCTACCTCCTGGAACGGGTAGCCCGTGCCGAGCACCCGCGCATGGTTGGCAAACCGCTGGAAGGCTCGAAACTGGGCAGCTACTGGCGTTACCGCGTCGGTCCCTGTCGCATCATCGCCGACTTGCAGGACGAAACCGTGACGGTGTTGGTGGTGCGCATTGGACACCGGCGACAAGTTTATCGTTGACGCAGCGGCCAGTGGCGCTGGGCACGGCTACAATACCGCCATGACCCTGATTCAGATGATCGACGTCGACTACAGCGTCGGCGGCCCCCTGTTGCTTGATGGCGTGCAGTTTGCGCTGGACGAACGCGAGCGCGTGTGTGTGGTCGGTCGTAACGGTGCCGGCAAATCCACTCTGTTGCGTCTGCTGGATGGCACGCTCGTGCCCGAAGATGGCGAGATTCGCTGCCGCGACGGCCTGCGCGTGGCGCGGCTGGAACAGGAGGTGCCACAAGACACCGAAGGCAGTGTGTTCGATGTGGTGGCTGCGGGCCTGGGCGAGCTGGGCGCCGAGCTGGCGGCTTTTCATCGCGCGGCAGCGAGCGGTGACACCGTGGCCATGGCGCGCGCGCAGGCGCGCATCGAGGCAGGTCACGGCTGGGACCTGGATGGCCGCGTCAACAGTACGCTGTCGCGGCTGGAGCTCGTGGCCGATGCCGACTTCGCCACCTTGTCCGGCGGCATGAAGCGGCGCGTGCTGCTGGCGCGGGCGTTGGTGACGGCACCGGATGTGCTGCTCCTGGACGAGCCCACCAACCACCTCGACATCGCCGCCATCGAATGGCTACAGGACTTTCTGCGCGGCTTTGCCGGCAGCATCGTGTTCGTGACCCATGACCGGCGCTTTTTGCGCCAATTGGCCACGCGTATTGTCGAGATTGACCGTGGCCAGCTCACCGACTGGCCGGGTGACTACGCCAATTATCTGCGTCGACGTGCCGAGCGCGATCATGCCGAGGCCAAAGCCAACGCAGCATTCGATCGCAAGCTGCAGCAGGAAGAAGCCTGGATCCGGCAGGGCATCAAGGCCCGACGCACGCGCAACGAGGGCCGGGTGCGGGCACTCGAAGCCATGCGCCGCGAGCGCGGCCAGCGTCGCGAGAAGGCCGGCAAGGCAAAGATGGAACTGGCCGATGCCAGCGCTTCGGGGAAGAAGGTCATCGAGGCACGCAATATCAGCCTGGCTTTTGACGAGCGGGCCATCGTGCGCGATTTTTCAACGCTCATCCTGCGCGGCGACCGCATCGGCATCATCGGCCCCAACGGTTCGGGCAAGACGACGTTGATCCGCCTGCTGCTGGGCCAGTTGACGCCGGACAGCGGCAACGTGAAGGTCGGCCAGGGGCTGGAAATGGCCTGGTTCGACCAATACCGCGAACAGCTCGATGAAAACGCCACTGCCATGGACAACGTGGCCCAGGGCCGCGAATTCATCGAGCTCAACGGCAAGCGCACGCACATCATCGGCTATTTGCAGAACTTCCTGTTCACGCCGGAGCGTGCCCGGGCGCCGATCACGCGGCTGTCCGGTGGCGAGCGCAACCGTCTGTTGCTGGCCCGTTTGTTCGCCACGCCCTCCAACTTGTTGGTGATGGACGAGCCCACCAACGATCTCGATGTCGAGACCCTGGAGCTGCTGGAAGAGCTGCTGGCCGAGTACAAGGGCACGCTGCTGCTGGTCAGCCATGATCGCGAATTCCTGGACAACGTGGTCAGCTCCACGATGGCGCTGGAAGGTGGCGGTCGCGTGGGCGAGTACGTTGGCGGCTATGCCGACTGGCTGCGCCAGCGGCCGCAACTGGCCACCGCAAAGCCGGAAAGCAAAGCGGCGCAGGCCAAACCACCCAAGGCTGCAAAGCCGCCTGGCGAGCGCCGCCTGAAGTACAAGGAAAAGCTGGAGCTGGAGGCCCTGCCGCAGCGCATCGAGGACCTTGAAACGCGTATTGCCGTGCTGGGCGAGCGCATGTCCGAAGCCAGCTTTTACGATCAGGGCGCGGACGTGGTGCGCACCGCCAGCGAGGAACTGGCCGGCCTGCAGGCCGAGCTGGAGCAGGCCTATGCACGCTGGGAAGAGCTGGAGATCTGATCGGGACGGGGAGTCGCGGTTCGGCTTGACGCTTGCATGATCATGGCCGCGACCATAAGTTCGTTGTATCTGTATCGTGGGAGCGGTTCATGAAAAAGGCTTTGCTCGCCCTTGTCCCTGCTTGGCTCGCGGCGCTGATTGTCCTGTTGGCCTGGGCACCGGCTGCCACGGCGCAGCAGATTAGTCCGGAATGGGCGCAGGCCATGCAATGGCGCATGGACACCGTGCAGGTGCTGTCTGCCCGTAATGATGCCGATGCGCTTTATGCCGCGGCCATCCTCGAGGCCAGTGCCATCGGGCTTGACCCCCAAACCGGCGAGGCGGCTGCACCGTCACCGACTGCCGCCCTGGGCTTGCTGGATCGTGCGGCCGCGCTGGACCCCGATGCTGCCGACATTGCCACAGCCGCCTTGCGCCTGTGTGCCGACATCGAGACATGCGACCTGACACAGCGGCGCATGGCCCTGCTGGCCGTCGCGCCGCACAATGCTTTTGCCTGGGTGCCGGCCTTGCGGCAATCGCGGGAGCACGAAGACAGTCAGCGCGTGACGAGTATCCTGCAGCACATGGCCGCGGCCGAGCGCTTTGATTCCTGGTGGATTGCCAGCGCGACTCGCTTGCAGCGCGGCCTGGCACAGGCGCCGCTTCGACCGTTGGACTTGTCGCAAGGTGCGCCCTGGGTCCGGGCAGCGGATGACGCCATGCGGCAGCGCTTCGGCAAGCTGGCCAGTGATACGCACGCCTGGATTCTGGCGATGACTTTTGGCATGCCGAGTTATTCGGCGTTGGCCGCGGCCTGCAAGACGGACAATCCGGCGTTTGCCGTGCGCCAGATCGATTGCCGCCGCATCGGCCTGTTGCTGGAACAGCAGGGGACGTCGGTGATCGCCAATCGCATCGGCCTGGTGCTGCATCGGCGCGCTGCACTTGATGCCACGGACCTTGAGGCCGCGCTGGCCGCCGAGCGCCGTATCGACTGGCAGTTCGAGGCGTTCCGCGACCAGATCATGGTGGTGCCCGACTTCGGGCCGGATGTCACCTCGTTGACGCCGGCACAGAAACAACAGCTTTTTGACTGGCTGGACACCATGGCCACCTCGCTGCGCTTTCGCCGCCAGCAGGGCAGCGAGCTGGGTGCCATCCGCGTGATGCTGCGACAGGCCGGCATCCCGCTGGAGCCGCCGGCGGACTGGATCGACCAACAGCAACAACGACGCCGGCAGCGTGAACAGGCACGGCATGCGCAGGCGGATGTGCCGCCGCTGTCCCCGGAACCCCGCGGACGACCTTGAATGCAACGCCAGTGCTTGAATGACAATGGGATGCAACAGTGGATGCGTGCATGAACGCGAAAGTAAAAATCAGTGACATCGTGGGTGCGCTGGAAGTCCAGGACGACGTCATGCGCTCATTCGTCAATGTGCGTACCGGCGAAGTGGCCACCATTATGGAAGGCAATCCCGACTTCTTGCCGGACGGGCGTCCCGAGGAGGAATTGCCCGAGTGGCAACAAGACGAACTTCGACTCCGTCGCGAGATTGCGTCGTCGGATGATTTTGTCGCGCTGCCCGACCAGTTCGAGCTTCACGAGTACAGTCTGATGCGGCGTTTTGCCGAGAGCCGCGACAACGCGGCGATTTCGGACCGGCTGACGAATGCCTTGCGTGGCAAGGGTGCTTTCCGGCGCTTCAAGGACACCGCCCTCGAACTTGGCGTCATGGATGACTGGTACCGCTACCGTGATCAGGCCTATGCCGAGGTCGCGCGATACTGGTGCACGGAAAACGGTATCGAACTCGATGAAGGCGACGTCAAGCCAGACGAACCACCCGCCGGTTGAGCCGGACCGGATCAGCTTCCGACAAGCGTGACGGTGATGCGCCGCTGGTGTGGTCGGTGGCGGTGTTCGTACAGGAAGGCGCCCTGCCAGGTACCGAGGGCCAGGTGGCCATCACTGACGGGAATGGACAGGCTGGTGGCGGTCAGCACCGAGCGCACGTGCGCCGGCATGTCATCCGGGCCTTCGGCCGCGTGTCGGAACATCGGGTCACCGTCCGGCACCAGGCGGGCGAAAAAGCGCTCCAGATCGCCGCCCACATCCGGGTCGGCATTTTCGCCCAGCAGCAGCGAGCAACTGGTGTGGTGGGTGAACACCTGCGCCAGACCAAAGTTGATACCACTGGCGGCCACGACGGCCGCGATGCGCGCGGTGATGTTTTCCAGGCCGCGGCCGGGCGTGGCCACGGTGAAGCTGTCCTGGACGACAAACTCGACGGCATGCTTTTTCATGGATACAGCAGACTCGATTGCCATTCGTCGTCCTCGAAACGCCACACTTCGCGTTGGTGCAGGCGGTTGGGGCGGGCATGCCAGAACTCCAGCAGGCTCGGGTCCACGACAAAGCCGCCCCAGTGCGGCGGGCGCGGCACGTCCCGGCCGTTGAACTTGTTTTCAAACTGTCGCAGGCGCTGCTCGAAGGCGTTGCGGTCCGCCATCGGCTCGGATTGCAACGAGGCCCAGGCACCAATCTGGCTCATGCGCGCGCGGGTCGCGAAGTAAGCATCGGACTCGGCCTCCGGCAGCTTGTGGGCCACGCCTTCCACGCGCAGCTGCACCTGGTGTTCCAGGCGCTTGAAATGCATCGCCAGGGCCACGTGCGAATCGGCGGCCAGTTGCCGGCCTTTGCGGCTGTGGTAATTGGTGTAGAACTGCGGCCCGCGACTGTCGATGCCTTTCAACAGCACCATGCGCAGGCTCAATCCGCCATCCTCGGCATGGGTCGCCAGGGACATGGCGGTGGGCTCGATCTCCCCGGCTTCCGTGGCCGCGGCCACCACATCGCCGAAGCGCTGCACCAGGAAGTCGGGGAGAGCGGCCATGGCGGGTTGCCGTATTGGTCAGCCGACCATGAAGTTGACGCGCATGTTCACGCGCCACTCGCTGACTTTGCCCTTGTCGTCGGTCACGACCTTGATGTCGTTGATCCAGGCACCCTTGATGCCCTTGACGGTTTCCGAAGCCTTGTCGAGTCCGCTCTGGACGGCATCCTCGATGCCCTTGTCCGAGGAGGAACTGATTTCGATGATCTTTGTTACTGACATGATGCTTCTCCTGCTCGAGATGGCCGCAAGGGCCGCAATGCCGGCACGTTCGTTCTGCCGGCGGCTTGTTTCGGCACGGGCGAGAATCAGCCCGTTTCGGTGGCCGGTGTGGCCGTTGTGTCAGCTCGTCGTGCCTGCTGCCGGCGGCGAATCCAGGCCAGCCAGATCAGGAAGGCTACCAGCGCGTCCAGCACGATCAGCGCCTGCCACACGTACAGGTGGAACCAGTCAAACCAGACGCGGTTCCAGTTGCCAAGGTAGTACAGGCTGATGATTCGCACCAGATTGACCGCCTGTATCGACAGGCAACCCAGCACAATGCCAATGAGCTTTTCCAGCCAGCGTGCAGGATAGGCCAGCATGGCTGCCAACAGGATGATGACCGCCTCGATGCCGTTGCAGCCACGTTCGATGGCAATGCCGAATCCGGTGACCGAACTCATCACGACGTTGTCGTACACCAGCACCTTGTCGTCGAACGTGTGCATCAGCCAGCCACTGACATCGGCCAGGAAATCGGTCCACGGCGTGATCACGTGCTGGTCCACCGGAGCCCAGAGCTCCAGAAAGAACAACACGACGAGGTACAGGGGAAAAAGGATGACGAACTTCAGCATGCGACCAATTCTCGTGGATTCGGTCCGGTACGGCAACTGGTAACGTCCCGGGATCGGTTGGTTCGCACGCTGACATGCCGCGGGCAAGCGGGTACCCTGACGACTTCATCGTCAATCCCGTCGCGGCCCTGCATGAACCCATCCAGCAATCTTTTCCTGATCGGACCCATGGGTGCCGGCAAGACGTCGATCGGGCGACAGCTGGCGCAGCGCTTCGGCCTGGCCGTTGTCGATCTGGACGGCGAAATCGAAGCCGCCGCGGGCGTGGACATCCCCTGGATCTTCGACAAGGAAGGTGAGTCCGGCTTTCGCCAACGCGAAACCGGCATGCTGGAGAGGGTCAGCCAGCAGGAAGGTATCGTGCTGGCCTGTGGCGGCGGCGTGGTCCTCGCGGCCGAAAATCGTGCCTGGCTGCGCCAACGAGGCTTCGTGGTGTACCTGAATATCGACGTGGCCGAGCAATTGCGCCGCCTGCGCCGCGATCGCAGCCGGCCTCTGCTGGCCGCACCGGACCGCCGCACGCGTCTGGAGGCGCTCGCCGAGGCACGCAACCCGCTGTACCGTGGCTGTGCCGACCTGGAGGTCAGCTGCGTCGGCTGCTCCGTGCGCCGGGCAGCAACCATCATTGGTGACCGCATAATGGAAAGCTGGCAACGCCTGCCCGCGGAGGCAAACGATGATGCTTGAACACACCGTCGAGGTGGCGCTCGGCGAGCGCAGTTACCCCATCTGGGTCGGCCGCGACCTGCTTGGCTCGGACCGGTGGCGCGAGCGTATTCGTGGCAGGCATGTGCTGCTGGTCAGCAATGAGACGGTGGCACCGTTGTATGCCGATCGCGTGCGGGCCGGGCTGGAGGGCCTGGTGCACGCCCAGCTGACCTTGCCCGATGGCGAGCAGCACAAGACGCTGGCCTCGGCGGAGCGTATCTTTGGTGCTCTGGGCGAGCTGGGCGCGACCCGCGATGCCTGTCTGGTGGCACTGGGTGGCGGCGTGGTCGGCGACATGACCGGCTTCGCCGCTGCCTGCTGGATGCGCGGTGTGGATTTCGTGCAGATGCCGACCAGCCTGCTGGCCATGGCCGATGCCTCGGTGGGCGGCAAGACCGGCGTCAATCTCGCCTTCGGCAAGAATCTCGTCGGCGCCTTCCATCAGCCGCGTGCCGTGGTCATCGACACCGACGTGCTGGTTACCCTGCCGCCGCGCGAGTACGCCGCCGGTCTGGCCGAGATCATCAAGCATGCCGCCATCGGTGATGCCGCCTTTTTCATCTGGTTGGAGGCCAGCGCGAAGGCGTTGCGTGAACGCGATCCAGCCGCGGTGGCCCGTGCGGTGGAACATGCCTGCCGTTTCAAGGCCGCCGTGGTGGCGCGCGATGAGACCGAGCAAGGCGCGCGAGCGCTGCTGAATTTCGGGCATACCTTCGGCCATGCATTGGAAACGCTCGGCGGCTACGGCAAGCTGTTGCATGGCGAGGCCGTGGCCATCGGTATGTGCCAGGCGGCGCAGCTGTCGGCAGCATCCGGCCTGGCGGGCAGCGCTGACCTGCAGCGGCTGCGGAAACTTTTGCAGGCCGTGAATCTGCCGGTAACACCACCGGCGGGCCTGGCACCGCAACGGCTGCTGGACTGCATGCGTCTGGACAAGAAGAACCGCGCCGGCCACTTGCGCCTGATCCTGTGGCGAGGCATTGGCGAGGCATTCATTGCTGACGGGATCGCCGACGAGGCCATCCTGCCTGTTCTGGGCGATACCACTGCTGCGACCGGATGAGACCCCGGGCAACCGGGACGGCAGTGGCAATCCCGCTACAATGGCATTATGCTCCTCGCACTCCGGACCATGCGCATTTACATGCAGGAACCCCCACAAGGCGATGCCGCACCGCGCTACGTTCAGCTGCAGCTGGAGCAGGACATGTTCGGTGGCTGGATGCTGTACCACGAATCCGGCCGCGAGGGCGGTCGTGTACGCCTCAGCCGGCAACAGTTCCTGCAGCAGGATGACGCCGTGCAAGCCTTCGAGAAGGCCCGCGACAAGCAGCTGGGCAAGGGCTTCAAAATCATGTTTCGCGAGGGCTTGAACGGGATGAATGATGGCCACTGACACAATTGCCAATGATCGTCTGCTGCGCGCCTTGCGTCGCCAGCCGGTCGACACCACGCCGGTCTGGATCATGCGCCAGGCGGGTCGTTACCTGCCCGAGTATCGCAAGGTGCGCGAAAAGGCCGGCAGTTTCCTGACCCTCGCCCAGACGCCGGAGTTGGCCTGCGAGGTCACCTTGCAACCCTTGCGTCGCTTCGAGCTGGATGCGGCCATCATTTTCTCGGACATCCTCACCATCCCCGAGGCGATGGGGCTGGGCCTGCATTTCGTGACCGGCGAGGGGCCGCATTTTCATCATCCGGTGCAGGGGCGTGCGGCCATCGACAAGCTGGGCCTGCCGGACATGGAAGACGACCTCGGCTATGTCATGGACGCCATCCGCACCACGCGCCGCGAGCTTGACGGCAAGCTGCCGCTGATCGGTTTCTCCGGCAGCCCGTGGACGCTGGCCTGCTACATGGTCGAGGGCCACGGCAGTCGCAACTTCGCCGCGGTCAAGTCGTTGGGCTACGAGGACCCGGGCGCCTTGCACCAGCTTCTGGATCTGCTGGCGCGCGCGGTCACGGCCTATCTCAAGGCACAGATCGCCGCCGGCGCCCAGGTGGTGATGCTGTTCGACAGCTGGGGCGGCCTGCTGGCACCGGCGCCGTATCGCGAGTTTTCGGCCAGGTACCTGGCACGCATTTGCGCCGAACTGGCCGCGGACAGCGATTGTCGTGACGTGCCGGTGATCGTGTTCAGCAAGGGCGCCAACTGCCATCTGGCGCTCTTGGCCGAGTCCGGCTGCGCCGCGCTGGGCGTCGACTGGACCATCGACCTGGCCGACGCCCGCCGTGCCACGGCCGGCAAGGTAGCCTTGCAGGGCAACCTCGACCCGGCCGTGCTGGCCGCCTCGCCCGAGGTCATCCGCAACGAGGTGGCCCGCGTACTGGAAAGTTACGGCGACGGCCCCGGCCATGTCTTCAACCTCGGCCACGGCATCACCCCGGACATCAACCCGGAACATGTCGCCGTGCTGGTTGATGCCGTGCACGAGCTGGGGCGTGGGCGTGCCACACTGCCTGAAGTGCTGCGTCCCCATGCATGAAACACTTCGTTCTTGAAACGGCATTTCGCCATCGCATCGTTGCCAAGCAGATCCTCGCGGCCTTGCACCGCGTGCTGCCACGCAAGCTGCTGCGGCCACTGTTTTCCCTGGCCGAGAAGATGGCCTTCAGTTACGCGTCCGGGTACCAGTCGAGCACGCTGCCGCCCATCTTCGCCTACTGGTCCACCCGTCATGTCCGGCCTGTGCTTCTGGAGCACGGATTTGAATCTCCGGAAGATTTTTTCCTGAAGTCGATCCTGGCTCAGGCCCGGCGCGAGGGCGCGGGGGCCGCCTGCAGCATCCTCAGCCTTGGTTCGGGTGCCGCGCACTTCGAGCTCGACCTGCTGCAGGCCTTGCAGGACCAGGGTATCGCGGCGCGTCTGGAGTGCGTCGATTTCAACCGCAAGCTCAAGGCCATCGCCGAGGCCCGGGCCGCGGAGCTTGGTGTGGCGCATGATTTCAGGTTCACGGCCCGCGATTGCAACGCCCCCGGGTCGTCGGCGCGGCACGACGTCGTGATGGTGAACCAGTTTTTCCATCATGTCGAAGACCTTGACGCGTTCTGCCGGTCGATCCGCGAGCAGCTCGACGAGGACGGGGTGCTCCTGACCAGTGACGTCATCGGCCGCAACGGACACCTGTTGTGGCCGACGGTCGAGGCGCGGGTGCAGGCCGCATGGCGTGAGTTGCCGCGGGAGAAGACCGCCGACCGGCACTTTTCCGGGCCGCAACCGTCCTGGCGGCCGGTGGATCATTCGGCATGGTCGAACGAAGGCGTGCGCGCGCAGGACATCGTGCGCACGCTGTTGCGCTACTTCGATTTCGAGCTGTTCCTCGGCTACGGTGGCGCAATCATGCCCTTTGTCGAGCGCCGCATCGGCTTCAACTTCTCGCCGGATTCGGCCGATGACTGCCGCTTCATCGACGATCTGGCCAGCGCCGATGACGAGGCCCTGCGCCGGCAGGAGTATCCAGCCTGCAACATGGTTGCCGCCCTCAGGCACAAGGGGCGTGCCCGCCGGGCGGCATTCTTCCCGGCCAGCCCGGAAGAGCATGTGCGCCTGACCGCGCGCGAAATGGGTCGGGGGAAAGGCTGAGAGCCTGCGAATTTTTCAGCCTCGAAGGCAGTCGGGGAACCATTTCGAGGTGCACGCATAACGCCAACTCTTGTCATTCTGCGCGGAGGGCGAAGCCCGTGGTCGCAGAATCTGGCCACCGGCAAGACATGATGGAGATTCTGCGATTCCACTCGCTGCGCTCGCTCCACGCAGAATGACGGCTGGCCCCGCGACTGAGCAAATTCCCAGGACAGGAATTATTACCGGGTCTGATGGCTGATTCAGTTCGTCGGCAAGGGCGCGGCCGGTGCGCGGTGCACGGGCAGCAGGAATCGGGTGATGGCCTGGGCCATGGCGCGGGGCTTCTCGCGCATGGCCATGTGCGAGCAGCCGAACAGAGTGGTCACGTCAATGCGCGGGCTGGCGGTGAGTCTCTGCCGGAAGACATCGACAGCATCGACGTCGATGAGTTTGTCGTCGTGGCACCAGATCACCAGCGCCGGCTTGTGCCAGCGTGGCAACACGGGCTCCAGGGCATGGGCATCGTGGTTTTGCAGGCGTTCCAGGGCTGGCCGGATGTCATCCATGCGCGCCTTGTTGCGGTCGATGTAGACATCGGCGATGCGGCCGGGCAGCTCGGGCGTCGTGGCAAAAGCCAGAGCAAGTGCTGCCTTGAAACTCGGTCGGTCGTGGTACAGCAAGGGTTGTTCGTTGATGGCCGAGGTGGTCAGGTGACCGACACCGAAGGCATCGACAAAGCCCAGCGCGGCCACGTTCGCGGGGTTGTCAGCAGCATACAGGCCGGCCACCAGCGCACCCCATGAGTGGCCGATGAGGATGATGTTTCCCGGTGCCTCGTGGGTCAGGAAGGCGGCCAGCCGGTCGGCTTCGGCTTCAGGGCTGCGTTTGGCATCGGCCGGCAGCGGTGAGTCGCCCCAGCCGGGCAGGTCCGGAATGACGAGGTGGAAATTGCCTGTCAGTTCTGCGGCGACCGGTACCCAGTCGTGGCGGCTGCCACCGAAGCCGTGCAACAGCACCAATGTCGGCCCGCTGCCGCCTTCGTACCAGGTCCAGGTCTGGCCGTCGATGCTGGCGTTACGGGTCTGCAGACCGGCTTCGCCGGCCTGTTGCCACTGCCAGGCCTTGAGGACCCATTGTGGCGCCAGCAGGTAGATGCTGCCGGCGAGGACGACAAGAATCACCACCAGTGTGCCCAGTACCCGCAGGCGCCGCCACAGCAAGCGGCGCCAGTCCGGTGGACTGCTCATCGCTTACGCGCCACCGGTCTTGTCAGTCTTGTCGGCGGCGCCCTTGTCGCCCGTCGTTTCGTCATCGTCCGTGTTCGCGGCTTTCTTGTCGGCCTCGGCGAACGTCTTTTTGGCCTTGGCGAGGATCCAGTGCGCGGCCTTCTGCGTCATCGGGTGATAACCGGCTTTGGCCTTGGCAAACACCTTTTCGGCATAGGCCAGACCTTCCGGGGTGCTGGCAAAAGCCTTGTAAATCGGCAAGGTCAGGTACATGCGGCCGATGCGTGTCATGTGCTCGGCGGCCGCATCCCACACGGCCTTGTCACCGGCCAGGATGGCGTGCTTGTACCAGCGCATGCCGATCTCGGCATTGGGCGTGCCGGTGAGCTGGAAGGCCTCATCCAGTGCCTTGATCTTGTCCAGCGGCGTCTTCTTCGGCAGGCCGTCGAGGAAGTACATCCATTCCTGGGTGTTCCATTTGCGCATGCCCATGCCCTGCGCCGTGCTGCGCACGATGAAGGTCTGGATGTCCTCGGCGGGCAGCTCGCCGGCCAGGAAAGCCTTGCGCTGCTGGTCGATGATGTCGAAGGCCGGCGAGTCGGGCGCCTGTGCGTCATCCGGGATGCCGCCGTCATAAACCCATTGTTTCACCGTGTCCCAGTCCATGTGACCGGGATATTTCTCGATGAGGTGGGTCTTCATGTAGGCCAGCATCTGCTCTGTGGTGATGCTCTGGAAGGAGAAATGCTCAAAATAGGCCTAAAAGTAGGCAACGAATGTTACG
>CAZOXZ010000025.1:6337-22404 GCA_964583865.1 uncultured Rhodanobacteraceae bacterium | reverse complement strand
AGCAACCAGAACGACCAGTTGTTGAGCCGCGGCAAGGCCATGTCCGGCGCACCGATCATCATCGGCACCATCCAGTTGGCCAGGCCGACGAAGGCCGGCATGATGGCGCCGAAGATCATGATCAGACCGTGGTAACTGGTCAGCTCGTTGAAGAAGTACGGATGGAACAGCTGCATGCCCGGCTGGAACAGCTCGGCACGAATCAGCATCGCCATCGTCCCGCCGGTAAAGAACATGATCAGCGCGAACACCAGGTACATCGTGCCGATGTCCTTGTGATTGGTGGCGCACACCCAGCGCTTGAAAAAGCCCTTGGGTGCAGCGTGCTCGTCGTGGTCGATGGTGGTTGCGTTGGACATTGCAGTAACCTCGATAACTTCTGCTGACAGCCGGTCAGCCGCGCGGCTGCGTGGCAGCCTCATTCACTTGGGCGGTATGCCGGACTTCCTGCATGCGCGCCGCGTTCTCCCTGGCCGCCAGCCAGCCCTCGAATTCCGCCGGCGGCACGGCCTTGATGACCACCGGCATGAAGCCATGGTCCTGGCCGCACAGCTCGGCACACTGGCCGCGGTAGATTCCCGGCTCCTCGATCTTCGCCCAGGATGTGTTCACGACCCCGGGAATGGCGTCCGTCTTGAAGCCGATGTCCGGCACCCACCAGGAATGAATCACGTCGCCAGCGGTGATCATGAAGCGGATCTTGGTGTTGGTCGGCAACACCAGCGGCTTGTCGACCTCGAGCAAGTAGGTGTAGTTGCCGTCCTCGCCCTTCATGGACCAGGGATCAAGCCCGGAATCCAGTTGCCGGATCTTGTTGCTCTCGCGGTCCAGGCGGGAAACGAACCCCACCTTGTCCACCGTCTTGCCCTGATAATCGATGTAATCGTAGCGCCACAGCCACTGGTAACCGGTGATTTTCACGGTCATTTCGGAGTTGGTGGTGTCGGCCATCATCACCAGCGTCTTGCTGGCCGGCCAGGACAAGGCGACCAGAATGAGGATCGGCACGATCGTCCAGCACACTTCCAGCATGGTGTGGTGGGCCCATTTCTCCGGTACCGCCCCGCGTGACTGGCGAAAGCGGAAGATGGCAATGATCATGGCGGTGAACACCACCACGCCGATGCCCACGCACAGCCACAAGGCCAGCATGTGGATGAAATAGACCTCGTGCGAGATCGGCGTCACGCCCTTGGGCATGTTCAGTTGCCAGGGCACGGGATTGGCTGATGCCACGCCAGACAGCCATGCCGACAGGGCCACACATCCGGTGAGAAATCGTTTCATGCCAACAGCCTTCATTTCTTGTCTTCCGAATAGTCGTCGCGACGTGGTGCTCGCACATCCACCAGTGCCGCATTGAGTTTCCTGCGTACCGCCTCGCGCTCGGGATCGGCAAGAAACGCGCCAATTTCCAGATCGCGTCCATGCGATGCCAACATCAGGTGCTGCCGGCCATCACTCTCCTGCAACCGGACCCGGACCCACCCGGACTGGAATCGCGTGCATCCGTGCCCCGGGTACCTCTGGACCTCCAGCACATCGGCATCCAGCCGAATGCGTTCGAAACGATTGCCCCCACGCCAGACCATGACCAGCGCAAGCACAACGACAACCGATTCCACCACTGCAAAGACAGGTGCATAGACATTCCCCGCATGCGCCCCGATCAAAGCCGTGACCATTGCCATCCCGACCAGAACCAAGCCGAGAAGCCACAAGCCGCGCTCACTCAACGCGCGATTCGGTCGAAGCCAAAAGGTAACTGCTCCGGCCGCATCATGACTATTCCCGTTGACCTTGATCATGGCAGCAATCGTTGCCTTGTGCGTTCCATGATAGCCCCCGATTGACTCAATCGGCAACAGGTTCACGATCCATACAGTCTTTTGGCCTGTTCGTGGCTCGCCGGGACTGACTTCCCGGCCGCCACGGCATACAATCGCCGGGCTTGCCATTGGTCCCTGCCGGAGCCTTCCCGTGACCCGCCCGATCATCGAAACCGAACTCAACAACAACAACTCGGCCCTGCGCTGCGCCATTACCGACACCTGGTCCACGCCGGAGGCCGAAATCCTCGAGGCGCGGCTTGCAACGGCCAGCCTGTCGCACGCCGACCAGCAGGCCATCCAGGAGCGGGCCATCAACCTGGTGCGCCGGGTGCGTGCACGTGCCGATGATCAGACGGCCATCGAGTTCTTCATGCGCCAGTATGACCTTTCCAGTGAGGAAGGCGTACTGCTGATGTGCGTGGCAGAGGCCCTGTTGCGCATTCCGGACAGCGACACCGTCGACCAACTCATCCAGGACAAGCTGGGCGATGCCGACTGGGAAAGGCACCTCGGCGACAGCAAATCGGTGCTGGTCAACGCCTCCACCTGGGGCCTGATGCTGACCGGCCAGATGATCCAGCTGGGCGAGGACACGCGCAACAATTTCACCGGCACGCTGCGCCGCCTGGTGGGCCGCAGCGGCGAGCCGGCGATCCGCCTGGCCGTGCGCCAGGCGATGCGCATCATGGGTCACCAGTTCGTCATGGGCCGCACCATCGGCGAGGCATTGAAACGTGCCGAGGGCGGTGCCCACCGCCAATACCGCTACTCGTTCGACATGCTGGGCGAAGCGGCCCTCACCGAGCCCGATGCCCGGCGCTACATGGCCGCCTATGCCGATGCCATCAAGACTCTGGGCAAACGTGGGCCCTGGGATGACCTGCACAACGCACCGTCGATCTCGGTCAAGTTGTCGGCCATCCATCCGCGCTACGAAGTCATGAATCGTGGCCGTGCCCGCGCCGAGCTGGCACCGCGCCTGCTGGAACTGGCGCAGATGGCCGCGGACAACCACATTTCCATGACGGTCGATGCCGAGGAGGCCGATCGCCTTGAAGTCTCGCTGGATGTCATCGAGCATGTTGCGCGCCACCCGTCGTTGTCGGGCTGGCACGGTTTCGGCTGCGCCGTGCAGGCCTACCAGAAGCGCGCCCCGGCGGTGATCGACTGGCTGGCGAATCTGGCCGGCGAGACCCGGCGGCGCCTGTCGCTGCGCCTGGTCAAGGGCGCCTACTGGGACTACGAGATCAAGCACGCCCAGCAAATGGGCCTGGCGAACTACCCGGTATTCACACGCAAGCACAACACCGACGTCTCGTACCTGGCCTGCGTGCGCCAGCTGCTGGCCACCGACCCGCAGTGGATCTACCCGGCCTTCGCCACCCACAACGCCCACACCATCGCCGCCGTGCAACACCTTACCGGCGAGCGGGTGTTCGAGTTCCAGCGCCTGCACGGCATGGGCTCGGATCTCTACGGTGAAGTGCTGGGCAAGAGCAAGCGCAACCTGCCCTGCCGCGTGTACGCGCCGGTCGGCAACCACAAGGATCTGCTGCCCTACCTGGTGCGCCGGCTGCTGGAAAACGGCGCAAACACCAGCTTCGTCAACCAGGTACTGGACGAGGAACTGCCCATCGACAAGCTGGTGGCCGACCCCTGCGAACTGGCCCGCACCGCCCAGCCCAAACACCATCCGCGCATTCCCCTGCCGCCGGACCTTTACGGCACGGTGCGCAAGAACTCCATGGGCGTAAATGTCGCCAACGACAACGACCTGCGCCAACTGGCCCAGGCTGTCAACGCCCATCCTGGCCCGTGGCAGGCCGCACCGCTGATTGCCGGCAAAAGCGATGATGGCAAGACCATCGAGGTACGCAGTCCCATCGAGCGCAACCTCGTGGTGGGAAGCTGGACCAGTACCACGGCAGCCGACGCCCGGCAAGCCATCGACACGGCCGTGGCAGCTCAGCCCGGCTGGGATGACGTGCCGGCCGACGAGCGTGCAACGATCCTGGAGCGCGCGGCCGACCTCTACGAAGAGTACCGCGCCGAGCTGATCGCCTGCTGCATCCGCGAAGCCGGCAAGAGCATTCCCGCCTCCATCGCCGAGGTGCGCGAGGCGGTGGACTTCCTGCGCTACTACGCCATCCAGTGCCGCAAGCTGTTCGGCCAGACCGAGGCCATGCCCGGCCCCACGGGTGAGACCAACCATCTGGGCCTGCACGGGCGCGGCGCCTTCGTGTGCATCAGCCCCTGGAACTTCCCGCTGGCCATCTTCACCGGCCAGGTGGCGGCGGCGCTGGCCGCCGGCAACACGGTGCTGGCCAAGCCGGCCGAGCAAAGCACGTTGGTGGCCAGCCTGGGCGTGAAACTGCTGCACCAGGCCGGCGTGCCCGCCGAGGTGCTGCAATTTTTGCCCGGCGATGGCGCCGAGATTGGCCCGGTGCTGACTTCGGATCCGCGTGTGGCCGGCGTGGCCTTCACCGGCTCAACCGAGACCGCACGCGCCATCAACCGCACCCTGGCCGCCCGCGAGGCGCCCATTGCCGCGCTGGTGGCCGAGACCGGCGGCCTGAACGCCATGATCGCCGATTCCTCCGCCCTGCCCGAGCAACTGGTCAAGGATGTCGTCGCCTCGGCCTTCGACTCGGCCGGCCAGCGCTGCTCCGCCTGCCGCATCCTCTTGCTGCAAGCCGACATTGCCGACCGTGTTATCGAGATGCTGGTCGGCACCATGGCCCAAATCCGCGTCGGCAACCCCGGCCACATGGCCACGGATGTCGGCCCGGTCATCGACCAAGATGCGCTGGACATGCTTCACGCACACGCAGCCAAAATGGACAAGCAGGCCCGCAAACTGGCCGAAGTGGAGCTTGGGCCGGAATGCGAGAACGGCAACTTCTTCGCCCCGCGTGCCTACGAGATCGACGCCATCAGCGATCTCGAGCGCGAGGTCTTCGGCCCCATCCTGCACGTGGTGCGCCACAAGGCACGCGACCTGGACAAGGTCATCGACGCCCTGAACGCCACCGGCTACGGCCTGACGCTGGGCATCCACACGCGCATCAACGACACCGCCGAGTACATCGCCGGACGCATGCGCGTGGGCAACTGCTACGTCAACCGCGACCAGATCGGCGCCGTGGTCGGGGTGCAGCCCTTCGGCGGCGAAGGCCTGTCCGGCACCGGCCCCAAGGCCGGCGGCCCGCACTATCTGCTGCGTTTCGCCACCGAACGCGTGGTCACCATCAACACCACCGCGGCCGGCGGCAATGCCTCGCTGTTGACGTTGGCCTGAACTATTCACAAGGTCGGGCGGCACTGGCGAGAAAACCATTGACAGTCAGTTGCCTTGGTGCATTTTTCGCGCAGACCAATGCTCGCAGTATGTTTTCGTGCCGGGGTGAACCAGAGTCGGCCCGGGCTGGGTTGATCAGCGCCAGAAACCGGGCGCGAAGATGCGCAGCAGCACATCGCAGAAGAGTGCCAGCACGAACCAGTTGCCGAACACGGCGCAGTGCTTCAGCGTGTCGCCGAAGAACCACATCGGCCAGAACGGATGATCGTCCGGCACGCTTGCGGGCTTCGGCTGCAGCAGCCGCCGGATGGTCGGCACCGCGGTCTTCAGCGCCACCAGCACCAGCAGCATCACGGGCGTGAAGTAGTGCTCGAGGAAAACCAGGCCAATGGTGATCACGTAGCCGGCCAGCAGGGCGATGATGGTCAGCCAGCGGGCGGCGACATCGCCCATGATGACCGGCAGCGTGTGCACGCCCTTGGGCGTGTCCTCGGCCAGCTTGTCCAGGTGTTCGGCATTGTTGGCCGCGCCGACGTTGAGCCCGAACGGCAGGCTGGCCCAGACCACCATCCAGTCCAGCGAGCCGGCGAGGACGAAATACACCGCGGCGATCTTCAACGGGCCCCAGATGAGGAAGATCGACAGCTCGCCCAGGCCGATGTGCTTGAACGGCCAGGTGTAGAACAGCAGGATCACCGCGCCAGCCAGAAAGAACCACACCACCGGCAGGGCAAAACTGGTGAAGTACCAGACATACAGGCCCGCCAGCAACGACACTGCCGTCGAGCCCCAGAAATATGCCGCGTGGGTGCGCTGGCTCATGAAGCCTTGCAGCAACGGGTGGGTGACGTAGTGGGTGCGGAAGTAATTGTCCGAATCCACGCCGCGCTTGACGTCGACGTGGTCATTGACGAGGTTGCTGACCCCGTGCGCCACGAACAGGCCCAGCGTGGCCGCCAGCCACGGCAAGAAGGGAAAATCCTGTCCCTCGGTGGCAAGGTGCTCCCAGGCCAGCAACCCGCCGATGGCGCAGGAGTAGAACGTCAGCGTGGATACCGACGAGCGCGTGGTGATGAACCAGCGCGACAGGAAATCAAGAGCCTCCCAATCCTTGCGCTCCTTGACCTTGACGGGCAGGAACAGCGCCCGGCGCCAGTCCTGCAACAAAGCTTTCATGAGCCACCCCACAACATGACGAACCGGCCCCGGAACCACGGCCCGGCCAGACGGACAACGCAGGGCAGCCGAATACCACGTGGTCGCGATGACTTGCATCAAGCCACGGGTTCATCCGGGGATGCGGGCGCCGGCGCAGACAAATCAAGATCTGTGAGCAATTCCCGCCGTAGAGATTTACCAGCCGTGTGGCCCAGCCACCATCCAGTGTGGAGCAGGCACAGCGCACGCATTCGCAAGCAAAAAAACCCGTCTCCTGCGTGGAGCAAGCGCAGCGACGGGGAAAAATCGTCATCCTGCGTGTAGCGAGCGTAGCGAGTGGAACCGCAGGATCCCCATCATGGTGGCTCGGCACGATCGGGATAGGGGGCGGCTCAAGGGCCGCGCCCCTCCCACACCACCCGGCATGCGGGTCCGCACCGGGCGGTTCGAGAAGTTGAGGTCAGCATAGACGGGGCACGCCCAAGCGATCAAAATAGGCAATGGTCAGGACGTAATGGATGCCTTGTGCGCTACTGCGCCACCAGCGGCCTGCGCCGCCGGCAGCCTTGCACGCCAGTGTATGGCTGGCACCCAGTCTGCGGGACTGTCGATAAATGACTGGCCCACGTTTCCATTGCGCGAGCTGGACGGCCCGCAAACGACGACGTATCCATTGATCCAAGCGCACCCATTGGTGCGGTGTTTGAGCCAAACGGAAGTAGGCCCTCCAACCGCGCAGGTACTGCGCCAGGCGCTGGACGATGGTCGGCATGCTGCGACCGCTGTTCCGCCGGGTGAGTTGCGTGACCCGACGCTTGAAGGCGGCGCGCGCCTTGCTCGCCACCTTGAGTTTGACCCGCCCTCCCGCCAACGCCTGAAAGGCGTAGCCAAGGAACGTGACGGCGAAGGCACTGCGTACACCGGTCTTGGTCTCGTTGAGTTGCAATCCGAGTCGTGCATACAGCTTGCGTAACCCGGCCAGCACACGATGGCCCGCACACTTCGTGCGGACGTACACGTTGCTGTCATCGGCGTAGCGCTCAAAGCGCAGGCCGCGTTGCTCCAACGTTCGGTCGACCTCGTGCAGTACCACATTGGCCAGCAAGGGTGACAGTGGTCCGCCTTGCGGCGTCCCTTCACGTCGACTGGCACCCGCCTCGTCGGCCATGACGCCGGCATCCAGATACGCCCGCACCAGCCGCAGGACGGCCGGATCAGAGACGTACTGTGCCAGCTTGGCCATCAGCAGGTCGTGGTCTACGTGATCGAAAAACCCTTTCACGTCCACATCCACGACCACGCGATAGCCCGCTTCGACATGGGCCTGTGCGCTACGCACGGCGTCATGGGCACTGCGGCCCGGACGGAAACCATGACTATGATCGCTGAAGTGGGGGTCAATCAGCGGTTGCAGAACCTGCAACAGGGCTTGCTGTATCAGCCGATCCGTCACCGTCGGGATGCCGAGCGTACGCTCGCCTCCGTTCGGCTTCGGGATCGCGACCCGGCGAACCGGGGCCGGTTGATAGCTGCCCGCCTGCAGTTGGGCGCGGATCGCCGGCCACGCCGTTTTCAGCCAGTCGCCGGTCCGGGCAGTATCCCGCCCATCGACTCCGGCACCGCCACGGTTAGCCTTCACCCGCTTCCATGCGCGTTGCATGTTGCTGCGTTCGAGGACCCGCCAAAGCAGGTTCTTTCCTGTGTCCCGGTGGGCGTGGCGCGGGCAAGTCGCTTCACCGCAAGTCATGGGCGCCGAGGTCGTCCCCGGTGCCGTGCCTCACTGTTCGGTCGTGAGCATCTGATGCCATGCGTCTCACATCGCCACCCTCGTAAACACTCTTTCTCGTTCGGCCCTTCGCCCCGTGCCGGCAGCTACTATGGCCTCTGCTGACTTCTCGCTCCGGTCTATTTCCCGTCGCCCTTTCAGGCACAAGGCGAGATCTCCCCGGATAAGAACACCATCCTTCACCGCACAACCGCCGGATCTACGCTGCTTCGCTTCGACCACGACAGCTTCGCGATCTCCAGCCCGCTCGCCGTGCTCCACAGCGCCTCGATATCCGATTCTTGTTCATCGGCTCGCGGCTTCGCTCCACGCTTCCTTCCCACGCTCGGTCGCCCTTACGCAGTTGCGCTTCACTTCACTCGTTGTGGTCAACTCATGAGAGGACTCCCACCTCCAAGATGATGCCCATGCCGGGCGTACTGGATCCTGCGATTCCGCTCGCTGCGCTCGCTCCACGCAGGATGACGGCTGGACTCCGTCACGAGCGTACCGGCCCCGCGACTGGAAAAATCCCCAGGACGGGGATTTTTTCACAGACTCTGAGCAAGCGATTGTGCACAACACCGGTGGCCGACGGTGTCGGCGGCGGTGATGACATGGCCTGTGGCATACTCGACCGGTCCCATCCACGGAGGCTGTCGATGCTGCAACCGGCACTGATTTTCCTGCTGGCCGCGGTGCTGCTGGTGCCGCTGGCCAAATGGCTGAAACTCGGCGCGGTGCTGGGCTTTCTGGCCGGCGGCATGCTGATCGGCCCCAGCGGTCTGGGCCTGGTGCGCAACACGGACAACATCAGCCACATTTCCGAGCTGGGCGTGGTGCTGCTGCTGTTCATCATCGGCCTGGAGCTGTCGCCACGCAGACTGTGGGTGATGCGCCGCGATGTCTTCGGCGTCGGCCTGCTGCAAGTGGTGGTCTGCATGCTGGCCATCGGTGCCATCGCCTGGCTGGGTTTCGGCGAGGCACCGCGTACGGCCATCGTGCTGGGCGCGGCGCTGGCGCTGTCCTCGACGGCCATGGGCCTGCAGATTCTGGCCGAGCGCAAGCAGCTGCAAAGCCCCGCCGGCCGCCTGTCGTTCTCCATCCTGCTGTTCCAGGACATTGCCGCCATCCCGCTGCTGGCCATCATCCCGTTGCTGGATCCGAATGCCGCCCACGCCAGCACGGCCGCCGTGCTCTGGGGCTTCGGCCGCGTGCTGGTGGTGATCGCGCTGGTGGTGGTCGGCGGACGCTATCTGGTGCGGCCGCTGTTCCGCATGGTTGCCAAGGCGGACACCCTGGAAGTGTCCATCGCGGCGGCTTTTCTGGTGGTACTCGGCACCGGCTGGCTGGTGCAGCAAGCTGGCATTTCCATGGCCCTGGGTGCCTTTCTGGCTGGCGTGCTGCTGGCTGATTCGCCCTATCGCCACGAGCTGGAATCCCACCTGGATCCCTTCAAGGGCCTGCTGCTGGGGCTGTTCTTCATCTCGGTGGGCATGTCGGCGCGGCTCGACCTGGTGCTGACCATGCCGCTGGCCGTCCTGGGCCTGACCCTGCTGTTGATGAGCGTCAAGGGCGTGCTGCTGTGGGCCATCGCCCGCACCGTGGGCCGGCTGGACGGCCTTTTCAGCTTTCGCACGGCCCTGGTACTGGCCTCGGGCGGTGAATTTGCCTTCGTGGTGCTGTCGCTGGGCCAGAAACACCATGTTCTCGATTCCGAGACCAGCCAGTTGATGGTGCTGGTCATCACCTTGTCGATGGCATTGACACCGTTGCTGGTGGCCGCCTTTGCGGCTCTGGGTGAGCGACGCAAGCCCACAGATGCCTCCGAGGCGGCACCCGAGTACGACGAAATCGACGCCGATGCCGACGCGCCGCGAGTGGTGATTGCCGGCTTCGGCCGCGTGGGCCAGATCGTCGGCCGCATCCTCAGTGCCCAGGGCATTCCTTTCGTGGCCCTGGAGAACTCCTACCAGACCGTGGAAACCTCCCGCCGGCTGGGCGGCACCTCGATTTTTTACGGCGACTCCACTCGCCCGGAACTGCTGCGCGCCGCTCAAGCCGACAAGGCCCGCGTGCTGGTGCTGGCCACCGGCGACCCCAAGGCCAATATCGCCACCGCGCGCATGGTCAGGCGCATGTTCCCGCAACTGAAGGTTGTCGCGCGCGCCCGCAACCGGCGCCACGCCTTCCGCCTGATGGACATGCTGGAGCCGGACCATGTAATCCGCGAAACATTCTTCTCCAGCCTGGAAATGAGCCGTCATGTGCTGGCCATGCTGGGCCAGGACGAGACCACGGCCGAGGGCAACATCCAGCGCTTCGCGCAGCACGACCGCCAATTGCTGGAAGCGCAGCACCTGGTGTACGACGACGAAGCCAAGTTGCTGCAGACCAGCCGCGAGGCCTTGGCGGATCTGGAAGAACTGTTCGCTTCCGACCCGCGCGAGGGTGACGCGGGCGAACTGCCCGAGGCATGATGACAGCCGACATCACCGCCACGCTGGCCGGCTTCGACCGGCGCACGCGCATGAATGTTGCCGTGCAGATGCCGTGGCGCGCGAAACAGCTGGAGGCGCTGCCGGATGACTGCCCGCGCATTGCCCGTGGCAGCGGTGTGTCCTACGTCGCGGCCAGCTTCGGCGAGAGCAGCACCAGCCAGTCCATGCGCGAATTCGATCGCCTGCTGGCCTTCGACGAGGACAGCGGCCTGCTGCACGTCGAGGCCGGAGCCACCGTGGCGGCCGTGCAGGCCTTTTCCCTGGCACGCGGCTGGTACCTGCCGGTGGCACCGGGCCATCCGCAAGCCAGCATCGGCGGCTGCATTGCCGCCAACGTGCATGGCAAGAACCCGGCACGGGATGGCTGTTTTGGCGCCATTACCGGCCGCCTGCGCTTGTTTCATCCGCGCCTCGGCTGGCAGGAAACGGCGCCGGGCGAGCCGTTGTGGCAGGCCACCGTGGGCGGCTTCGGCCTGACCGGCAGCATCCTCGACGCCGAGCTGCAACTGCGGCGCGCGCCGGCCCGCATCGGCCTAGTGGCCCGGCCCGTGGCAAACCTTGTCGAGGCCGCCGACATGCTGCGCCGACATGCCGATGCCGACATTCTGTACGGCTGGCATGACGGCCGCCCGGCCCATTTCGGTCGCGGTCTGATCCGCGTCGGCACCGCCAGCGACGAGCTCGCGCCTTCGCGCCTGCCCGACGTGCTGCTGCCGGCGCGCAACGAACCATGGCCGCTGCGCTTGTGGAATCATGCCAGCCTGGCCATCGCCAACACATGGCTGGCACGGCGTTGGCGCTGCCCGCAGAGCCTGGCGCTGGGCACCGCCCTGCTGCCGTTGAACAATGCCCGCGGCTATTTCGCCGCCTACGGCCCGCGCGGCCTGCTGGAGTGCCAGTGGCTGGTGCCGCACGCGGCATTCGCCGGCTTCGCCGACGCGCTGGCTGCGCTGGTGCGCCGGCGCCGGCCACTGCTGCCGCTGATCTCCAGCAAGCTGTTCGATGGCCAGGCGCACGGCCCGGCGTTCGATGGCCGCGGCATCTCATTGGCACTGCATGTGGCGGCAACGGCCCGCGGCCTGCGCTTTGCCGACGAACTGGCCGAGCTGGCGCTGGATCACGACGGACGACCCAACCCGGTCAAGCAATCCGGGCTGGCAGCCAGCGCACTGGCCCGCGCCGTGCCCGAACTGGACGAGTGGCGCCGGCAAGTCGCACGCCACAATCCGGGCGGACTGATGCAATCGGAACTGATCCGGCGTCTGGAACTGGCCTGATCCTCGCGTTCTTCAGGCGCGCCGCTCCGGTCGCAACTCGTGGGCGACATCCACGAAACCGAGGATGTGTGCCACGTCGGCCGGCGTGCGTCCCTGACTGTCACGGGCACGTCGATCAGCACCACGCGCCAACAACTGCCGCATCGGCATCAACAACGCGTGGATGGCGCAGGCATGCAGCGCGGTCACGCCATTGTCGTCGGCTGCGTTGACATCCGCTCCGGCATCCAGCAGGCAGGGAATCAGCGAACCCAGATGGGTGTCGTCGCAAGGCGTCCCAGGGCGCTCGCGCGCGCCCAGCATCAGCAGCAGCGGCGTGGCCCGTTTGTTGTCGATGCACTCGATGTCGGCGCCATGTTGCAGCAGAGTATCCAGGATACGTCGTGCAGCGAGGCTGTCATTGCCGCGGAAGCAGAATTGGGCGGCTGCATGCAATGCCGTGCGCTCGCGCTGGTCCCGTGTCATGGCGCTGGCACCGGCCTCCAGCAACACCGTGGCGATGCGCGACAGGCCCAGGGCCGCAGCCACCATCAGGGCGGTCACATCGCCGCGCAAACGCTGGTCCGGCTCGGCGCCGCGCTCCAGCAGCAACGCCACCACGGCCTCGTGTTTGCCGGTTACGGCGGCTGTCAGGGCCGTGGCGCCGCCGGGTGTCGTCCAGGTGACGTCGGCACCGGCATCCAGCAAGGCGCGGATTACTTCGAGATGGCCATGGCCGGCAGCCCGCAGCAAGGCCGTGGCGCCCTGGGCGTCGGTCGCATCGACCTCAAGCCCCAGGTCCAGCAAGCGGGTCACGGCGCGGGTGTCGCCGACGGCCGCCGCCCGCGGCAGGTCACCGTGGCGCAAGGGTCGGCGCGGCAAGGTCCAGGTGCTCCAACGCAGCCACTCGACGCACGCGGAACGCTGCGCATGCAGCGCCTGGCCCAGTGGTGTTTCACCCGAGGCATCCGCGGCTTCCGGGTCCGCACCCATGCACAACAAGGCTTGCAGCAGAGGCAGCGTCACTGCGTCATCCTCATGCTGCAAGACCAGGTGCAACGGCGTACGGCTGGCGCGGTCGCGCACGTTGGGGTCGCAACCACGCGCCAGCAGGTTCTCCAGTACCTCGGCCTGCCCGGTCGTGGCCGCGCAATGAAGCGGCGCCATGCTCTCCTCATCCGGACCAAACATGTCGGCACCAGCTTCGATCAGGCGATGCGCCAGCGCAGCATGGGCGGCACTCGAATCAAGTCGCCACAAGGCACGGGCCAGCGTGCCACGCCCGGCAAACGGCAGCCCACGCGCCAGCAACTCGTCCAGCGCCTCGATCGAATCCGGCAAGGCATCCACCACGGCCTGCATCAGGCTGCGACCATCCGCCAGGTGTGCCGTACCGTCCAGGCCGTGCTGCCACAGCCATTGGCGCGCCGCCGCGTGTTGTGGCGCGAGCAATTCCGGGTACATGCCGGCGACCTCCGCAGCAGGCCATTCACGGACCAGACTGGCAAAGCCGGAGACCGTGGCCCAGTGGCCGAAGCGCAGCGCATCCAGCAAATGCGCCGGGCTGTCCGCGCCGTCCTCCGGACGATAATCGTCAGCATGCGCCGCCGGCAGCGGCGTGTCCGGGTCCATTGCTGCGACAAGCTTCCAGCGGCCGGCGGCGGCGGCATGGTCCAGCGCACTGCGTCCGTCCGCAGCAGGCGCATGTGGATCGGCTCCCAGCGCCAGCAAGTGCCGGACAGTATCCGCGTCAGCGCGCGTCGACTGGCAGGCCAGCAGCAGCGCATCACGGCCAAAGCCATCACGACCCGCCGGATCGGCACCACGCGCCACCATGGCCTCGAGCGCCTCGTTGCAGCCGGCACGCGCTGCTTCCATCAACGTCGTGGTGCCGCGCTGATCCGCCTGATCCGGATCCGCGCCAGCAGCCAACAGGATCTTGACGATTCCGGCATTGCCGGCCAGAGCCGCATGCAACAACGCACTGCGTCCCAGCACATCCGTGACATTGACGGCGGCGCCATGCTGCAACAGGCGCTGCACGATGTCCTCGCGCCCGTTGTCGGCTCCGGCGGCGGCGATCAGGGCCGGCACGCCACGCGCCACGTCGAGACATGCCTTGCGCTCCAGCAGAAAAGACAACATGGCCTCGTTGCCCGCCCGGCACGCCAGCGCCAGCGGCGTCATGCCGCCCTGGTTCAAGGCATTGGCGAGCGCGCCGGCGTCAAACAGCGTCGCGGCCACTTCCGGGATGTCGGCCAACGCGGCAAAGTGCAGTGCATTGTTGCCTTCGGCATCGACCACGCGCACATCGGCGCCGTTGGCCAGCAGCATGGCCACCGTGCCATGCCGGTCATGCCGCCCGTCACGAACCGCCAGCAACAGCGGGGCCGTGCCGATACCATCCCCATTGACATCCACGCCACGGGCAATCAGCGCGCGCAGCAAGCGCGTGCCCGGCAGCAAGGTGGCCAGCACCAGCACCGATCGGCTGTCGGCCTCACCCGCATCCGGCCGGAATGCCGGGTCGGCACCGGCGGCCAACAATGCCAGGGCACGTTCGACGTCGCCCGCGCGCGCCGCCTCCAGCAGTTCCTGCTCGCGACGGCCCGGCATGGTTTCCTCGGGGGCCAGAGTCAGGCTGCGGCAATCCGGCTGCGGTGTGTCCCTGGCCACCTCCTCGACCCTGCGCACGGCCACGCGACCGGCCGCCAGTACCCGCCAGACGATCAACCAGGCTGACACCATCAGCAGGGCGACAACCCAGAGATTCTGCGGCCACGTCGTGGCCAGACCGGGCGGCCACGGCATCAGGCCGGCAGCCGCGAGGATCAGATAACTCAACAGCATCTGCGCCACGGCCACGGGCACCATGAAGGCCATCGGCCGGTCGCCCGCAGCGGTGGCCAGCCGCTGGCTGCGTTGCGACAAGGCCTGGCGCGAGCCGGACTCCGTGTTGGCGCCCGGCACGACCACATCCAGCATCGGCAACGCAGCCCAGGGCCAGCACTGCCAAAGCGTGGCCACGGCCAAGCCCGCGGCCAGGGACAACAGCAGACTTGCTCCGAGACTCGGGCGCACAGCCAGCAGCGTCAACGGCCACCAGGTCAACAACCAAAGCCATGCGGTAACAAGCGTCAGCCACAGCGACTGCCAGCCCAAGCGGAGCAGGAGGCGACGCAGCCGCAGGTCGCGCAACGCGCCAAAGGCATGGGTCGAGCCCGCGATGGCAAACACCGCGGCCACAAACAGGACGAGCCCGCGCAGCCATGGCGACAACCACATGGCAGCCCCACCGCAGGCAAGCATGGGCACAAAACCGGCAACGGCCAGCGGCAAGCGAGTCGAGTTTGAGGCAAGGGCTGGTGCGCGCACTGCGACACGGACCATGACAGAATCCAGTGCGCAGTATAAAGTCACAGCCTGAACTGACTACATTCGCACTTGCATCCGGACGCGCCAGCGGTCAAAGTGACACGGTGAACGAACACCCGTATGAATTGGACCCAGACGTGTGCGTCTGCAGGCGACACCCCATCAGGAGCTGAGACAATGACCCAGACCCGTGCATCCCTTACTCCTCATCGGCTGGCCTTGGCCACGCTGGCCCTGGCGATCTCCGGCATTGTCGCCACGCCAACGGCGCAGGCCAGCGGCTTCCAGCTCAAGGAGAACAGTGCCAAAGCCTTGGGGCGTGCATTTGCCGGCTCGGCAGCCGCGCCCGGCGATGTCTCGGCAGTGGTCAACAACCCGGCGGCCATGAGCACACTGGACGGGGTGTACTTCAAGGCCGATCTCACCGCCATTTACTTCAGCACCAAGTTCACCGGCGGCGGTCATGACATCACCGGACAGCCCCTGACTGGCGGCAACGGTGGCGATGCCGGCACCATCAAACCCGTGCCAGCCCTGTTCATGGCCATGCCAGTCGGTGAAGCCAGCCATATCGGCTTTGCCGTAACTGCCCCATTCGGCTTTGTGACCGAATACAACAGGGACTGGGTAGGCCGCTACAAGGCCGTGAAGTCGGACTTGCAGTCCATCGACTTCACCTTCTCGTATTCCTACGCCATCAGCAACAATTTCTCCGTCGGTGCCAGCCTCATCGCCCAGAAGACCAGTGCCGACCTCACCAGCATGGTCGACTACGGCACCTTCCTGGGCGAACCGCAAAAGCATGATGGTCTGGCGCGCATCACGGGCGACGCCACCGATTACGGCTGGCAGCTCGGGGCACTGTGGAAATTGAGCGATCGC
>CAZOXZ010000025.1:0-6327 GCA_964583865.1 uncultured Rhodanobacteraceae bacterium | reverse complement strand
ACTTCCTGGGCCTGAACTACCACAGCAAGATCCGTCACACCATCCAGGGCAACGCCACCTTCCGCGACGTACCGCCGCAGCTGGCGCAGCTGGTACAAGCCGGCAACTTCCAGAACACCGGTGGCACCGCCAATTTCGACACGCCCTACTTTGCCACCTTGAGCTACTGGCACCAGGGCGACCGCCTCGGTTTCGGCGTGGATGTCGGCCATACCGGCTGGAGTTCGTTCAAGGAGCTGCGTGTGCAGTACAACTCCGCCCAGGCCGATACGGTCGAGCCGGAGAACTGGAAGAACACCAATTACTTCTCGCTGGGCGGCGACTACCGCATCAACAACACCTGGACCGTGCGCGCCGGCGTCTCCTACGACGAGACACCTACCGTCGACAGCACACGCTCGCCACGCGTGCCGGACGGCTCCCGCCGCTGGCTGAGCTTCGGCCTGCAGTACACGCCCAGCGCAGACTTCGAGCTGAATGTCGGCTTCGCGCACCTGTGGGTGGACGATGCTTCAATCGACAACACCACACCCGCAACGCTCGGCCCCACCGGGACCACACTGACCGGACACAACAAGAACGGCGGCGACCTGCTCGGTGCATCGCTGACCTTCCGCTTCTGACCCGGAACGCATGACAATGCTTGTCCGAGGCCCGGCTTTGCCGGGCCTTTTTCATGTCCGGCTTCCGGCTGATCCGATCCGTGCGGTGACGGCCACATATTGCAGCGCAATATTTCCAAGCGACAGGCAAATGCCCGTCAAACAGCTGAAAATGAACGGTTGTTGAAGGCAACGGCATCTTCAACAACAAATTATGTTGCATTGCACAATTTCATTGGTATACTTGTCGCCAAGTCGGGTATGGGCCCGATGCCAACAAGAGGACCACACCATGTACGAGACCATGAATCAGCAAATGCTTGCCCTGGGCAAACAGTTCACCGACAACCTGGTGAAGGTCCAGAGCGAAACCCTGAAGACGCTGGAGCAGATCAGCAGCGTGCAGATGAAGGCACTGGAAACCCAGGCCGCCAACAACGCCGCCTTCGCCAGCGAAGCTGGCCAGGCTACCGACGCAGAGTCGCTGCGCGCGTTGTGGGAAAAGGGCGCCGACTTCTCGCGCGACGCCGCCGAGAAGACCTGGGCCGCACAGCAGAACGTGCTGGAGCTGCTGGCCAAGAACGCCGAGACCATCGGCACGTTGGCCCGCGAGCAGTACGAAGCCGGCAACGAGGCTTTCAACACCGCTGCCGAAGCCGTGCGCAAGCCTGCCAAGGCCGCCAAGGCCAAGAAGTAATCGCGATTGCGGAAAGTCGCCGCGCGGTTCCCTCCCCCTCCCGCGGCGCACCCCGGCCGGACAGGCAACTGTCCGGCTTTTTTCATGCGTCGGTTGCGGACAACAACTCGAACTGCAGTTCGCGACTGGCCGGATCAGCCTTGGCCAGACGAACCTTCACCCGCTCGCCAAGCGGCAATGGGGCATCCGCTTCCAGACGTGCTTCCACCGCCGGCTGCCGGATCATCACATCACCACGTTCGGCATGTTCGTCGTCCACCTCGATGACCGCACCGGTGAACTCCTGTCCGACCATCGGCTGCAGCACCAGGGTCTCGGCTAGGTCGACGACGGCATTTTCATAGCGTCCGGCACGGCTGCCGGAAGACTGCATCAAGCCAGGCAAGTCTGGCAGTGCCTCGGTGACCCAGTCCGGCACCGGCTCCCCGGCACACACGGCCACGCAGATCTCGCCGACGAAGCGGTCCACCAAACGCCGCAGGGGCGCGGTGGCATGCGCGTAGTGCGTGGCCAGGGCCGAGTGCAGCGGCTGTTCGGGCAAGCTGCCGTTGAAATCGGCGTAGCCGGCACCACGGAAAACCGTCGTGGCCGAGACCATCATGGCGATGTGTTCGGGCCTGGCCGGGTCCAGTGATCGCAGGAATTCGGCATAGGACAGGCCATCGGGCCAGTCGATGTCCAATGCGCGGGCACTGTGGTGCAAGCGCCGCACAGCCCAGTCCGGCACCGGTGGCAAGGTGCGCAAGATGCCGATCTTGCGTTGCATCATGAGGTCCGCCGCGGCCATGCCGGTCAACAACGACATTTGTGCGTTCCAGTGATCGATGGGCAGGCTGGCACGAAACTCCAGGCACAATTTGCCGTCCGCCATGCGCACCTCCTGCTCCGGCAGAGGCAGGCTGATACCGCCACGTGCACGCTCCAGCGCCATGCGCAACTCGCCAACCTCCTGCAACAACGCCCACATCGGCCCGGCCTTGCCGGCTTGAATCTCCTCGTGCATGCCGCGGTAATCGAGCTTGGCACGGCTGCGAACCCGCGCACGGCGCACGTCCGTGGCCACAAGCCGGCCTTCGGTATCAAGGTCGTGTTGCCACAGCAATGCCGGACGCACCACGTCGGGCAGCAATGAGGCTGCGCCTTCGGACAGGGCCTTGGGATGCAACGGGATCTTGCGATCGGCACCGTACAAGGTTTCGCCGCGCTTGCGGGCCTCCTGGTCCAGCGCGCTGCCCGGCTGCACGAAAGCGCCAACATCCGCGATGGCGTAGTAGACCCGGTAACCGCCGTCACGCCGTTCCAGGTACATGGCCTGATCCAGGTCCATGGCCTCCGGCGGATCCAGCGTGATCAGCGGAATGTCGGTGCGGTCGAGATCCGGCAGGACATCCAGACTGGCAGCCTCGACAGCGGCCTGCTCGACCTCATCAGGAAAGGCATCCGGCAACGCCTGCTCACGCCGGATGGCGTCGACACCCTGATGCAGGCGCTCGCCAATATCGCCACGAACACACAAACTGCGGCTTGCCGGCATGGCCCTTCTCCTCGCTGTTGGTCATGAAGCGCTCATCATACGGCGCGGGAGCCCACAGCGCATCCGCAGCTCACGCGATGCGACCATGCAGCTCGGCCACACCCTGCAAGCTGGCATGAAATGCATCGCCGCGCCGCAATGGCCCGACACCCGGCGGCGTGCCGGTAAACACCAAGTCACCGGGCCGCAGCTCGAACAGCCACGACAACGCCGCCAGAAGTTCGGCCACCGGCCAGAGCATGTCGCTGATGGGCGCGCGCTGGCGCTTTTCTCCGTTGACTTCGAGTTCCAGCAATGCGTCGGCAGCCGGCCAGCCATCAGCCACCGGCTGCAATGCCGACACGGGCGCAGAGTGATCGAATGCCTTGGCCACATCCCAGGGCGCCCGCGCCTGCTTGCATTCGGCCTGCAGGTCGCGCCGGGTGAGGTCCAGACCCACACCACAGGCAAAGACCAGCTCGCGGGCAGCCGCAACTTCGAGATCGCGTCCGCCCTGCCCCAATGCCAGCACCATCTCGACCTCGTGATGCAACTTGCTGGTGGCCTGCGGGTAGGGCACGTTGGTGTTGTCGCTTACCACGGCATCGGCCGGCTTGCAGAAAAACACTGGTGGATCACGCTGCGGTTGGCCACCCATCTCGCGCACATGGGCCGCGTAATTGCGGCCGACGCAAAAGACGCGGCGCACCGGGAAGCGTGCCGCCTGGCCGGCGACCGGCAACGAAACCACCGGCGGTGGTGCAACGACATAGTTCATGTGGCAAGTGTACTGCCCCTGCGCCCTGACCAGCATCATTACGAACGGCCCCAGGCGGTCTACAATGGTGGCATGAAATTCGACATCAGCGGTTCCTACACCGACCTGTACCAGATCGCCATGGGCCAGGCCCTGTTTCGTGACGGCCAGCACCAACGTCCGGCGTCCTTCGACTACTTCTTCCGCGACCTCCCCTTCGACGGCGGCTACGTGGTCTTTGCCGGCCTGGAAACGGTGCTGGAAATCCTCGAGGACTGGCACTTCGAGCCGGAGGACCTCGAGTTCCTGGCCGACCACGGCTTTGACGCCGATTATCTGGCCTGGCTCGGCGACCTGCGCTTCACCGGCAGTGTGCATGCTGCGCGTGAAGGCGAGGTGGTGTTTCCGACCGAACCGTTGCTGCGGCTGGACGCGCCGGTGGTCGAGGCACAGCTGGTGGAAACGGTGATCCTCAATTTCCTCAACTTCCAGTCGCTCATCGCCACCAAGGCCGCACGCATGCGCCATGCCGCCGGCGATGCCATCGTCAGCGAGTTCGGCCTGCGCCGCTCGCAAGGCCCGGGCGGCATGCTGGCCGCACGTGCCGCGGTCATCGGCGGCTGCGATTCGACCAGCAACGTCGCTGCCGCCCAACGCTACGGCCTGCGTGCCGAAGGCACCATGGCACATGCCTTCATCCAGTGGCACGGCGACGAACTGGCCGCCTTCCGCGCCTTCGCCGCCGCCCGGCCGGACAACACCGTGCTGCTGGTCGACACCTACGATACGCTGCGTAGCGGCATCCCCAACGCCATCACCGTGGCCCGTGAAATGGCCAGTCGCGGAGAACAGATGCGCGCCATCCGCCTGGACTCCGGCGACCTGGCCTACCTGTCGCGCCGGGCACGCCACATGCTGGACGAGGCCGGCCTGTCGGACGTGAAGATCGCCGCGTCCAACCAGCTGGACGAATACGTCATCCGCAGCCTGCGCCAGCAACGCGCGCCCATCGACATCTTCGGCGTCGGCACCAGCCTGGCCACCGGCGCCCCGGATGCCGCCCTGGACGGCGTCTACAAACTTGCCCTGGCCGACGGCGAGCCACGCATCAAGGTCTCGGAAAACCTCATCAAGACCACCCTGCCCGGCAGCAAGCAGGTCTACCGCTTCATCGACAACGATGGCCGTTTCGTCGGCATTGACGGCATCGCCCGCGAAGACGAAGCCGTGCCGGAAAGCCTTGTCCATCCCTTCGAGCCGCACAAGACAACCGGCTGTGCCGGCCTCACCAGCATGCGCCTGCTGCAACCGGTGATGCAAGGCGGCAAGCGCACACGCCCGGCACCCGGCATCGGCGAGATCCGCGCCCACGCCATCGATCGGCTGGCCCTGCTGCCGCCCGAATACAAGCGCTTCGAAAACCCGCACGGCTACAAGGTCGGCATCAGCCCGGCATTGCGCCAACTGCGTGAAGACCTGCGCCAGCGCCACCAACCGGAGACCGACAAACCATGAAAACCCTGATCGTCGTCGACGTACAAAACGACTTTCTGCCCGGCGGCGCGCTGGAAGTGCCCGGCAGCGACGCCATCGTGCCTGTCATCAACAGGCTGATACCGCATTTCGACCTCGTCGTGGCCGCCCAGGACTGGCACCCGCCCGGCCATGGCAGCTTCGCTTCCAGCCATCCCGGTCGCAAGCCCTTCGAGCAAACCGACCTCAACGGCCTGGAACAGACCCTGTGGCCGGATCATTGCGTCCAGGGCTCGCACGGTTCGCAGTTCTCCTCCCAACTCGACAGCACGCGCTTCGAAGCCATCTTCCGCAAAGGCACCGACCCCGGCATCGACAGCTACAGCGCCTTCTTTGACAACGGCCACCGCAAGGCCACCGGCCTGGCCGATTACCTGCGCGGCAAGGGCGCCGAAGAACTGTGGCTGTGCGGCCTGGCCGGCGATATCTGCGTGTATTTCACCGCACTCGACGCCCTCGCCGAAGGCTTCAAGGTGCATTTCATCCGCGACGCCGCCACCCCACTGGATGCCAAGGCCCACGCCGAACGCCTGAAAACATTGCAGGAAAAAGGTGCCAACGTGGTGACCAGCGACCAGGTTGGCTGACACCGGTGCTACCGGACCGATCTACATCATGCCAGCCAGCATGATCCTCCCGTTGCGTGTTGCAGTTCACAATTTCTGACCTTGCGCGAAACAAACGTTTGATTTCTTCGTGACAATGGCGTAGGTTCAGGACGGTTCCGGGGTCTGGCATGTCCAATCATCGCTGGCCTGCCATCTGCCCCGGGACGCAGAAGGCCGACCATTCCGCAAATGTCGATGGCCGGGGTTGCCCGCCAGATCCGCCTGCGCGGGCCTACAACACGGGGAGGAATCACATGTTCCGCATGATTGTCGGCGCTTGCCTTGCACTTTTGTGCAGCAGCGCCATGGCCACCACTGGCGTGGCTTTCGTCCACGGCACCGGGCACCAGACCGATGCCTTGCACGACTACTGGACCACGGACATGGTCAACTCGGTGCGGCAGGGATTGCCCAATTCATCCAACTACGTCGTCATCAACTGCGACTTCAACCAGTACATGTGGGCGTCCGGCGCCGCCGGTTGCCTGGCCAACCAGTTGTACGGTTTCATCCAGAGCCACAACGTCGACGACCTGGTTGTCATCACGCACTCGAACGGCGGCAACGTGATGCGCTGGATCCTGTCCAATCCGACCTGGGACAGCCGCTACCCGACC
>CAZOXZ010000024.1:0-23420 GCA_964583865.1 uncultured Rhodanobacteraceae bacterium | reverse complement strand
GTTCGTGTACGCGGACACAACCGGCCTGCGCCCGGGTCGCCTGCAGGCAGGCTCCTACAGCGGCGGTGTCAACCATCCGCGACACCTACAGGAGCGCGCCTGCGCGCGACCGACATGGCTGGGGCTCCGGATTCACGACCCGGGAATCGATGTCGGGTTCACGCTGACGCGTGATCCCGACCTACGTTCGGGTTCCGGACGCAAGAAGCCGCGTCCGGCCCCGGAATGACGGTGCGGTTCGTGTACGCGGACACAACCGGCCTGCGTCCGGGTCGCCTGCAGGCAGGCTCCTACAGCAGCGGTGTCAACCATCCGCGACACCTGCGGGAGCACGCCTGCGCGCGACCGACATGTCCGGGACTCCGGATTCACGACCCGGGAATCGATGTCGGGTTCACGCTGGCGCGTGATCCCGACCTGCATGGTGCATTACGCTGTAGGTCGGGACCGGTGCAGCCGGACCCGACACGCCATCACGTGTCAGATCGCCATCGCCCGGATGCAGCCTGAATCACCGAAACGCCCACGTCGGGTTCACGCTGTACGTTGGATCCAGCCCGCAAGGCCGGTTTCGGGGTGATGTCCGGTTTGGTAGCCGGATTCCGTATTAGAAGATATGTGATAATGGTGTTGCGTTTGTCAGGGGGACGTTGAATTGGCACCATTCGTCACCCCTGAACCTGGTTGCTTAGCTATGGAGAGCCTTGACACGATTGCGTTGCGTTGCCTCGAAGCGGCAGCTCCGCACGACAAGGTGACATTGACACGCGCGGCCGTGAAGGCCTGGCAAGACGGGCATATTGCCTGCCGGCATGCGCAGCGGCCTCCGCTGCAGGCGAGCGCCGTGGCCGGTCGGCCGCCGCGACCTCGCCTCGTGTCGCCGCGCGATTTGCCACGCCGCAAGCCTGGCACGCCCGAGGGGCGCGTTGCCTTGTTGCACGCCGTGGCGCATATCGAGTTCAACGCCATCAACCTGGCGTGGGATGCGGTGTACCGTTTTGACGACATGCCGCGTGCCTACTACGACGACTGGGTTCGCATTGCCGACGACGAAGCACGGCATTTCATGATGATTTGCAAGCGCCTGGAAGCCATGGGCGGTGCCTACGGCGAGCTGGATGCACACAATGGCTTGTGGGACATGGCCTGCAAGACGGCCGACAGCTGCCTGGCGCGCATGGCGCTGGTGCCGCGCGTGCTGGAGGCGCGCGGGCTTGATGTGACGCCGGGCATGATCGAGCGCTTCCGCAGTGCCGGAGATGAGCACAGCGCGGCCGTGCTGGAGGTCATTCTGCGCGAGGAAGTGCCGCATGTGGCCGCCGGGTCGCGCTGGTTCACCTGGTGTTGCGAGCAGGCCGGGCTGGACCCGGAAACCACGTTCCGGGAGTTGCTGCAGGTACACATGCCAAGCCCGCCAAGGCCACCGTTCAACCGTTCTGCCCGGCTGGAAGCGGGATTCAGTGCTGCCGAGCTGGACCGCATGGAGGCCGATGCATGAAGCGTCACATGCTTGCCGCCGGTTCGGTTGCTCTGTGGTTGCTGGCGGTCCTTCTTTTTGGCGCCGGCATCGATACGGGCGATCACTGGCAGCCGCAACACGAGGTTGTGCTCGACGGGCAGGCGTTGCGAGCGATCAGCGGTTCGGCAGCGCCCACGGTTGATGGCCTCGTGGTGAGTGATACCGGCAAGTTCGGCCAGGCCTTGCAAAGCTGGCCGCTGAGCCAGCCGATGGATGCGGCCGACCATCCCATCCTGCACTACAGCGTGAAGGATTTTCCACGCGGGCTGGAGCTGGCCTTTTTCTTCCGCACCGCGGCTGACCCGGACAATGTCGTCAGCATCACGTTGCCATGGCCTGACGACAGCGGCGCAAGCGTGAACCTGGCAAACAATCCCGCATGGCAGGGCCGCATCACCGAGGTCGGCCTGACCGAATACGCCCTGCCCGGCCTGGTACCGGATGACTACCGCTTCGAGCCGTTCACCGTGCATGAAATTCGCCTGCAGGAGCGTTCGATCACCGGCCTGCTGGACGTCCTGGCCACCCGTTGCGGCGCATGGCTGCCGTGGTCCAGCCGCAGCATCAACTTGGTGACGCCCGGCACGATCTTTTCCTGGCACAGCTCACCCACGTTGCTGCTCGCACTGGTCCTTGGCGGCAGCTGGCTGATCCTCATCGCGTTCAGTCGCAAGCGCCGGCAATGGCTGCGCCTGGCCGTGCCGTTGATGCTGGTGTCGTGGCTGCTGCTGGATGTGCACTGGACCAGCCAGTTGCAGCGCAATCACCAGTTGACCAGCGAGATGTACGCCGGCATGCCTTGGAACGAGCGCAAGCACATCGTGGCGGACCACAGGTTGCAGGAGCGGGCAGGCTTGATGCGGGAAGCACTGGCACGCCAGCCGGCCGACAGTCGCATCCTGTTCTGGACGCCGACGCGGTCCGGCTTCAGCATGGGCCGGCTGGGCTACTTCCTGCGGCCCTGGAACGTGGCACCGTTGCCGGACGGCATGGATGGCGCGGGGCTGCCGCGCGGAACCTTGTTGATGATCAACAACTTCGACAACAGTTGGGTCTGGCACGCGGACAGGGGTGTGCTGCAACACGGCGCCCAGGTGTTCCACGGCAACCTGCTGTGGCACGAGGACGGCATGATGTTGCTGCGACTGACACGGGGGAACGAAGCATGACCAGCCTGGTCGCCTGGATCGCACCGCTGTTGCTGGGCATGGGCCTGTGGGTACTTGCCATGGGCAGGCCGCGCCAGCATGCGGACTGGTGCGCCATGCTGGGCACCGGCTGGCTAGCCGGCCTCCTGGCCACCGGCTGGTTGCTGGGCCTTTTCTCCGGCCTGGTCAGCCCGCGGGACAGCGTCAGCCATCTCGGGCCATGGCTGATTCTCGGCGGCGTGGTTGCCGTGGCCTGCGGCTGGCGCTGGCGTTCACCGGAGCCACGCATGCTGGCCGGCACGGCATCATTGCAGGTACGGCTGCTGGTCGCCGTGCTGCTGGCCCTGTTGCTGTGGCAGGGCTGGCTGCTGGCCAGCGAAGCCATCGCGCGCCCCGTGTTTCCCTGGGATGCATGGTTGGTGTGGTCGGTGAAGCCCAAGACCTGGTTCGGACTGGACCAATGGGTCCCGTTCGTGAACCTTGCCGACTGGCTGGCCGCGCCTGCCGCCAACGTGCACACCGATGCGGCGCCGGTCTATCCCGATCTCATGACGCGGCTGGAGGTGTGGTTTGCCAGCGGTGCCGGCTGCTGGTGCGATCCGGCGTTCACGATCCTGTGGCCGACCTTGTGGGCCTCCCTGTTGCTGGGTGGCTACGGCCTGCTGCGCCGCGCCGGTTGCACGTTGCTGGTGGCGTTCTGCGCCATGTTTGCGCTCGGCACTCTGCCCATGCTGGCCACGCACACGGCGCTGGCGGGCTACGCCGACTTGTGGGTCGCAAGCGCGTTCGGGCTGGCCCTGCTTTGTTGGCTGCCATGGCAACGTGAACGGCATGTCGGTGCGCTCTTGCTGGCACTGCTGTTCGGGCTGTCCTTGCCCGCATTGAAGCTGGAAGGCAGCATCTGGATGCTGCTGTGGCTGCTGACCCTCGTCATCGGGCTGCTGCCGACCCACTGGCGGACCAGCACGGCCGTGGGCGGTGCTGCCCTGGTGTTCGTGCTGTTGCTGGCGGGCGTTTTTGGCGGCATCGGCATTCCCTTGCCCGGCATGGGCTGGGTGCACATCGATGCCACGAGCGTCGACATCAGCAACATGCCGCGTTATCAGCTGGGCTGGCAAGGGGTGACGCTGCCGGTTTTGCGTAGCCTGTTCATCCTGCCGAACTGGAACCTGCTGTTCTGGATCGCGCCCGTCCTGCTGCTGTTGCGCTGGCGCCAGATCCGCCGAAATACCGGCATCGGCCTGATCGCCATCTGCCTGCTGGGCAGCGCCGTGTTCCTGTTCGTGCTGTTCTTCTTCACCAACGCCGGCGAGTGGGCCGCCAGCTACACGGCCTTCAACCGCCTGGTGCTGCATATCGTGCCGGCGCTGGTCTTCCTGATGGCACTGACCTTCGCCACGGAAACCGACGTCAACTGGCGGCGATACTCCGGTACAACGCCCGCCAGGCATCCGCCGACGCCGTCAAGCTGAAGTGTCGGCGCCAGCGCTCGAAACCAGCCTGCGCCAGGGCATTGCGTCGGTCGGGCCGGGCTGCCAGAGACTGCAACATCGAAGCCCAGGCCGCACTGTCGCCCGGCTCGGCCACGGCACCGGCCTTGCCGTGATCGACAACATGCACCATGCCGGAACCGGCAAGGTTGCTGGCCAGCACGGGCAAGCCTGCACGCATGGCCTCCAACAGCACCACCCCGAAGGCTTCGCTGCGGGCCACCGATGGCAGGCAGAACAGCTCGGCCTCGGCGTAAGCCGCATCACGCACCGCATCATCGACCCTTCCGGCCAGGCGAACCCGCCCGCCCAGGCCGAGCCGTCGGACCTGGTCTTGCAGGGCCGCCGCGCACTCGCCATCGCCGATGAGCAACAGCTGCACGTCGGGTGTCTTGGCCACGGCATCGACAAGCACATCAAAGCCCTTGTAATGACTCAGCCGCCCGACCGCCAGAAGCCGCAAGCCGCTACCCGGCCACAGGCGCCGTGCCTGCCGACGTGCCGCATCCGTGACCGCCGGCGCGGGCGATGAACCCAGCGCGATGACATGCGTTTTGTCGCGCACCTCCCGCAGGGCGGTGCTGGCATCGCGGTAATCGGGTGTTGTGGTGACAACCGCCGCGGCCCGCCGCAGCAAGGCATTCTCGAAAGGGCGATAAACGGGATACAAGGCGCGCACGGCGCCCGGTGCATCGGCCAGCGGAATGTCCGAGTGCCAGTGCACCAGCCACGGAATGCGCCGCGCAGCCGGGATCGTCAAAGCCCAGAACGCCGCCGGATTCGGCATGTGCAGATGCAGCACCTGCGGTTGATGATGCACAACGGCGGAATTCAGGCGCCCACAAAAACCGGGGCTTGCCGGCGTGTACGCCAGCTGCCCCCAACAGGCGGCCAGCTCCACGGTCACACCCGCTTCGACCGCACGCGAACCACGCCAGCATCGCGGCGACGCATGCGCCACCACGACAACCTCGTCACCGGCACGGGCCAGCGCATGGCACAAGTCGTGCGAAGCCCGTTCGATGCCACCGGCATACGGCGGCCAGAATTTGCCCACATGGAGAACACGCATGCCGCGCAGCTTGCCACGATTGCCCGCACAATGCCCGCATGTGGCGGGGAATCGGGAATCGGTGCCGGATCCGCGCTGGCGCGCTTGATCCGGCCTACGGCAACGATCCGGCGTCCCTTGTAGGCCTGCTCAAGGAGCGAAGCGACGGAGCAGGCGTTCGTGGCGGGAATCGGGAGCCGAGAATCGGGGCCCGGGACCCGCCGGTTCGCCCGAGTTCGCGGCAATGACTGTGTCACGGGCCGTTCACGTCCGGTCGCCGGCAGGCCGGCTCCTACAATGGCGGGACGAATCATCCCGAAAACCTGTAGGAGCGTGCCTGGAAGCGACCGGCTCCGGAATGACGACGCTGTCCGTCAGAAATAAAAGCCGAAGTTGATGTTCAGGCGGTGCTCGGTGCCGCCGTCGCCAGCCATGCTGCCGCCGATGAATGGCTGGTTGCGGGCGGTGACGTAGTCGATGTAGGTGTACAGGTCGCCCGCGGAAACGGCCACGCCCAGCACATCCATGAAGGTGCGCGGCAGGTTGCCCGACTTGTTGCCGATCACCGAGTAGTCGTTGTAGAAGGTCAGGCTGGTGATCGGGCCCCACGCCACCGGCTGGGTGTAGGCGACGTTGAGGCTGTAGCCATCCGCTTCGGCGGCCATGGTGTCGTAGTAGGCGTAAGCTGCGGTCGCCAGGCGCGTGGCGCCATTGTCGGTGTCGTAGTCATAGTGCAGGGCCTGGGCCTGGAAGTTCCACTGGCCGTAGTTGACGTTGGTGTGCAGCGCCCAGGCGTAGTAATCACCGACACGCGAGACGGCATCATCCAGGCCGCCGTGCAGGGCCGAGGCGCCGACTTCCACGGAGAAGTCGTCATTCGGGGCAAACGTGCGTGCCACGCGGGCGGCAAAGGTATCCACCGCGCCGATGGCGTGGCTGGGCGTGGCATAAATGCCCTCGCCTTCGGGCCGGATGCCGACCACGTTGTAGGAATAGCTGTGGGTACGGTTGCCACCGGCATCGACGCCGCCGGTGCCGTCGTTCTTGAAGAAGGCCAGCTGCACGTTCCACTTGTCGCCGGCATAGACATACTCGGTGCCCATGCCCATGGTGTCCTCCAGGCCGACGTAGTAGTTCGAGCTGAAGAAGTAGCTGTGCGAGTTGTAGCCCTGGTTGCCGAAGGGAATGCGGGTCAGGCCGATCTGCAACTGCGAGTTCTCGCTGAAATCGTAGCCGACCCAGGCATGCTGCACCGCGCTCATGTACTGGAACCAGCGCCATTGGGCATCGAGGATGATGCCACCAACCTTGCCGCGCAGGTCGAGCCGGAAGATATCGAAGTCCATGTCGCCGACGCGCCGCGCATTGTTATCGTTGTAGCGCTCGTTGGAGTACTGGAAGCGCACGGCGCCGCCGACGGTGATGCCGGTGTCCTCCATCGGCGAGGTTGCGGTGTGGATGTCAGCCACCGGTTCGCTCTCGTCGACGGCTTCTTCGGCGCTGGCCACGCTGGTGGTCTCTTGCTGTTGCGCCCGCAGCGCATCCAGTTGCTGCTGCAATGCCTCGATCTGCTGCTGCATCGCCGCAATCTGCTGCTGGACACTGGCTTGTTGGTTCTCGGTCGTGTGTTCTTCCGTCGCGGTCTGGGCCAGCACTGGACCGGCCAGGCCAAGGCCGGCGATGGCAATTGCAGTGACAATCGGTTTGACGGGCATGCTTTGCCTCCCTCGGTGTGCATACTCATTCCAGCCAGCCATGCCGGCCGCCGGATCATTGATCGGATGGATCGCGACGGCCATGTCGGCCGCCGCGATATTTCAGTGCGGCCTGCTCAGGGCAACGGCGCAGACATCCATGCGGAAACCGTCTCGGGATGGGCGTCCATCCAGGCACGGGCATCCACGGTGGCATCGGCGCTGTCATCGCGCCCGGCCACCATCACCGCGCTGCGGGCATCGCCGTCCATCTTGAATGCATCAAGAATGGCCCAGGCCTTGGGCATGTCGGCTTTCAGACCCTGGCGCGCAAGCGTGATGATGTCATCCGGCTTGCCATAAACGTTGTCGGGATCATCAAGGTATTTCAGGTCCCATGCCGCCCACATCCAGTGCGGTGTCCAGCTGGTGACGACCACCGGCTTGTTCTGCCGGATCGAGTTCTTCAGCACGCCGGTCATGGTGGCATCGCTGCCTTCGATCAACTTCTCTGGCAGCTTGTAGTGCTCGATGACCTTGTGCGTCAGGCGCATGATCCCGGCACCCGGGTCGATGCCGATGATGCGATCCTGGAACTTCTTCGCGACGGCCGGATCGGCCAGCTCGGGAATGGCATTGATCTTGACGTACGCCGGCACCGCCAGGCCGAGCTTGGCTTCCTTCATGTTGGGCCCGAGGTTGTCGAGCTTGTCGCGGGTCTTGGCGTAGTAGTCCTTGTGGGTGACGGGCAGCCAGGCGCAGACGATGGCATCAAGGTCGCCATTGGCCAGCCCGGCGTACATCATGGCGCCGGTCACCGACATCTTCTTGACGGTGTAGCCGGCATCTTCCAGCGCCAGCGCCACGACATTGGTCGCCGCCACGCAGCTGTCCCATTCGACATAGCCAAGCGTGACCGTTCCGCTCACGGCCGGTGTCGATGCGGCTTCAGCGGTGTTGGTGGTCGCGGTGCCGTCGGTCGTTGCTGCAGGTTGCGCGGCGTTGTTGCTGCTGCCGGATGAGCAGCCCGCAAGCGCCAGGACCAGCGATACTGCCAGGCATGTGGCCAGGCGTTTCGAAAATGTTGAACGTTGCATGAGTTTTCTCCCTGCACAGTGATGAGTGGGAATCAGCGCCCCGGAACTTCGCGCCGGCCGACTTGCTGGGTGATGCGGTCGAGAATCATGGCCAGGATCACGATGGCCAGGCCGGCAGTGAAGCCGGCACCGGATTCCAGCCGCTGGATGGCGCGCCAGACGTCGCCACCCAGACCGCCGGCGCCGATCATGGCCGCGATCACGACCATCGACAGCGCCAGCATGATGGTCTGGTTGATGCCCGCCATGATGGTGGGAACCGCCATCGGCAGCTGCACCTTGAACAGTTTCTGTGATCGCGTGGAGCCGAAGGAATCGGCGGCTTCGATGAGATCGGCCGGCACCTGGGTGATGCCGAGTATCGTCAGGCGAATGGCCGGCGGTGTGGAAAAGATCACCGTGGCCACGCTGGCCGACACGGCGCCCAGGCCGAAGAACGGAATGGCCGGAATCAGGTAGACGAATGCCGGCATGGTCTGCATGAAATCCAGCACCGGCATGACCACCTTGCGCACGCGCGCATTCAGCGCCGCGGCGATGCCGATCGGCAAACCGATGGCCACCGCGATGATGGTGGAGATGGCCACCAGCGTGAAGGTATCCACGGTGTGTTCCCACAGGCGCAGGTTCCACAGCAGCACAAGCCCCGCCATGCTCCAGATGCTGACCTTGAGGCCTGCCACGCGCCAGGCAATGAGGCCCACGATGATGATCAACACCCACGGCGGCAGCCACAGCAAACCCGCGGTGAGTCCGTTGATGACCACTTCGGTGACGCTGCTGGCGCCGCGGGTCAGGAACGAGATGTTGGAGATCAGCCAGCCCAGCGCCGCATCGATCCAGTCGGGAAGCGGCAATGGCGGCAAGGGGAATTCTTGCACTGGAGCCATGATAGTCATGCGCTGGCCCTCATCTTCTGCGCGGCAGATTCGGCCGCGCCGGCATCCGCGGATTCCTCGTTGTCGGCCAGCAATGAAATGACACCGGTGCGCGTGACCAGCCCCAGCAGCTCATGGCTGTCAGGGTCCACCACCGGCAACGAGAACGGGTAGTTGGCCAGCTGGTTGATGCATTCGGTGACCGGCGTGTCCGGACCGATCGAAAGACTCTTGTCAATCAGCCCTTCGATGCTTTCGCGGCCGGCATGTGCAGCTTTCTCGACGGCATCGACGCCGATGGTGCCGAGGAAAGTGTAGTCACGCTTGACCACCACCATGTTGGTGTAGTTCTCCTCGTTCATCTTGTGCAACACGGTGCGTGGCCCGTCCTTTTCAAAGGCCACCACGCGCGCACGCGTGAGCGCCGACCGCGCCGTCAAGGTCCGCGACACGTCAACATTCTCGACGAAGCGTTCGACGTAGCGATTGGCCGGGTTGTTGAGAATCTCTTCGGGCGTGTCGAACTGCACCACGCGCCCGTCCTTCATCAGCACGATGCGATCACCCAGTTGCAGGGCTTCGTCCAGATCATGGGTGATGAACACGATGGTCTTCTGCAGGCGTTGCTGCATCTGCACCAGCTCGTGCTGCATGTCGCGGCGGATAAGCGGATCGAGCGCACTGAAGGCCTCGTCCATCAACAGGATGTCCGAGCCGACGGCCAAGGCACGCGCCAGACCGACACGTTGCTGCATGCCACCGCTGAGCTGTCCGGGATAAGCATCTTCCCAACCTTCCAGCCCAACCAGCTGCAATGCTTCACGGCCACGCTGGCGACGCTCGGCCTTGTCCATGCCCTGCACTTCCAGCCCGTATGCCGCGTTGTCGGTCACCGTGCGATACGGGAAAAGCGCGAAGTGCTGGAACACCATGGAGATCCTGGTGCGACGAAAATCGAGCAGCTGCTGACGGTCGAACCTGGTGATGTCGTCGCCATCGACGAAAATCGAGCCGCGGGTGACGCTGTTGAGCAGATTGAGGCAGCGGATCAGCGTGGACTTGCCGCTGCCGGAAAGGCCCATCACCACCAGCAGCTCGCCTTCTTCGGCCTCGAAGGACACATTGGCGCAGCCAACGGCCTGCCCCTCGCCACGAATTTCCTTGTTGCTCTTGCCTTCGTCCAGCATCTTGAGACCAAGCTGCGGACGGTTGCCGAAGATCTTGGTCAGGTTCTCCACCTTGATTTTTGGCATGGGTCCTCCGCCCGACCGAAAGAGTTGTGCCCCGTTGCGGGGCCCGATGGCCAAGCCGCTCCTCCGACGAGGAACCAGGGACATCGCAGCTGCGACATGTGTGGCACGCGACGCAAATGAATGGCGCGCAGCAAAGCAATGCTTGGCCTTTTGCTTCTCTTTACCCTAACGGTTCGAGCAGCACACCTCAAGCCGAACCCGGGATGAGTGGTGTGAAAACTGCGGTTTTATCGGGAAAAACTGCAATTATTGCCTGATTTACCGAAACCATATAGCCGTCTAAACGCTTTTACGGTGCTGGTGATCCACGCAACTTCGACTGATCACAATACGCGAGTTTCGTGGAATGCGCGGTGCCGGATCCGCGCTGCGCGTGATTCCAGCCTGCGGAATCGCAGCCACAAAAAAGGCCGGCCGGACCCGCGCTATATGCGTGGTCCGGCCGGCTCGTCGCGGGCGATGTCACGAGGACGGTCAGTCGCTGGCCTCCGGCCCGCGCAACGTCATGCTGTCGTGGCCGTCACCGACGCGGGCTTCAAGGTCCTTGTCGGCGCCGACCAGGATCAACGCGCGCTCCTTGCCGCTGGCGACCATCGCGATTGCCAGGGCATCACGCTCGGCGCTCACTTCAGCCCAGTCGCTCATCACACGCTTGCCGTTCACCCGACCTGCCAGGCGCACCCACAAGTGTCCACGGACATGCATGGCCTCGACTGCCACGCGATCGGCGCCTGCGCGGACCCGCGCCAACTCGACGATGCCGATGCGGCCCTGCCGGACTGCGTCAAGGCCCAGCATCTCGCTGTTGCTGCGGTTCAGGCTGAGCACGCCGTCGGGCGCCACCACGGCGTTGAGGACGCGCTGGGCTCCGTTGCTGTTGATCTCGAAGCCGTCGCGGAAGATTACCGCCTGGGTAGTGTCGATGGCCGTGTCGTTGGCGCTGTTGCCGTCATTGGGCACCGAAACCGTGACCTGATTGATGATCTGGTCCGTGGTGAGGCTGGGGTCGCCATTGACCTCGGCGTCCAGCGTGAACAGCACGCCACCGCCGGCGGGCAAGTCAACCGTGGTGCTGATGTCGCCGGTGCCACTGGTCACAGCACAACTGGCCGTGCCGAGCGCGGTGCAGCTCCACTCGCCATTGATGAGCAGCGGCGGCAACACGTCGCTGACATTGACACCCACAAGGTCGGCATCACCCACATTGTCCACGGTGATGAAGTACTGCAAGTCATCGCCGTATTTTACGTAATCACGGTTGTCGGTGATCGAGGTGGCAGCGTCAATCAACTGCGCGGTGACCGTGGTCGAGGTCGCGTCGCTGGCAAAGACCGGCGGATTGGGCATGGAAGCGTCAGCTGCATGGATGATCTTCGCCGTCATCGTGTAGGTGCCGGTATCCGCGTAGGTGATGCGGTAGTTCCAGGTCCAGTCGGATGACGTGATCTCGAAGCCGGCCGGATCGACATTGGACGGGAAGTCATAGACCAGTTCATTGCCATCCGGCTGGAAGACGTTCGTATCGAGCGTGTGCCAAGCCCCGAGATAGTACACCTCCATGTTGAAGTCGGATGTCTTCAATGCATGCGTACCGCCGACCTTCGCCAGACGGATGCGCGCGTAGAACAGCTCGCCCTGATGCTGGGACGGCTCAGCAAGCATCGTGGCGGTGTAGGCCACCGGCGTGTTCGCCTGGACGCTGTCGACCGGACCGCCCATCACCAGATGGATGTCGGTTGGCGGCAACGGCGGCTGCACCACCACACTGGCGGAGCCAGCCACGGCCGGCGTCACCGGCGCGGCATGATTGGTGCCGTCGACCAACTCCCAGCTCACGGTGTACGTGCCGGTTGTGGTCATGCTGAAGCGCGTGTTCCAGGTCCACACCGGGTCCAGGATCGGGAAACCATTGGGATAGGCGCTGAAACCATCCGGGAAGTAGTACACCAGATTGCCACCCACCCACTGGAACAAGGACGGATCATTGAGCATGGGCGTGAAGTCCACCCAGGAACCCTGGTAGTAAACCTCCATCGAGCCGATGTCGCTGAGCGCCAGTGGATTACCACCGGACTTGGACAGCACCAGCTTGTAGGCGTAAGTCTCGCCCTGATGCAGGTCCGGATTGGCCAGCATGGTGGCGGCAAATTGCGCCTTGTCGTCCACATGGACCGGATCGACCGGACCTGTGACCACCAGCGCGATATCACCATTGCTGGGCACGATTTGCAGGGTACCCGTGCCGCTGCCGACGTAGTTGTTGTCAACAATCGTCACGGTAGCGGTGTAACTGCCCACCTGGACTGGCGGATAGCTGCTGGGCCCGTAGGTCGTGCCGCCGGTACCTTCGTACACCACGCTGTAACCCAGACCGGCCGGTGTCGTCGTCACCAGCACGGACTTGGGTGCGCCATCGTACGGCTGCACCAAATGCGACAGGCTGACGCCCGCGGTCGCCTTGGCGATGGTGACCGTGGCATTGCCACTGCCGCTGTAGTTTGCACTCTGACAGCTGGTGCTGACCGGGTACGTGCCGGCATCCGGCCCGACACTGGCTGGCGTGAACGTGCAGGTGGCACCGGATTCTTCGGCCAGGTGCGCCGTCGGCACATGCGCGTTGCCGTCGTACACGAAACTGGTGGTATCCCAGACCACCGTCCCGGGGACCTTGCTGTTGGTCAGGGCAAAACTCACAGGTGTCAGGCTGGCACTGCTGGCCGTGACGTTGTAGCTCCCCGCCACGCCGTTGGCCGTGGCCGACGTGGACACGACACCGTTGAAGTTGGTGCTGCCGCTGGCTGTGCCAAGCGTTGCCGAGGCACCCGAAGCCGGGGCGGCGAAGGTCACCGTCACACCTGCCACGGCACCACCGAGGGCATCCTCCACCCGCACAACCAGGTCATTGGCAAAAGCCGTGTTGATGGTGGTGCTCTGACCGCTGCCGGACTGGATCACGACGGCCGCCGCGTTGTTCGCCGTTGCTGGATTCGGGTTGTTGCAGATCGGCGTGCCGATGGGCGTCGCTGCCAACTCTGCCGCCGCCATGACGCCGGCAGAGTTGCTGCCACCGATGGTCGGGCTGCTGCCACCGTACCAGTTGGAACCGATGGTGATGTTGCTGGCCACCGTGTGGGCAAGGTCAGCCGCCACGTCGAAGGCATTGTCGAATACGCGCAAATCAGCATAGGAAATGCTGCCGCTGCCTGCGGTGGCAAAGCCGTTCGTGCCGCTGCCACTGACCGAGTTGCACATCATCACCACATTGCTGTTCTGGCCGCTGGCATTGAGCCCGCCCTGGTTGGCGTGAGCATCGGTATTGGCATCGGTGATGGAGTTGCCGAACACCTGGATGTTGCTCGAACCGGGACCGACCGGCGTCTGGCCGACACTGATGCCGGAAGAACCCGTGGAGGTGACTATGTTGTTCTTGATCACCACGTTGGCCGCGTCGACGGCCTGGATACCGGCCCAACCGATATTGGAGATGTGGTTGTCGGCAATGAGATTGGTTCCGGTGACATCCCAGAGGTTGATGGCCGAGCCGTACTGGTAGGTAATGTCCTGGAACAGGTTGTGCGCCACCGTCCAGCTCTGGACGTCACCCGGGGTGCTGCTGGTGTACAGGCCGTTGCCGTTGCTGATGTTGAGCACACGGTTGTTGATGATCTGCACATGATCGGACTTGCCCCCGTGGTGGTTCATGCCACCCCAGATGGCGGCCATGCCACCTACGTCCAGCGGGCTTCCGCCCTGCCCGGTAATGGTGAAGCCGTCCAGCGTGACGTTGCTGACACCAGGCCCACCGTAGTAGCCGGCACCAATGACCACCGCCCTGCCCGAAGCCGGCGAGAGGATCGCTTCGCCTGTACCCCGCGAAGCGTCGTAGCCGGCGACACCGGCAAACGGGCCCTGCACGGTCACGCTCTTTTCGATGCGAACCGACTGCTCGAACGTGCCGGCCTCGATGTCCACCGTGCCGCCGGGCGCGGCAATGGCAATGCCGTCATTGATGATGGCATCATCCACCGAGCGCACGTTGCCGTTCGAATCCGCCTCGCCGGCTCGATGGCCGCCGTTGGCGCTGCGCACAAGGACAGTGTCGAAGTTCGGCACGCCGGCAGCGAAGGCAATGGTCGCCTGCGGGCCTGACAACGCGCCCTGCCAGGCAACGTTGGTGTAGGTGTTGCCCGCACCGACGGTCACTTTCGGCGCGAAATCCGTCGTCTCGGACCCCGCCAAAGCCGTGTCCTCGACGTAGAACGCGGCACGGTCCACGTTGCTGAAGGCCACATTGCGGACATCGATATTGTCCACGGCACCCGGATAGTAGGCGCCATCGGTGACGAAGACGCCGTCATCCACGTTGGATACCGTCCCGCCCTCGATGGCGAGATCCGCGGACTGGCTGGTGGTAATCAGCACCACGCGATAGCCGGCACGCTGACGGCCGGAGCCAGCCAGGCCACTGCCATCGATCACATTGTCTTGCACATAACCCAAGCTGTCGTAATAGAACGAGGACACGGAGATCCCGTTCCACAAATCAGTTTGCCCGGTTTGCGAGTGCCCGGTGACCTGGTTGCCCTTGACGGTAAACGGCGAGCTGTTCTGCGCAAAGTAATGGAAGTAAATACCCATCGCCGAAGCATCGATGTCATTGTTGCGAATGAATGCATCCGTTCCGGCAGGTGCTGCCTTGTTGAAATAGTTGGTCTGCACGCCAATACGCACGTCCTCCATGACGTTGGAATCAATGTCGACATAGAAGTTGTAGCCGGCGACGATACCGATGCCCCAGTCGGACGGCGCGTCCATGTTGCTGATGAAGTTGTTCTTGATCACGTTGCCGGTGCCGGCCGGCACCGTATTGGTCGGGTAGTTGAAAGCATAGATGCCGGCAAAGACCAGATTGCGGACAACATTGTTGCGAATCTTGATGTTGCTGCCGGACAAGGTCATGCCGATGGCGACATCCGGGTCTGCCCCGTGCATGTCCAGCCCGCTGGCAAGCGATGGGTTGTCGCCGTCGAACACGAAACCATCCACGACCACATCGTCGCTGCCGATGCCCAGAAGCACACCGCCGGCGCCACCGTAAGTCGGATTCGTCTGCGTGGCAGGCATCACGATGGACGCATCGGAGGGATCGGTTGAGCGCGAAGCATTGGCAGGCGTTCCCGCCTGTGCACCCTCCAACGTGATCGACTTGCCGATGGAGATGTCCTCGGCATACAGCCCCACACCCACGTGGATGGTGTCGCCGGCTGTCGACTGATCGATCGCATACTGGATGGTCAGGCAAGGTGAAGCCTGAACGGAACAGTCCCCGGTGTCCAGTCCCGAACCGGCCGCGACGTAACGGTCGGTGGCCTGGGCCGCGCTGGCCATGCCCAATAGCAGCAGTAGCACAAGCCCGATACCGCCAAACCGCTTGCCGCTGTTCAAAATACCCTTCATGACACCCTCCTGATCAAATTTTCGTTCCCCGTATCCACGCACCCAGGTGAACTTGACGCGGATACGTGATGTTCATCACGTTTTGGCCATGCACAAGTCGTGCCAAACCGTTCGGCGACCTGTCGTGCGGCACCCGCACCACGCCGGCTCACGGGGTTGTTTCGAAGCCGTCCCGGAACAGCACCACGGTGGTGTGGTCGGTGGCGCTGCGCGAATAATTCGCCGTCGTTGCCGTCACCAGCAGTTCAAGGTCCTCGTCCAGACCGGCGGCGTCTTTTGCTCTTGCCGCGTAGCTGTACTCGACATGGCTGCCAGCCGGCAGGTCGATGCTGTCCAGCAAATCGCCTGTGTCCGATGCCGTGCAGGTCGCGCCGCCGCTTGCGGTACAGCTCCAGCCGGGGCTGACGTGTTCGATATCGGCCGGGAATGGCGCGGCCACGTCGATGTTGTTGACATCAACGCTGCTGTTGTTGCTGACGGTGATGGTGTAGCTGAATGTGCCGCCGTAGGGCACGTAATCCAGGCCATCATCAACCGTGACGTCAATCTCGGGCGGGTAGCCGTACAGCACCGTGCCGGTCGCACCCGGATCGGTCGTGGCGTTGTGGCTGTCCCAGGTCTTGGCCAGCACGGCGTTGTACTGGGCCGTGGTCATCTCCGGCATGTAGGTGCCGGCGAAAACATTGCCTTCGGCATGGACATCCCAGTGGAAGGGCCGCTTCTGGCTGCTCTGGTTGCTGCCGCCGTCGTAGGCGATGCCCTCGCCGATGGGGTACGTGGACGTGCCGTTGCAGCTGGCCGTGTTGTGATCCTGGCCGGTGCAGCTGCGGTCATCCAGGGCGATGTACCAGCCGATGTCGCCATCGAACACGTTGGCCTCGGCCAGCAGGTTGCCGCCCACGCGGGCGCGATCAAAACCAGCCGTGCCGTTGGCATCATTGTCGTTGACGAACAGGATGGCTTTGGCCTTGTTGCCGGCCGACGCACCGTTGGCATGGAAGATGTTGCCGCGAATGGTCACATCGAACGGATCGGGCGCCGGCAGGCCGTTCCATACCGAACGATTGCCCACCACGATGGCGGTGAAGTCCTGCTGCCCCACTTCGGGCGTGAAAGTGTTGTTCTCGATGATGGTGCCTGGCCGGCTCATCACCCACAATGCCCGGTAGGGTCCGTAAAAGCCCTTGAACTCGTTGCCCGAGATGATGGTGGCCTGCGTCTGGTTGCCCATGACGCGCAGGGAATGGGCCTCACTGCCATTGCCCAGTGCCTGAGCGATGTCAGGCGGTACGTTGGCCGGGCTGAAACTCGAGGGAAAGATGAAGTGGTTGTTGCGGATCTCGACCGGAGCCGACATGCCCGACGCCGAGGACAGGTACAACTGCAACTTGCCGAAGAACCAGTTGTTCTCGATGGTGAGCGTTTGCTGTGCCGGCGGATTGGCTGCCGAACCACGTGGCTGCTGGATCCACATGTCCTGGGTAGTGCCTGCGACCTGGTTGCCGCTGATCAGGCCGGCACTGCGCTGCACGGCGATGGACCGCTTGGGCGCGCCCACGGGTGACAGGCTCGGTTCGATGGCATTGCCGGTGATGGTCACGAACTGGCCGACGGCACGCGGCTCGCCGGACGGCACCGAACTGTCATTGCCAGCCGACAGATTCACGCTGATACCGATCTGCGAGGCCGTGGCCATGACCTTGATGTAGTTGTCAGCCAGCACCAGGCCATTGACATTGCCGGTGGCGACAATGCCTTCCTTCACATGCGTACTGCAAAAAAACCAGAAGCAGGAGCCTTTCAGCTCCATGTACAGGTTGCGCACCTCGACATCGGGTACGTTGTTCACCCAGATCATACCGCTGGTGCCCGACGGTACGTCAGCCGAGGGATACTCCAGCACCGAGGCGTTGCCGGCCAGCACCGGCGCGCCGGGGGCGCTGGACGGATCAAAGGGTGAGTTTTCGCCGATCAGCTTCAGGCCGGGCACGTCGATGACGATGCGGTTGCTGCCAAACGGGTAACTGCCCTGGCCCACATGCACGGTGTCGCCGGCCATGGCCTTGTCGATGGCGGCCTGGATGGTCTGGCAGGGATCGGATGACGTGGTGCAACTGTTGCTGTCGCTGCCGGATGGCGAGGTATAGAAATCGCCGGCCAAAGCCGGGCCGGCAGCCACGAGCAGCCAAGCCAATGCGGCCAGCATGCCGCGGCTGATGAAACGTCCTGTCTTGGTCATGATCAACCCCCTGATTCTTACCCGGAAAAATCGATGATCGCGGGCGACTCCCTCAATAGCAGTTATGTGAACCGTATCACAAATTTTCTTGACGTTCGGTGCGCGCCCACAAACAGGCCGCAGGGCCATCCGTGACCCGAAGCATTCATCCCTTCCATTGCTTGCGACCCGGACAGACCGCACCAAAGACAACAGCCCTGTCAGCAGTGACACGTCCTGCCAGCCCAGATTACAGCCGATGCACGTCTCACCAGATGAGACAGCACCAAAGAAAACATAAGAATTTTTCGCATTGACAAAATGGGCGCGACAGGCTCACTCGGCGGTCGGCCGTTTCTGGCCCAGCAAACCGCGGGCCACGGCCGTGCGATACAGTTCGACATCGCTGCGCACGCCAAGCTTCTCCAGCACATGCGAGCGGTGAACGTAGGCCGTCTTGACGCCGATGCCAAGTTCGTTCGCGATCTGCTTTGGCACCTTGCCCTCCGCCAGCAAGGCCAGCACCTCATGCTCACGCGCGGACAATTCCACCTGAGAGGACGTTACCCGCCGCCGATGCCGCGCACTGACATCGGAGCTGAGGTAGCTGTTGCCGGCCAGCACCGCACGAATGGCCACCACCAGCTCGGTGGCCGCCGCGCCCTTGCTGACATAGCCATGCGCACCGCGCGCCATGGCCTCGGCCACGTACGGTTCGCTGTCGTGCATGCTGAGAACGATCACGCGCAAATCCTGCACGGCGTCTTGCAAATCAGGCAACAACGACAGGCCACCGCCATCGGGCAAGGACAAATCCAGCACCACCAGGTCCGGGCGACAGCCAGCCAGATGACGTCTGGCTTCCTTGATCCCACCCCATTCGGCCACGATGGCAAGGTCATCCTCGCGCTCGATCAGCGCACGGAATCCCTCGCGCACAATGGCGTGGTCATCGATGAGTGCGATGCGGTACATGGCCACACTTTAACCGCGGGCCACCATCTGTCCATGCGAATTTTTCCAATATGGGCTGTGCAGGCAAGCTGGCGCAACCGACGGCGGGCATGGCGTGTCGGATTCGCGCTGCGCGCGATTCCAACCTACGGTGGCCGTGACGGGCATGGAGGCGCGCGCCCCTGCTCCCGACGCTCGGCTCCCGGTTCCCGGCCATGTTGGTCGCGCGCAGGCGCGCTCCTACAGGTGATGCGGGTGGTTGACGCTACCGGCGCAGGAGCCTGCCTGCCGGCGATCGAACACAAAATGCCGGTTATGTAGCCATTGCTCCGAACCTGGATTGGCCAACGGGTACCGGGTCCCGTGTCCCGATGCTTCCCGATTCCCTGCTCCCGATTCCACACTATCATGCCGGCATGGGCAATGATCGCTCCCCCATGTCATTGGAAGAGGCGTCCCGCCTCCCTGCGTCGCCGGCACTCGCGAACGGGCACACGCCCGGGGCTGCGGGCTCCTGGCCTTCCCTGCCCGTCAGTTGGCACGATCTCTGGCAGCAGATTGTGCGTTTGCCAGGCTGGCTTCAGGGCGCCTTGATTGCCAGCCTGTTCGCGGCCGCGCACCCATTCATTCTCGATTTCACCCACTTCTATTGGTACCTGCCGGCCGGCGTGCGCTTCACCTTGCTGCTGTTTCTACCGCGGCGCCTGTGGCCGGCCGTGATCTTCGGCGAATGGACTTCACGCTGGCTGGCAGCGGCGGTCTGGGGCTCGCCCACCTACCATTTGATGGTGTCCGCATTGCCACAACCGGTCAGCAGCCTGGTGGCCGTGATGTGGCTGCGGCGCAAGGGCCCGTTGCCTTCGCCTGCCACGCCGCGCGGCATGCTGCAACTGCTGGCGGCGATGTTGCTGTCCGCCGGACTGGAGGCCCTGGCCAACCTGTTTTACGTCTGGTACAGCGTCGTGTTCGTGGACTTCTACTCCAGCAACCTGACGCTGCCCATGTTCACGGTGACCGTGTTCCTCGGTGACCTGATGGGGCCGCTGGTGATCGCACCTGCCGTGCTGGCCGTGACACGGTTTCGCATGCCACGCACGCTCGGACCACGCCTCGCGTTCGACATCATCCTCGCGCTGGCGCTGCCGATGCTCGGGTTCGTGCTGCTGTACGACTCGCACTTCGCGGACCTTGCCCGCAGCTACCTGCAGGTGCTGGTGGTGCTCCCCACGGTGTTTCTTGCGTTCCGTTACGGCTGGCGCGGCGCCGCCGCCGCACTGACCATCCTGAGCACAACGGTCGCCTTTTTTCACACCCAGCGCCTGATGGGCGTGCCCGGCTCCATCGTGGTGGTGCAGATGCTGCTGGCCGTCATGGGCAGCGGTGCACTGATCTTCGGCGCCGCCATCGACACCCTGCGCCGGCACCAGAAGGCGCTGGCCTCCCGCAACCTCGAATTGCAAGCCGCGAACATCAACCTGGGCGACATGGCCGGCGAACTGCGCCAGGCCGCCCGCCGCAACATGCGCGTGGGTGAAAACCAGCGGCGCCGCTTTGCCGGTGCCTTGCACGACGAGCTCGGCCAAAGCCTCACGGCTCTGCAGACCCGTTTGAAACTGGCCGTGCCATCAACTGACGATGCCCACGGCATGGAAGCCATCATCGATGACATGCGCCGCACCATCCACCGGATGATGGACAGCCTGCGGCCGGCCGTGCTGGACGAGTTCGGCCTGCTGCGTGCGTTGCAGGATGGCCCGGTGAGCGAGCTGCTGCAGGACGCCGGCGTCGATTACAGCTTCCGGCTCGATGGCGAGCCGGCCCTGCTGGATGCACTGGACGACGAAACCGCCGTGGCCGCGTGGCGGATGGTGCAGGAGGCGGCTACCAATGCCGTGAAACACGCCCGTGCAACCGCGTTCCTGGTACGCATGCGCATTGGCCTTCGCGGCGACAACGTGTGGTTGCTGCTGGATATCCGGGACAATGGCGTGGGTCTGGCGGCAACCGAGGACGACACGCGCCGCGGCCACGGCCTGCAGGGCATGCGCGACCGCATGCTGGCACTGGACGGCGTGTTTCGTGTCGACGACGCCAACCCGGGCACCCGCCTGCGCGTGCTGTTGCGACAGCCACTGCCGGAGTGACAGCCATCATCGCCTCACGGCCCCGGTCATGTCCGATCGCGCGCAGGCGCGCTCCTACAGGGGGAGCGAGACCGAACCGCCCTATCGGCGGTTCGCAGCTCGCGAGCGGCTGGCCATGGATGGCCAGACCGGCGGCCCTTGGCATGGATGCCTTGTTCCGTGGATTCGGTTCTTCGCGGGTCGTTTGCGTCCGGTCGCGCGCAGGCGCGCTCCTACAGATGATGCGGATGGTTGACGCTACCGGTGTAGGAGCCTGCCTGCAGGCGATCGAACATAAATCGCCGGCGGCGTAGCCATTGCCGCGAAACCGGACGAGCCGGCGGTTCCCGATTCCCGTTTCCCGGCTCCCTGCTCCCGATTCCCTGCTCTCCTCACCGCCAGTTGGCGTGGGTCTGCCAGAACTCGACGCTCTTGCGGTAGGCCTTGCGGTCGATGGGCACGCCGGAGCCGCCCTCGGTGACGCCGAGGGCATTGCGCAAGGCGGTGATGGGCGCCATGGGGATTTCCTCGGGTTCCAGGGTGTACAGGCAGCCGACGATGCCCCAGTCGGCAGTGATCTTCGTGCCTTCCTTCGCCAGTTGTTCGCGGTCGTAGAGGATGGGCAAAAGATACCGCGCCACGGGGGGCTCAAGGCCCTCGAACCAGCGCACCAGCACGGGTAGCTCGGCGCTGTTGCGTGCCTCGTAGGCGGATCGCAATTGCGACCGGTTGGCCTCGGTGATGGCGATGACCGAGCAGCGGGTCGAGGTCCAATTCTCGTGCACGTGGAGCTTGCAGAAAGGCGCGTAGCCATCGAGGACCTTCAGCGGCGGGTGGCTGTTGAGGTGCTGGACGAATTCCTCAGCCGTGCAATCACGAATGGCAGTGGCGCGACCGTCGCCCGGGAACAGGCGTTTGCGCGCGAAGTCGGTCATGACGATGCTCATGCCGCTTCGTCCTCGGCACCGGTCGCCTGCAGCCGGCGCAGGATGGCACGCGCCATGTCCTTGACCAGACTCTGACGTACCTGCTCCTCGCGCGTGGCCGTGCCCAGGGCCTGGCTGCGGTCGTAGGTGAACTCGCGCTGCATCTCCAGGTGTTGCGCCGGCACGATGGCCTCGCCGTGGTCGTCGAGGACACGAAAATCCGCTGCCAGCACGACGCTGAACTCGCGCACGCTGGCGTAGCTGTTGACCGTCAGGGCACGCGACTGGAAGCCCGCCTGAACCTCCAGCTCGGCCACGCCCGGTCCCGGCGCATCGCGCAGCTCGGCACCAGCCACCATCAGCTGGCGACCAAGGCGATCGGCCAGCTCGGCGCTGCCGCCGACCTTGAGATGGACTTTCTGCATGCCCGGTGGCAAGTCCACCGACTGGCGCAGATGAAAGCCGCAACCGGCCAGCAAGACCACCAGCAAGACCAACAACAGGCCACGGACAAGGCGATGGACTGATGACATGCGCATCCCTCAGTTGGCGACGATGTTGACGATCTTGCCGGGCACGACGATGACCTTGCGTACCGTCTTGCCTTCGATGAAACGCTGCACATCCGCGTTGGCACGCGCAGCCTGCTCAGCCTCGTCGCGGCTGGCATCGGCGGCCACCTCGATGGTGCCCCGCAGCTTGCCGTTGACCTGCACCGCCAGGGTGATGTTGTCACGCACCAGGGCGCTTTCGTCCACTTCGGGCCAGGGTTGGTCGTCCACCAGTTCCTCGGGATGGCCCAGGCGTTGCCACAGCGCATGGCTCAAGTGCGGCGTGACCGGGTTCAGCATCAGCACGATGGCTTCCAGGGCCTCGTGCTCCAGCGCGCGCCCGGCCTCCGAATCGTCCTCGAAGCGGGTGACGTGGTTCAGCAGCTCCATCAGCGCCGCGATAGCGGTGTTGAAGGCCTGGCGCCGGCCATAGTCATCACTGACCTTGGCGATGGTCTCGTGCAGTTGCCGGCGCAAGGTCTTCTGTGCCTTGTCCAGCGATGCCGCATCCACGGCGTCCGGATGACCCGGCCCGGCGGCATGCTCGTTCACTGCGTTCCACAACCGGCGCACGAAACGCGCCATGCCCTCGACACCGGCCTCGTTCCATTCCAGCGAGTGGTCCGGTGGCGCGGCAAACATCGAAAACAGGCGCACGGTATCGGCGCCGTGGCGGTCCACCAGGGTTTGCGGGTCCACGCCGTTGTTCTTGGATTTGGACATCTTCTCCACGCCGCCGATTTCGACCGGCTGACCGTCGGTCTTCAGCGTGGCGCCGGTAACGCGGCCATGGTCGTCGCGTTCCAGATCCACATCCGCCGGGTTGATCCATTCCGGCTGCCCGCCCTCGCCTTCGCGGTAAAACGTCTCGCCGACCACCATGCCCTGGCACAGCAACCGCGTGGCCGGCTCGTCGCTGTGCACCATGCCGGCGTCGCGCATGAGCTTGTGGTAGAAGCGGAAGTACAAAAGGTGCAGAATGGCGTGCTCGATGCCGCCGATGTACTGGTCAACCGGCAGCCAGGCGTCGGCGCGCTCGTCCACCTGCGTGTCGGCATCCG
>CAZOXZ010000023.1:0-23611 GCA_964583865.1 uncultured Rhodanobacteraceae bacterium | reverse complement strand
TTCTCAAAATGGCTGTGCCTCGCTCACATGGTTCCTACCGCCCAGGCTCCTGGTTCATGCTGCCATTTTCTTCAATTCGGCATCCGGTTGCCGGCCGCGGCCGCGCCTGCGCCGAGAACGGCGAGATCGGCGCCTGCGAATGAAAACAGGGAGCAGAGCTCGCCCTATCCAGGCGTGACCAGACGTCCGCGCACACCCGGGGACACAACTGATTCAGTCCGTTGACCTGCTGCCGTTATCCGTGGGGAAACTCAGGGTGTGACCCTGTTTTCGGTCTCAATCCATGAGACAGCGGTACGGCATGCTTGCACCACGCAATCCGGAGATCACAAATGGAGCCTGACGCAGAACGCACGTTGGATGACGATCCTGAGCGGGCCGCGATCCGTGCAACTCTGGAGAACCCGATGCCCTCCTTCCGGAGCCGGCTGCATGTAATCATGTCGATGCAGAAGCTCCATTACATGCAAGCCGTTGTAGATGACCTGCATGAACAAAACGAGATGGGTGTCGATTTCAGCCGATGGAAGGCGACGCTCGAACAACGCTGCAGCCTCGTCTGGCCACGGCGCCAACTGGAGGCAGAGCTCCGATGGCAATTGCAGCTCGCGGCTCAGATAGGTGCGACGGCGGCACAGAGCTCGCTTCTGGAAGGCGAGCCTGACGCCTCTTTCCGGCTAATCGTCTCCCAAGCTCAGGAGTGCGAGCAGCATGTGCATCTGCAAGATTTCACAGCCTCGGCCGGACACGAGGTCTGGCTGCGCCTGACTCCTCCCCTGAGCTACGGATGCCGTTGCATTCGTGTAGTTGACAACCCTCCGGTGTCATCACAGGCAATGCCGAATCATCCGCCGCCCGAACCAGCACGCGGGTTTGATTTCTATCCGGTTGGAAATGCGGACTTGACACGAATGGCCACCTGGATGCAGCAGATGTGTGATCCGGATTTCGATCATCCATTCAGCTCAGAATGGCCTCTCCCACGCCATGACCCGACAGAATTGCCTTTGATCTTCTGGCTTGCACCACCTGCGCCGGAGAGGCGGAGCGGCGGGCCATGGCAGCCGGGCATCGATGCGGTATTCGACAGCCTTTGGGCCCATTTTGCAGATTTTGAGCCGGTCGACCTGGGTTGCCTGAGATCGGCAATCGCCGAGGCCCGGGACGAACAGTCGCTCCGGCGCAACCTTGGAGCACTCGCTTCACAGTTGAGGATTGGGCGAAACCCGGAGGATCAGGACATCGGACTGCAGCATCTGCTTTTGGCGTTGCAGGTAGGTATCGACGGTGCGCGCGAGAATGCAGCAAAGGGAATGATCCGGCCCTTTCATTGCGGGGATTGAAGTCATGGGACAAACGCGATCAGCAAGTGTCATTACAAAAACGGAGTCAAAAACGGGGTCGGATGTACTTTTTGGCCCACATGAGACGGGTGCCGGTTGTTTGCGCTCCGTCGCTCTGCGTTGACGGCAGCGACACCAACTCATGTCTTGTCGGACCAGCGCTGCAGTCCGTTGCTCGTCGCCAGCGCCCGGCCCCGCTTGACGTTGACGCGCGCCAGCAGAAGCAGGCCGCCGACAAAGTACACCGCCGTGGCCAGCATGGCGACGCGATGGTTGCCGCCGCCCAGCCATTCCACCAGGCCGTAACCCAGCGGGCCGAGGATGGAGGACAGTTTCACCGCCAGGCCCCACAGGCCGAACACTTCGGCTTCCCGTTTGGGCGGGCACAGGTAGCCGACCAGGGCGCGGCCGGAGGACTGCGAGGCACCCAGGCAGGCGCCGGCGACGTTGGCGGCCAACCACACCATGGGCCGCGTCTGGGACCACCACAACAGGCCGATGGCCAGCAGCCAGCCAAGCAATGTCAGCGCCAACGTGGCGCGGTGGCCGAGGCGGTCCTCGACCCAGCCGAACAGCAGGGCGCCCACGGCGGCGCTGATGTTGACCACCAGGATCAGCATGATGGAGTCCGCGGTGTCGAAACCCAGCGCCTGCTGGGTGTAGATGGCGGCCACGACGATGACGGTGTGCACGCCGGCCTGGTAGCAGACGATGCACCACATGAAGCGGCGCAGGTCGACCAGGCCCTCGCTGCCGGCCAATGCCTCGCGCACGCGGGTGAGCGCGATGCGCCAGGCCGGCGCGCCGGTTTTTTGCGGGCGGGCGCGCTCACGCAGCAGCAGGAAGGTTGGCAAGGCGGCCAAGGCAAAGGCGACCGCCGTGATCAGCATGGCGCCACCCACGGCGGCATCGGTGCTGCTGCCGCGCCCCTCGGCACCGTTGATCCACACGAGGCACAGGCCCAGCACCAGCAGGCCACCGGCATAGCCCAGTGACCAGCCCCAGGACGACAGCTTGCCCATGGCTTCGCCATCCGCCAGCTCCGGCAGGAAGGCGGCAATGAGGTTCTCGCCCGTGCCGAAGGCCGTGTTGGTCACGGCCACCAGGATCAATGCAAGGACCACGTCACCCGGTCCGCACCAAGCCAGCGCGGCCGTGCCGGCAATGCACAAGGCGGTCGTGGCCACGAGCAGGCTTTTCTTGCAGGCGTGGACATCCGCCCAGGCGCCGAGCAGCGGCGCGGTCACGACAATCAGTGCATAGGACAGCGACAAGGCCACCGTCCAGGACAACGTGGCCCAGGACGCATCGCCGGCCACCACGGCCACGAAGTACGCACTGAAGACCGCAGTGATGACGACCGTGGTGTAGCCCGAGTTGGCGAAGTCGAACATCGCCCAGGCCCACAGTTCACGGCGACGGACCGGCGGCATGTCCGCGGCATATTGGCGACGCACCCCGGCAGGCTTGTTCAAGACGACATTCCGAACCACACGAAGGCGACAGCTTACCAAGGAATGCCGCAGAGAAATGACGGATCGACGCACATTTTCTGCTATCGTCACGACCATCGCCCATCACCGACATTCCTTGCCCATGTTCCGCACTATCCTGTGTGCCGTTATTGTTGCCACTCTCCTGCTGCTTCCGACCGCAGCCAGCGCCAGGGTTCTGACGCAAAAGCAGGTCGTGGACCGCTCGCAAGACCGCGAGTGGCGCACCATTGATGCGAACAATCTGCTCGTCATGCAACTGGAAGGCGACCGTCAGGTCCTCATCGAGTTGGCGCCGGGCTGGGCACCCAAGCATGTGGCCAACATCAAGCAGCTGGTGCAGCAACAGTATTTCGACGGCACCAGCGTGTATCGCGTCCAGGACAACTTCGTGGCCCAGTGGGGCGATCCGGATGCCGGCAAGAAGGGCAAGGCGGTGCCCATGGGCAAGGCAAAGACGGAACTGCCTGCAGAATTCACCCGCAGCACTGATGAGAAGTTCGAGTTCACCCTGTTGCCGGACGGTGACCTGTATGCGCCCGAGGCCGGCTTCAGTGGTTCCATGCCCGCAGCCCGCAACCGCATGGCCGGCAAAGCCTGGCTGGTGCACTGCTACGGCATGGTCGGCGTGGCCCGCAGCACGGATCCGACCAGCGGCAGCGGCAACACCCTGTACGTGCCCATCGGCCAGGCACCGCGTCAGCTCGACCATCAACTTGCCATCGTCGGGCGCGTCATCGAGGGCATGCAATGGCTGGCGGCCCTGCCCCGCGGCCCGGAGCCCATGGGCGTGTACAAGGATCCCGGCAAGCGCACCACCATCACATCCGTCCGCCTTGCCTCCGCACTGCCAGCCGACAAGCGTCCTTCGCGCCAGGTCCTGCGCAGCGACAGCATCAGTTTCATGCGCCTGCTCGATGCCGTGCGCAATCGTCAGGATGATTTCTACCGTTTCCCCGTGGGGCACGTTGGCGTGTGCAATGTCCCCTTGCCAGTACGCAAGACACGACCATGATGTTATTTGCCAAGTCCTTCCGCTACTGCGCGATACAGGCCCTGCTGGCCCTGTTGGTTGCGCTGACGCCGGGCATGGCCCGTGCGGCGGTGCCGACGGTGGCGCCCGAGTTCAAGGGCATCGACCAGTGGCTCAATTCCTATCCGCTGACCATGCAGTCCCTGCGCGGCAAGGTGGTCCTCATCGACTTCTGGGCATATTCCTGCATCAACTGCCTGCGTACGCTGCCGCATGTCAACGCCTGGTACGACAAGTACAAGGACGACGGTTTCGTGGTCATCGGCGTGCACACGCCGGAGTTCAAGTTCGGCAAGTCGGCAGACCGCGTCCTCGCTGCCATCCGCAAGTACGACATCAATTATCCCGTCGCGCTGGACAGCCAGATGGCAACCTGGAACGCCTGGTCCAACCGTTACTGGCCGGCAAAGTATCTCGTCGACCGTGACGGCACCGTGATCATGCATCACTACGGCGAAGGCCACTACCAGGAAATCGAGGATGCCATCCGCAAGGCTCTCGGGCTGGAACCGCTGACAGTTGCCGTTCCCGACAAGGACTTCAGCGGCATCGGCTCACCGGAGATGTATTTCGGGCTGGACCGTCTGAAGAATCTCGCCAACAAACCCATGATGGCCAGCTTTGGCCGCGATTACGAGCTGCCAGAGTCGGTGAAGCTGAACCAGTTTGCGTTTGGCGGCGAATGGGACATCAGCAGCAAGTACGCCGAGCTCGATAGTCAGATCGGCCATATCCGGCTGCGCTTCCAGGCCAGCAAGGTGTACATGGTCGCCGCTGGCAGCGAAGGGCCGGTCACCTTGCAAATCACCGTGGACGGCGTCGAACAGGCGCCGGTGGTCGTCACTGATCCCGGCCTGTATACCCTGTTCGATGGCAGTTCACCCGCGGAACGCCAGATCGACATCAAGGTGATCGGCGAAGGTTTCCGGGCATACACGTTCACCTTCGGCTGAAGCCGCGCTGCGGGAACCGGGTGACCGTTGCTGCTGCATGACGGCCACGGCGGGCCCGACATCGCGGATGATCGGTCGATCCAGGCAGCAGACAAAGGAGGATGCCGGTGGCCTTGTCAGTGCACGCCAGATCCCATCTGCAGATTCATTTTTGTGTTCTGCTGTGGGGTTTCACTGCCATCCTCGGCAAGCTGATCACGCTGCCGGCCCTGCCGCTGGTCTGGTGGCGCATGCTGCTGGTGGTTGCGACCCTGGCATTGTTGCCGAGCATCTGGCGCGGCATTGGCAGGATGAGCGGGCGTGACCGGCTCATTTTCGTCGGTATCGGTTGCCTGGTAGCGCTGCACTGGCTGACCTTCTACAGCGCCATCAAGCTGGCCAATGCCTCGGTCGGGGCCATCTGCATCGCTACCGCGCCGGTCTTCCTGGCCTTGATCGAGCCGGCGGTCGTCGGACGACGCTTTCAGCCGCGCGAACTGCTGGTGGCCGTGGGCGTCATCCCCGGCGTCGTGCTGGTGGTCGGCGGGATACCGGCGGACATGTACGTGGGGCTGGTCGTCGGAATTGTTTCGGCAGCCTTCGTGGCCGTGTTCAGTGCCTGCAACAAGCGGGTCGTCGAGCGCGGCGATCCACTGACCATCACCGCCATCGAGCTCGGTGCGGGTACTGTCCTGTTGACCTTGCTGGCACCCCTGCTGCCCCACGACGGCCCCGCCTTTCCCCTGCCCGGCATGCACGATGCCCTGTTGCTGCTGGTGCTGGCGTTGGCCTGCACGCTGCTGCCATTTGCCATCATCCTGCGTGCCCTGCGACATGTCAGCGCTTTTGCCACGCAAATGGCCACCAACCTCGAGCCGGTCTACGCCGTCATCCTGGCCATTGTCCTGCTGGACGAGCAGCAGCAGGTCACCTGGATCTTCTACCTCGGCGTCATCATCATCGTGGCCAGCGTGGTGGCGTTGCCCTTGCTTCGTCCGGGGCCACCGGACGTCCCGCCAGCCGAAGTGCTGGCAACGTCCGAGTCGGTCAATCTCACCGAATGAGACCTTCAGCCGGCATCACAGCACGGTGGCATCGAAGGTATCGCAGGCCTTGATGCTGGCCGCGTCGAAGCCGGCACGGAACCAGCGCTGGCGTTGTTCCGACGTGCCATGGGTGAAGGAGTCCGGCATGGCATAGCCGCGGCTCTGCTTTTGCAGGGCATCGTCGCCGACGGCACTGGCTGCATCCATGGCTTCACCGATATCGCCGGGTTCCAGCCATTGGTATTGACTCTGGGCCGTCGCCGCCCAGACACCGGCAAAGCAATCGGCCTGCAGCTCCTGGCGTACCGAAAGCCCGTCAGCGCCCTTCATTTGTGCGCCCTTGCGTCGTGCATCCGCCACGGCCTGCGACACCCCCAGCAGGTTCTGCACATGGTGGCCCACCTCGTGCGCAATGACATAGGCCCGGGCAAAGTCGCCATCGGCCTGGTAGCGCGTGCTCAAGGCGCGGAAGAAGTCGAGGTCGAGGTAAATTTTGTGATCACCTGGACAGTAGAACGGCCCCATGGCGCTGCGCCCGGTGCCGCAGGCCGTGGGCACGGTGCCGTTGTAGAGCACCAGCTTGGGATCGCTGTAGGTCTTGCCGCCAGCCTGGAACACGCGCGACCAGGCATCCTCGGTACTGCCGAGAACCACCTGCACGAAGGCCACCGTCTCCTGGTCGGCGCTGCCGGTGGCCGCACCCGCCGGTTCTGTTGACGTGGCCTGGTATTGCACGCCACCGCCGCCGGAACCACCCATCAGCCCCAGAAATTGCAGCGGATTGATGCCGAACAGCCAGGCAATCCCCATCATGATGAGAATGCCGGTGATGCTCATGCCACGAAAGCCGCCAAGGCCGAAACGTCGACCGCCACCGCCACTGGCCCGGATCACGTTGCTGCTGCGCCTGCCCATTCGCCATTTCATGCGTTGATTTCCTTCGTCAGTCCCCTGCGAGGGGAAAATCTTACAACAAGGCCGGCAACAACATGACGATGCCGACCATGGACACGCCCCAGATCAGCGAGCGCAGGTGTGGAATGCCGCTGGCGTAGGCTGGCACGTAGGCCACGCGCGCCCAGAAGTACAACGCCGCGCCCCAGGCGCTGAGCTCGTTGCCACGTTCGAGCACGAGCAGAAGCAGCACCAGCGCGGCGAAGAACGGAAAGGTCTCCAGAAAGTTGCGCCAGCAGCGACCGAGCCTTCCAGCCACGCCGGACAGTTCCGGTGCCGGTGCGTCACGCGGTCCGGCCGCCCACTTCGGCCCGCGCTGGCCGAGATTGCCGGCTGCGGCCAGGCTGAGCTGGATCAGCCCCAGCAGCACGGCCCAGGCAAGGTATGTGGCTTCAATCGGCATGGCGCATTTCTCCGCAAGTCATGGTTGTGCACCGTCATTGGTGTCGACCGGCGTCAGGCGCAGGTCCTGGAAATCAAAGCTGAAATCGGTGCGCGGCGACACCGCCTGCATGCGCATCTGGCGGATGGCGCCGTCCGCATCCAGCGCAAACGTGACAAAGGCATCGGCATTCAGTTCGCGGTCACGCCAACGCACGATGAAGCTGTCATGCTGCCAGTGTTTCAGGTCGCCGACCAGCACCTTGGTGTGGCTGAAACGCATCACCAGCTGATCATCCTCCATGGTCAGCAGCACATCGCCATACCACGGGTCACGCCAGGTGCCGGCGTAGGCTTCGAGCGGCAGCGACGGCTTGCTGCCGGCGTCACGCGCAGCCACGTGCTTCTCCCAGCTCTCGTCGGCCTTGGCGTCGCGAGCCTTGTTGGACGCCTGCCAGGCGGCCACCCAGTCGGTTTTTGTCTGCGCCAGCCAGGCATCGAGGATGCGGTAGGTGATGGCCTGGAAGGCGGCACCGGACTGTTGGTTGGTCAGCACCACCATGCCGAGGTCGATCTCCGGCACCAGGGTGACCCGTGACACGAAACCGGGCCAGCCGCCGGTGTGCCACACCAGCTTGTGCCCGAGGTATTCGGACAGATGCCAGCCCTCGCCGTAACCGGCAAAGACCGGCTTGATGGCGGCGAGTTCCGGCACACGCGGCTCGCGCGGGCGGATGGGCGTCAACACCGACCACATTTCTTCCTGCCGCTCGGCGCTGAAAAGCCGTAGCGGATTGCCTTCCGCATCACGGCCGTACACGCCGCCGGCCAGCTGCGCGATCAACCACTTGCTCATGTCGTGCACGCTGGAATAAATGCCGCCAGCGCCGGAATTGTTGGCCCAGGCAAGCGGCGTGGCCGGTTTCAGGTCCTTGAAGTCATGCTTGGCGTAGCCGATGGCAACATCGTGGTCGCCCGGCTTGAGGTAGTGGAAATTGAACCGTGTTTCGGTCATGCCCAGCGGCTGGAAGAAGTGCTGCGCCAGATACTCATCAAAGCGTTGCCCCGAGACTTCCTCGACCACCAGCTGGGCCACGGCGAACAGGATGTTGTCGTAGTGATAGCCGGCACGGAAGCCATCCTTCAACGGCACATGCGCCAGCCGCTCGACCACCTCGCGGGTAGTGAAGTCCGTGGTCGGCCAGTACAGCAAGTCGCCCGCACCCAGAGTCAGGCCGCTGCGGTGCGACAACAGATCGCGGATGCGCATTTCGTGGGTGACGTACGGGTCGGACATGCGAAACCACGACAGATGCTCAATCACCCGGTCGCCCATGTCCAGCTTGCCGGCATCGGCCAGTTGCGCCAGGGCGGCCGCCGTGAAGGCCTTGGTGTTGGAAGCGATCGCATACAGTGTGTGCGCCGTGGCCGGCTCGGCCGGTGTGCCGTCGCCCGGCAACTGCCGGAAGCCGTAGCCGGCCTCGAGGACGACTTTTCCATCCTTGACGATGGCGACGGAAATACCAGGCACATCAAAGGCTTCGCGAACATTGTCGACGTAAGCATCAAAATCGGCGAGTTGCGCCGGCAGGGCCGGCTTCGCGATCGGGCCGGGCACTTCCGGAGGCGGCATGGCCAGCCCGGGCAAGGCCGCCGTCAATGCCAGCAACGCGGTGGTCATCAAGGTCAATGCTTTCACGATCATTCCCCGTTTGAAAAACAGCCGCATCAGGCGGCCAACAACTTGCGCAGGAAGGGTACGGTAATGCGGCGTTGCTCGGCCAGGGACGCTTCGTCCAGGCGCTCCAGCAACTGCTGCAGGCTGGCGCTGTCACGGGCATGGTGCCGGAACAGCCAGTCCACCACTTTTTCGTCCAGGACGATGCCGCGGGCATTGGCAGACTGATGCAGCAGGCTGCGGCGCTGGGCCTCGTCCAGCGGCCGCATTGCCAGGCGCGTGCAGGCGCCGAGACGCGATTGCAGATCCGGCAGGGCCAGCGATTCCAGGGCGCTGCGGCTGGCAAACAGCATGTTGCCGCCCTCGTCACACATGCGGTTGTACAGCTCGAACACGGCTTGTTGCAGTGCCGGGTGATGCGTCAGGTGGCCAAGATCATCCAGCGCCATCAGCGTGGTGCCACCCAGGCTGCGAACGGCCTCGGGATCGGCTTCGGCCAACGACAGGTATTGCGCCGCGCGACCGCTGTCCCGGGCATGCTGACAGGCGGCCAGCAACAAATGACTCTTGCCGCTGCCGGCCGGCCCGGTGAACCAGACCCAGGGCGCGCTGTCCTCGCTGGCCACGCGCACACAGGCGGCCAGCGCCAGTGCGTTGCTGCCGACCAGGAAATGCTCGAATCGCTGGCGCGCCGGCCAGCGCCAGGACAAGGGCAGCTGGCCGCGTTCAGTCATCACTGACCTCGGCCTGCGTGTCCGCAGCGTTCGCGTCGGCCGCCTCCGCGGCGGAACCGGACGGCCGCCGATACAACTCGCTGGCCATGTAACGCTCGTGCGCGTAGCGCAACAACACCATGATCACCGAAGCCACCGGCAGGGCCAGCAGGATGCCGGTGAAACCGAACAACTGGCCACCGGCCAGCACGGCAAAAATGACGGCCACCGGGTGCAGGCCGATCTTGTCGCCGACCAGACGAGGCGTCAGTACGTAGCCTTCGAGCATCTGGCCGATGCCGAAGACCACCAGCACCAGCACGATGTGCAACACATCGTGGTATTGCACCATGGCGGCAATGAGGCTGGCCACCAGGCCGACAATGAAGCCCAGATACGGCACGAAGCTCACCAGGCCGGCGACCATCCCGATCAATGGACCGACGCTGATGCCGACCAGCCACAGGCCGATGCCGTACACCAGGCCCAGCGCCACCATCACCAGCACCTGGCCGCGCACGAACTGCCCCAGCACGCTGTTGGACTCGCGGCACAGCCGGCTGATGGTCGGCTCCAGCGAGCGCGGCAACAGGCTTTGCATGCGCTCGACCAGATCATCCCAGTCGCGCAACAGGTAGAAGGTAACGACCGGAATCAGCACCAGGTTGGTCAACCAGGCCAGCACCGCCAGGCTCGAACGGGACAATTGTTGCAACACGACGGCCGCGATGCCACCGGCCGAGGCAATGTGCTGACGCAGCAGGCTCACCAGCCGGTCGCTGTCGAAGGTGCCGTAGTCGATACCGAGGTGCTGCTGCAACAACGGTGCAACGTCGCTCTGCACCCACTCGACCACGCGCGGCACGAAGTCGATCAAGCGCATGACCTGGTGCTGGATCAAGGGCACCAGCACGCCGATGACGCCGGCTACCAGCAACAGGATCACCAGGAACACGATGGCCGCGGCCAAGGTCCGCGACAGGCCGATTTTCTCCAGCCGGTCGACCAGCGGATCGCCCATGTACGCGAACAGGGCCGCCACGACGAACGGCGTCAACACCGGCGCCAGGAACCACAGCACCACGGCGATGACCAGAAACAACACCAGCATTTGCCAGTGCAAGGTACGGTTGGATGGCATCAATCGGTCTCGCTTGCTTGTTTGCGTTGGTTGATCTGGTGTGCCTTCACGGCAAAGCGCACGACATAGTCCACGCCACTGACGACGGTCGACAAGGCAACCAGCCACAGCAGCGGACGCACGTCCAGCGGCATCAGCCCCTGACGATGCAACAATACCAGCAGGACCCAGGCAATCTGCAACACCGTGTTGAGCTTGGACACGCGGCTGGGTGCGACATGCAACGGTTCACGCAGCCAGTGATAGGCCAAGGCGCCGGCGACGATCACCACGTCGCGTCCCAGCACCAGGGCCGCCAGCCACCATGGCGAGGCACCCACCACGGCCAGGCAGACAAATCCGACCGCCAGCATGAGCTTGTCGGCCGCCGGATCCAGCCAGGACCCAAGGCGCGATTGCCAGCCGAAGCGGCGTGCCATCCAGCCGTCCAGCGCGTCCGAGGCGCCCGCCACGGCGGCCAGCAACAGCGCCGTTCCGTCGTGGCCAGTGGCGATGGCCCAGCCCAGCGGCACTACCAGCAGGATGCGCAGAACCGTGATTGCGTTTGGCAGGTGACGCCACATCAGGGGCAGACCTCAGGCTGGTCAATGTCCACGGCCACGACATGACCGGCATGCCGTCATTCCATCACGACACACGCACATGTCTTCCGGCACTCACCCTGAAATGTCTGCCAGTGCCGCAGGCCACAAGCCTGCAATGCTACATGAAACCGCTGCCCGGCGGCCGTTCGCGCGTCGTTTTGTGACCCACCCTGCCAAAGCGGGCCCTTAGCCTGCATAATTCATGAGGGTCGCGGATGATTGCGGAATTCGCAGCAAGCCACGCGAAGGGCCGAAGGAAAAGCGTAGCGGGGACTACGGTTTGACTGAGGACCGAGTGTGGCGCCGCGAGAAACCGCAAGGGCCGCGACAGAACGGCACGAAAACACGCTGCGAATGTTGATTTAGCCCAAAAATGTGCACAGGCTATTGAATTTCCAATGTTTTCTGGCAAGTGCCGTTCGACCTTGTGAATAATGCAGGCTAGGGATTTTTCCAGTCGCGGGGCCGGTACATGCCCGTCCCCGCTTCCGGCAGAGTCCAGCCGTCATCCTGCGTGGAGCGAGCGCAGCGAACGAAATCGCAGGATCTCCATCCTGGTGCACCGGTTGCCAGATTCTGCGACTACGGGCTTCGCCCTCCGCGCAGAATGACAAGGGTTCGGGTTGCGCGTGCATCCAAAAATGGTCTCGCGTCTGCCTTGAACGCTGAAAAAATCACAGCCTCTCAGTAAAGATCCATGGGATCGACGTCAACGGACCAGTGCAACGCGGCCGGGTGCTTGATGCGATGCAGAGCCTGCCACCAGGGATCGAGCACGGCTCGCAGGTCCGAGCGGCGGTCGGCCTCCAGCAGCAATTGGCCACGATGCTGGCCGGCGCGCAAGGGCATGGGCGCAGGCAAAGGCCCCAGCACGCGCACTGGCGTGGCCTGCGGCAGGGCGGCACGGGCCGCTTCCAGAAAGCGGTCCAGGACGACTTGTTGCGCCGCGCGCACGCGCAGCAGGGCCTGGTGGCTCCAGGGTGGCAAGCTGGCCTGGCGGCGCTCGTCCAGCATGGCGTGCGCAGCCTTGCCATAGCCATGCTGCAGCAACTCGGCCAGCAATGGGTGCTCGGGGAACTGCGTTTGCAGCAGCACGGTGCCTCGTTTTTCGGCACGGCCGGCGCGGCCGGCCACCTGCACCACGAGCTGCGCCAGCTTTTCGCCGGCGCGGTAGTCGACACTGAAAAGGCTCTCGTCCACGCCGCTGATGGCGGCCAGTGTCAGACCCGGCAGGTCGTGGCCCTTGGCCAGCATCTGCGTGCCCACCAGAATCATCGGCCCGTCCTGCTGCAGTTGCTGCAGGATCTGCTCGAAAGCCTGGCGCCGGCGCGTGGTTTCACTGTCGACCCGCAACACCGGCACCTCCGGGTAGCGTTCGCGCAGAAAATCCTCGATGCGTTCGGTACCGAAGCCCAGCGGCTTCAGCGGCCCGCCACCGCAACCCGGACAGTGCCGCGGCACACGCTGCCATTGCCCGCAGTGATGGCAGATGAGCTGGCCTCTGGCACGGTGCAAGGTCTGTGGGCGCTCGCAGGCCGAACAGTTGCTGTGCCAGCCGCAGGCCTGACAGATCAGCACCGGGGCATAGCCACGGCGGTTGCGGAACACCAGGGCCTGCTGGCCGGCGGCAACGCAGGCGTCAAGAGATTCCAGTAGCGCCGGCCCGAGCCCGTGCGGCGCACGCGGACCACGGCTGTCCAGCACGCGCAGCTGCGGCGGCTGGCGTTGGCCCGGCCGTTGGCCCAGAACCAGGCGCTGGCGCTTGCCTGCCGCGACCTGCGCCAGTGATTCCAGCGACGGCGTGGCCGAGCCCAGCAGCACCGGCACATCCAGTTCGCGGGCACGCACGATGGCCAGGTCGCGCGCGTGATAACGAAAGCCTTCCTGCTGCTTGTAGGAGGCATCGTGTTCCTCGTCGACGATGATGAGGCCGGCCTCGGGCAGCGGTGTGAATACCGCCGAGCGCGTGCCGACGACAACCCGGGCGCGGCCGGTGCGGGCACGCAGCCAGGCACGGGCACGCTCGCCTTCGGCGAGGTTGGAATGCAATACCTCGACCGCCACGCCCAGGCGTGCCGACAAGCGGCGCAGAGTTTGTGGCGCCAGGCCGATTTCCGGCACCAGCAGCAGGGTCTGGCGGCCGGCGGCCAGTGTCCGCGCAATCAGGCGAATGTAGACCTCGGTCTTGCCGCTGCCGGTGACGCCGTCCAGCACGAAGGTGCCGAAGCGCGGGCCATGGGCCTCGATGGTGGCGATGGCCCCGGCCTGTTCGTTGCTGAGCTGCGGCCCCGGCTGGGGCGCCCTCGCCGGCGGTTCGCCCTCGTCTTCAGCCACCAGTCCAGCGGCCACCAATCGGCGCGCCGCCGCGCGCCAGTTCGGCCCCACGGCAACCAGTTCGGCGGCCGTACGTGGGCCGTCCGCCAAGGCCTGCAACAAGGCCCGGCTGCTGCCGCGACGCGTGCCGGCCTCCAGCGCCGTGTGGCCATCGTCGGTCAGCTGCCACAGCCGCTCACCCAGCACCGGCCACGGCCGCCTGCCGCGCAACCAGGTCGGCAAGGCGCCCAGCCAGACATCACCCGGCAAGCCGAGCCAGTAGTGGCCGGCCCAGGTCAGGCTGGTACGGAGCTCGGGCGTGAACAGTGGCTCCTCGTCCAGCACGCGCCCGACAGCCTTAAGTCGCGCCGGATCAACCGCGCTGCTCGCTGCCTGCTCGACGACAACGCCGACCCGCGTGCCGTGCGCGAACGGCACCTCGACACGCATGCCCGGCTCGACCGCTGCCCCGGCAGGCGCCAGGTAGTCGAACAGGCGTGGCAGCGGCACCGGCAGGGCGATACGCAGGATCTCGGACATGCAGCGAGTGTAGCGGCAAAGCCTGTTCGGTCGACGCCTCCGGCGAGATCACTCCAACTTGCACCGTTTTTCTCGAAGTTTTCCAGAAACCCCGGCTAAGTCCATGCTGTGCAGAGACTTTCTGCCTTATCCACAAAAACTGTGGATAACTTTGTGGATGACCATGTGGGCAAGCGCTGCCAGGGCCCATGATGCGGGGCTCCCGGTCACATTGACGAGAAAATAACCAATTCACGGAATCTACGCAAAAACAATGACTTGTGAAATGCGGCCTCATCGCCTGGTGCAGCGGGTCACGCGCAGATTGGCGCCAGAATGACGTTTTTCGGCAGCTGTGCACAACCTGCAAGGCGGCACGCGGCATGAATCCTCGCAAAACAAACGCCTGGGAGCCTGGGTGGTAGGAACCATGTGAGCGAGGCACAGCCATTTTGAGAGCGATTTTTCGACCATTTGAGGCGAATACTGGTTGCTATTTAACGAAAATGGGCGGGAAATCGGGCCAAAAGGGCGCAGCCGCAGCCGCTTGTGTTTCTGCCGCCCAGGCTATCATGGGTTTGGCAAGACTTGTGCACGGCGGGGCATGGCGACCATACTTCTTTCCCGGCCGCAGGTTGCCCTGTCTCTGGCGCCCTGCCGGCCTTCACTATCCCGTCGTCATCGCCGCCTCCACGCGCCTGCTGGCACGTTGGGGCCTGTGGTTTTTTGTCTTGCGAGCACGTCCGCGCATGCGATTCCGAACCTCGAACTACCGGTTGCTGGCCAACGAAACCCGGACCACCATGCGTCTGGCCGGGCCGCTGATCGTGGGCCAGCTTTGCGCCGTCGGCATGAGTTTCGTGGACGCCATGCTGGCCGGCCACTACGGTGCCCATACCCTGGCTGCCGTCGCCATCGGCGCCAGCCTGTGGTCGCTGGCCGTGACCTTCTCGGTGGGGGTGATGCTGGCCCTGCCGCCCAGCGTGGCCCAGCTTGACGGCGCCGGGCAGCGCGGGCGCGTGGCGCCACTGTTCCAGCAAGCCGTGTGGATGGCGCTGGGCGCCGGTCTGCTGCTGTTCGTGGGCCTGCGCTTCGGCGGCGCGCAGTTGGTGCGTCTGATCGGCATCGCGCCAGCGCTGTACCCGGATATCGACGCCTTCTTGCACGCCATCGCCTGGGGCGCACCCGCATTGGCGCTGTATTTCGCCCTGCGCGGGTTGCCGGAGGGCTTGTCCATCACCTGGCCCACGATGGCCACCGGGCTGGCAGGTCTGGCCGTGCTGGCGCCGCTGGGCTACGTGATGATGTACGGCAAACTGGGCCTGCCGGCCATGGGCGCGCGCGGCAGCGGCATCGCCACCAGCATCGTGATGTGGTTGGAATGCGCCTGCATGGCCGGCTACATTGCCCGCGCTCCGCGCCTGCGCGACATCGGCTGGCCGGCCCGCTGGCCGCGGCCGGACCTCGACGTCATCGGCCGCCTGCTGCGCCTGGGCACGCCCATGGGCATCAGCGTGCTGATGGAGTCGGGCCTATTCGTGGCCGCCGCGTTGGCCATCGGCACCCTGGGCGAAAACGCCGTAGCCAGTCACCAGGTGGCATTGAACGTGGCCGCGGTGGCCTTCATGCTGCCGCTGGGCCTGGCGATGGCCATTACCATCCGCATTGGCCGGGCGGCCGGTGCCACCGACCGGCCCGGCGTACGCCGCGCGTTCTTTGCCGGCCTGCTGCTGATCCTGGTCACGCAGACCTTCTCCAGCAGCCTGATGCTGGGCATCCCCGGGCATATCGCCGGCTGGTACAGCAGCGACGCCACGGTCGTGGCGCTGGCGGCCCAGTTGTTGGTGCTGGCCGGCATCTTCCAGCTGGCGGACGGCCTGCAGGTGGCTGCCAACGGCGCCCTGCGCGGTCTCAAGGACACGCGCGTGCCGATGTTCGTCACCGCCTTTGCCTACTGGCTGGTGGGCATGCCGTTGGGCTGGTGGCTGACCTTCAACCACGACATGGGCGCACGCGGCATGTGGATCGGCCTCATTGCCGGCCTCAGTGTCGCTGCGGTCCTGCTGCTGGGGCGGTTTGGATGGATGCTGCGCCACCCGGATCGCTGGCGCGACCTGCCCATGGCAGCGGCTGTGATCGACCCGTGCGCGGCAAGGCGTTATCCTGAACGACCTTTGGACGCATAATCAGCCCCATGAGCCAATCCAGCGGATTTCTCGGCTTCCTGCGTGTCGTCGGTCGCGGCATCAACCTGACGCGCATCATCATTCTCAATCTGGTGTTCTTCGGCCTGCTGGCCCTGTTCTTCATCGGCATGGGGCAACACGAGAAGGTCAGCGTGCCGGATGCCAGCGTGCTGGTGCTGCATCCCCAGGGCCAGCTGGTGGAGCAATACAGCATCTCGCCGCTGCAGCGCGTCGCCGCCAACGTCAATGGCGCCAGCGTCGGCCAGGTCCGTCTGCGCGACCTGCTGCGCGGCATCGAGGCCGCGTCCGAGGACAAGCGCATCACCAGTCTGCTGCTGGTTCCGGACGAGCTCCAGGCCAGCGGCTTTGCCGCGCTGCGCGAACTGGGCGGGGCGCTGGATGACTTCCGCGCCACGGGCAAGAAGGTCTATGTCTGGTCGGCCGGCATGACGCAGACGCAGTACTACCTCGCGGCCCACGCCGACCGCATCATGCTGGACCCGCAAGGCGGCATCCTGCTGACCGGCCTCAGCAGCTACCGCGCCTACTTCAAGGATCTGCTGGACAAGCTCGGCATCACCGTACACCTGTTCCGCGTGGGCCAGTACAAGTCGGCCGGTGAACCCTTCATCCTCGACCATGCGTCCGAGGCCGCAAAGAAAGCCGACGCCTACTGGATGGATGGGCTGTGGAACACCCTGATCGACGAGATCGCCGCGGCCCGCGGCATTGCGCCGCAAGCCCTGCGTGGTGACATCCGCGCCCTGCCCGAGGCCGTGGCGGCGGCCGGTGGCTCGCTGGCCAAGGTGGCCTTGAACCAGGAGCTCGTTGACGCCTTGATGACGCGCAGCGAGGTCCGCGCCTGGTTGCGTGAGCAAGGCACGCCGGACGGCGACGACAGCTTCCGCCAGGTCAGCTTCAAGCGCTTCCTCGCTGCCCATCCGGTATCACCCATCAAATTCGGCAAGAAGATCGCCGTGGTGGTGGCCGAAGGCGAAATCGTGGCGGGCGAAAAGAAACCCGGCACCATCAACGGCGAGGTGACGGCCGATCAGATTCGCAAGGTTCGCAACGACAAGGCCATTGTCGGCATGGTGCTGCGCGTCAACTCGCCCGGCGGCGCGGTCTACCCGGCCGAGGTCATCCGCCGCCAGGTGGCCATGACACGCGCGGCCGGCAAGCCGGTGGTGGTTTCCATGGGCGACATGGCCGCCAGCGGTGGCTACTGGATCAGCATGAACGCCAACCGCATCCTGGCCGAACCCAACACCATCACCGGCTCCATCGGCATCTTCGGCATGTACCCCGAAATTCCCGAGGCGCTGGGCAAGATCGGCGTGCAGGTCGATGGCGTTGGCACCACGCCATGGGCCGGCGCCTTTGACCTCAGGCGTCACCTCGACCCGCGTGTCGGCCAGGTGATCCAGAGCGTCATCGACAAGGGCTATCGTGACTTTGTCGGCAAGGTGGCTGCGGCGCGCGGTGTCAGTTTCGATGCCATCGACGCCGTGGCCCAGGGCCGCGTGTGGAGCGGCGAACAGGCGCTGGATCGCGGCCTGGTGGACCAGCTGGGCGGCGTCGAGGACGCCATCGCGCTGGCTGCCGAGCTGGCCGAAACGGAAGACAGTTACGCGGTCCAGTACATCGAGCCGCCCATGAGTGAACTGGAAACCTTCCTCGCCAACCTGCAGCGCGGCCGCAGTGGCACCGTTGTCCGGGCCCTGGGCTTGAAGGTCCCTGCCGCCTGGCTGCAGGCCACCGGCCTGGCACCCGGATTGAAAATGCTGGCCAGCCTCAAGCCCGGCCAGCCCACCGTGATGGCCTACTGCTTCTGTCGCGTCGGTCCCGGGCCGTTGTAAGATCGGGAATCGGGAATGGTCCGGACACGGGACACGATACCCTGGACCCGTGCATAAGTTCGGGTTCGTGGCAATGGCAGCGTAACAGGCAATTCGCGCCGGTCGCCGGCAGGCCGGCTGCGGGCTGCCGATGGGTCTGCATTGAGACCCACGGGACAAGACATCCCTGCCAAGGGCCGCCGGTCTGGCCAGCCATGGCCAGCTGCTCGCGAGCTGCGAACCGCCGATAGGGCGGTTCGGTCTCGCTCCCCCTGCAGGAGCGCGCCTGCGCGCGACCGGGCACAAACGACCGGCGTGGCACGAAAGGCACTGGATGCCGGGTTCCGGTCGCCAAAAGTCGCGCCCGGCCCCGGCATGACGGTCTCATTGCGGTAGCCGGCCGTGCCGGACGGGAATCGCAACCCGAAACCCGTGCCTCAGGTTGCCAACGGCGGCAGGTTTTCCAGGTTCCAGCGCGGGCGCACCTGGATGGCGTTGCCGGTTTGCTGGCCGGCGGTCAGGCGCAGGACGCCGGCCAGGGCGATCATGGCGCCGTTGTCGGTGCAAAACTCCAGCCGCGGAAAATGTACGCTGAAGCCTTCGGCTTCGCCAGCAGCTGCAAGATCGGCGCGCAGCCTGCGGTTGGCACCGACGCCGCCGGCGACCACCAGGCGCTTGGCCCCGGCTTCGGCCAGGGCGCGGCGGCACTTGATGGCCAGCGTCTCGACGATGGCTTCCTCGAAAGCGCGGGCGATGTCGGCGCGGGTCTGGTCGGACTGGTCGCTTTTCTGCCAGGCCGTGAGTACCTGGGTCTTCAGCCCGGAAAAGCTCATGTCCAGGCCCGGGCGGTTGGTCATGGGGCGGGAGAAGCGAAAGGCGTCGGCGCGGCCTTTTTCGGCCTCGCGCGCCAGCGCCGGACCGCCGGGATAGGGCAGGCCCATGAGTTTGGCGGTCTTGTCGAAGGCTTCGCCGGCAGCATCGTCCAGAGTGTCGCCCAACAGGCGGTAGCGGCCGATGGCTTCCACGGCGATCAGCATGGAATGGCCGCCGGAAACCAGCAGGGCCACGAAGGGTGGCTCGGGTGGATTGGGCTCCAGCATGGGTGCCAGCAGGTGACCCTCCATGTGGTGTACGCCGATGGCCGGAATGTCGAGGCCCCAGGCCAGCGCGCGCGCGGCGCTGGCGCCCACCAGCAAGGCACCCACCAGGCCCGGACCCGCGGTGTAAGCAACACCGTCGAGATCGGTGGTTGCCAGACCGGCGTCCGCCAGCGTCTGGCGCACCAAAGGCAGCAGCTTGCGGATGTGGTCGCGGCTGGCCAGCTCCGGCACCACGCCGCCGTACTCGGCATGCAGTTGCACCTGGCTGTACAGTTCGTGCGCCAGCAGGCCTTGGCCGGGCTGGTAGACGGCCACGCCGGTCTCGTCGCAGGAGGATTCGATGCCCAGCACGGGGCCGGTCAGTGCTGCGTGGGCCATGTCGGGGCTGCCATGGTTCTGTTCATCCGGAAAGTGTAGCAGTGCAGCCGGGTGGATCGCCCGCCGCCGCGGTCAACCACAGCGGTCGACAGGCCATTGCCGGTGCGTAGAATGACCGTTTTGTTTTCGGAGTTCGTCATGCCCATTTCTGCCGACCGCTTGACCGCCGGCCTGCTGCCGGCCCTTGCCTTGCTGCTGGCCGGTTGCGCCAGCATGCCAGCCAAACCGTCGGGCGCCGATCCGGTCACGACGGCGCTGGAACCCATCGAAGTGCCGGACATCCAGCGCCCGCAGGGCGAGAATGCCGACTGGTGGTTCCGCCACGGTGCGGCTGAGGCCGCGCGTCTGTCGCGTCAGGCCCGCGCAGACGATGGCAGGGCGCGCAATGTCATCGTTTTTCTGGGTGACGGCATGAGCATCACCACCATTGCCGCAGCCCATGTCCGTGCCGGCCAATTGCGCGGTGTCGACGGCGAAAGCTACAAGCTGAGCTTCGAGAAGTTTCCATTCACCGCGCTCAGTCGCACCTATTCCACCGATACCCAGGTGGCCGATTCGGCTGCCACCATGACGGCCATCATGACCGGCGTGAAAACACGCTCGGGCATGCTCAGCGAGGGCCAGCACGTCGATGCCACGAGTTGTCAGTCCATCCGCTCCCACCGTCTCGTCACCATGCTGGAGCTGGCCGAACAAGCCGGCATGGCCAGCGGCATTGTCAGCACTGCGCGCATCACCCACGCCACGCCCGGAGCCACCTACGGTCATGTGCCCGAGCGCGGCTGGGAGTCCGACGCCCGCATGCCGGCCGCGATCAAGGCGGCAGGTTGCCGGGACCTGGCAGCACAGTTTGTGGGTTTTGATGTCGGTGACGGTATCGAAGTCGCCATGGGAGGAGGTCGCCGCGGCTTCCTGCCGGTCGGTGCGGTCAGCCCGGAGGACGCCAGCGACCATGGTCGCCGCAAGGACGGTCGCAATCTGGTCGCCGAGTGGCAGGCACGTTATCCACATGGCGCCTATGTCTGGAACAACAAGCAACTGGCCGCGCTGGACCTGGCCGCGACGCCGCGCTTGCTGGGCCTGTTCGAGGGCTCGCACCTGAGTTTCGAGCATGATCGCCCGCACGACGCCGGTGGCGAGCCCAGCCTGGCCGAGATGACCCGTGCCGCCATCGAGGTGCTCGAGGGCGACCCGGACGGCTACTTTCTGATGGTCGAGGGCGGGCGTATCGACCACGCCCTGCATGGCGGCAATGCCTTCCGTGCGCTGGGCGAGACAATTGCCTTTGCCGATGCCGTGCAGGCGGCGGTCGATGCCACCAACCACGACGAGACCTTGATCGTGGTGACCTCGGATCACAGCCACACCCTGACCATGGCGGGTTATGCCGTGCGCGGCAACCCGATTCTGGGTCTGGTGCGGGTGCCTGACGACGAGGGTGGTACCGAACTGGCCCACGATGCTCTGGGCCTGCCGTACACGTCATTGGGTTTTGCCAACGGCCCTGGCTACCAGGGTGCCACTGACACCCAGCCCGCGGGCCCCAAGCACGCGCCGCATTACTACGACGAAGTTCACGGCATCACCGCTGGACGCGCTGATCTCGGTGCCGTCAATACCACTGCCCCGAACTACTTGCAGGAAGCCACCATGCCGCTGCATTCGGAGACCCATGGCGGCGAAGACGTGGCGGTCTTTGCCCGCGGCCCCGGTGCGCCCGCCTTCCACGGTGAAATCGAGGAGAACACCATCTTCCACCTCATCGTGCAGCACGCGCCGGCCTTGCGCCGGGCGTTGTGCGATCTGGGTTCCTGCAATGCCGATGGCGTGCCGGTCGACCGACCGGACTGGAGTACGCTGGGAGCCTGGGCGGCAGGAACCATGTGAGCGAGACACAGCTATTTTGAGAGCGATTTTTCGATCATTTGAGGCGAATACTGGTTGCTATTCAACGAAAATGGGCGGGAAATCGGGCCAAAAGGGCGCGGCCGCAGCCGCTTGTGTTTCTGCCGCCCAGACTCCTGGCCGACGGCTCATAAAGTCGTCGGCATGGCCGGGTGCGTCGGGCGTCCTTCACGCGGCGAGAGTTTCCATGCCTTTCATTTGCCACAAAGACGTCATATAATTGCTGGCTCGCCCACGTTTGGTGGGTCTCAGTCTATCAAGTGGAGGCTTCATGCCCAGCGTCAAAGTCCGCGAAAACGAGCCGTTCGAGCTCGCCCTGCGTCGATTCAAGCGTACCTGTGAGAAGGCCGGCGTGCTGTCGGAAACCCGTCGCCGTCAGTATTACGAGAAGCCGACCCAGGAGCGCAAGCGCAAGCGTGCGGCTGCGGTCAAGCGTCACATGCGGCGCATGTCGCGCGAGACGGCGCGGCGCAAGCGCCTGTACTGAGATCCGCTTGCCGGCCACGGGTCGGTTTCGGGTCAAGCTGATTGTATCGGGGCCGGCCGTGCGTTGCACGGGCCGGTTCTTTGCGTGTCCGGGAGAAAACCATCATGCCCCTGAAAGCCCAATTGACCGAAGAAATGAAAGCCGCCATGCGCGCCGGCGACAAGCCGCGCCTGGGCGTGATCCGCATGGCCCTAGCCGCCATCAAGCAGCGTGAGGTCGACGAACGCATCGAGCTGGACGATGCCCAGGTGCTGGCCGTGCTGGACAAGATGGTCAAGCAGCGTCGCGATTCGGTAGAGCAGTTCGACCAGGCCGGTCGCGATGATCTGGCCTCGAAGGAGCGCGCCGAGATCGAAGTCATCCAGTCGTGGCTGCCCAAGCCGCTGGACGAGGCCGAGATCGATGCGCTGGTCGACGAGGCCATTGCCGCGTCTGGTGCCAGCTCCATGCGCGAGATGGGCCAGGTGATGGGGCTGCTGAAGGCCAAGACTGCCGGCCGGGCCGACATGGGCGTGGTTTCGGCGCGGGTCAAGGCGCGCCTGGCTGGCTGACTTGGCGGCCGGGTCACTCCGGTCGGTTGTCGTAGGGGCTGTGGCTGCCATCCGGGCGCTCGCGAAAGCGCTTGTAGGTCCATTGGTATTGCGTGAAGGCCGCTTCGGCGCAGGCCTCGATGCCCGCGTTCATGGCGGTGCAGGCCGTGCGCAAGTCCTTGTCGGCAATGCCGTCGGGCGCCGGCAGAATGTGGATATCGAAGCCGCGGCCCTTGGGCAGACGCTCGGCAAAAGCGAATAGCACCGTGGCGCCGGTGCGTGCGGCCAGGCGCGGCAAGAGCACCATGGACAGCGTCTCGATGCCGAAGAATGGCGCAAAGCGGCCGTCACCACGGCGTGGTTCCTGGTCGGGCAGGATGCCGATGCTGCCGCCGTCCTTGAGCCGGCGATACAGCTCGCGCAGGCCGCTGCCGCCGGCACGGATCTGCTCCGGCCCGGCCGCCCCACGGGCGCGGCGCAGCAATGTTTCGAAATCCGGATGACGCGGCGGCGCGTACAGGATGGCCATGTCGGTCTGCGTGCACAGCCAGTAGTTCAGCAGCTCCCAACAGCCCACATGCGGCGCAGCGACGATGACGCCGCGCGCGCTGGCCACTGCCTGTTGCAGCAGGTCGTGACCATGCACTTGGCGCACCATGCGCAGCGCCTTGTCCGGATGGCGGCCCCAGATCGCGGCCATTTCCATCAGCCCGCGTCCGGTTTGCTGCAATACATCCCGCTTGGTCTGCCGGTGCCACGCGGCATTCTTGTGCGGACGTACCAAGCGCAGGTTCACCTCGGTGTGCCAGGCCAGACGGCCCTTGCGCGCAGCAAGCAAGTACCCCAGGGCGGCGCCAATGGCGTGCAGCCATCGCAGTGGCAGCAGTCCCAGTGCTTGCAACAGCCGGTACAGCACCGCCACGTGCGGGCGCATGGCTCCGGGTGTGGCCCTCTTATGCACAATTCACCATTCGCAACACGTTGTCTTTTCGGGAGGAGCGCCTAGGAGCCTGGGCGGTAGGAACCATGTGAGCGAGGCACAGCCATTTTGAGAACG
>CAZOXZ010000022.1:10139-24288 GCA_964583865.1 uncultured Rhodanobacteraceae bacterium | reverse complement strand
CCGGGCGAGTTTGTCGACAGTTATGAACTGGGCGCGCGCAGCACTCTGGCGGGGGGGAACCTGCTGCTCAATGCCACCTTGTTCTACCAGCGCTTCAGCGACTTCCAGCTCAACAGCTTCCTCGGCACCAGTTTCGTGGTGCGTTCCATTCCCGAGGTGGTCTCCAAGGGCCTGGATGCCCAGATCATGTGGCAACCCAACGGCGGCAATCTCATGTTCCAAGGCGGCCTGATGTACGCCGACACCACATTTGGGGACGATCCGTTACCGGATGCGGATTTGGCGCGCCTGCCCGGCTCGACCATGAGCTTTGCCCCGAAATGGTCCGGCACCATGGCCGTGACCTACGAATGGAACATGGGCAGCAACCTGATCGGCCGTTTCAACCTGTCAACCAAGTACATGGGCGACTACAACACCGGCTCGGACCTCGACCCGCAAAAAGATCAGGACGCGTACGCCGTGGCCAACCTTCGCCTGGGCCTGGGCGCGCCCGATCGCAGCTGGATGCTGGAATTGTGGTCACGGAACATTACCAATGCGGAGTACCTGCAGGTGGGTTACGATGCGCCCATCCAGCCGGGCGGCTGGAATGCCTTCCTGGCCCCGCCACGCAGCTACGGCATGACCTTCCGCGTCAACTTTTGATGGCGCTGCCGGCGGCGGTCAACTCACTGACCGCCGCCCGGAACGCTTCGCCAATGGCGTGCTCGTGTGGATGACGAAAATCACGGATGCGCCATTGGCCCGCGGTCATGACATCGCGCACCAGTGGCGTGTTGCCGGCAAACACCAGGCCGTCCAGCATGCTGTCGGCGTCCTGCCCTGCCAGCAGTGGCGCTGTGTCATCCAGCACCAGCAGATCAGCTGATGCACCGGTTGTCAGCGGTGCAGGCTGGCCGGCGGCACGATGGCCGCCGTTCACCGTTGCCTGCCACAAGGCCTCGCCCACGCTGGCGCCTTCGGCGGCCGCCACCAGGCGTCGACCGCTGGTCAGGCGCTGGCCGTATTCCAGCCAGCGCAGTTCTTCCACCGGCGAGATCGAGGTGTTGGAATCGGAACCGATGGCGATATGTCCTCCGGCTTCGAGGTAATCCGCCAGCGGAAAAATACCGTCACCGAGGTTGGCTTCGGTCGTCGGGCACAGGCCGACGGTAGCGCCTGAGGCCGTCATGGTCTGTACCTCGCCATCGGTGACATGCGTGGCATGCACCAGGCACCAGCGTGCGTCCACATCGGTGTTGTCCAGCAGCCACTCCACCGGCCGCGCGCCGTGCAATGCCTGACAATCGGCCACTTCGGCGGGCTGCTCGGCGATGTGGATGTGGACCGGCCCGGCCTGGGTCAGCGGCGCGGCCAGAATCTCATGCAACGCCTGCGGCGGCACGGCACGCAGCGAATGCAGCGCGATGCCGACATTGAGGCCGGGTTGGTCGATGCGGCGCAAGCGCGCGACCAGATCAAGAAATTCATCCACGTCCAGACCGAAGCGGCGTTGACGCTCGGACAAGGGCCGGCCATCGAAGCCGCCGGTCATGTACAGCACCGGCAGCATGGTCAGGCCGATGCCAACCTCGGCCGCGGCCTCGACCAGTGCCAGCGACATGGCCGCCGGGTCATCGTACAGGCCGCCATCCGGACGCCGGTGCACGTAGTGAAACTCGCATACCCGCGTGTAGCCGCTTTTCAGCATCTCCAGATACAGCTGCCCCGCGATGGCACGCATCTGGTCCGGCGTCACGGCCGCAGCAAAGGCATACATCAACTCGCGCCAGCTCCAGAAGCTGTCGTGGGCGTGCAGACGGCGCTCCACGCGCCCAGCCATGGCACGCTGGAAGGCATGCGAATGGCAGTTGACCATGCCCGGCAGGACCCATTCGCCCAGTTTCTCGCCGGATACCATGTCTCCGGGCGCGGCAATGCGCCCGGCGGCATCCACGGCGAGCGTCGCATCCGTCTGCCAACGCCCTTGGTGCCACAAATGCCCTGCCTGCCGAAATCGCCTGTCCACGTTGCCGTCTTCCGAGCCAAAAACGTCAGTCTGCCACAGTGAATGACGACATGCGTTTTTCGCTGCGTACTGCAACCGGGTACCCTGATGGCCCCAATCATGCGGAGCTCCTGCCATGTCTGACGGCGCCATTGTTCACGCCACTGTTGCCACCATGACCGGCGAGGGCCTCGGCCTGATGCAGGATGCGGCCATCACCTGGCGTGATGGACATATCGGTTGGATCGGCCCCAGTGATGAACTGGTCGGGACAGACGATGCCGGATTGGAAACATTGGATGCCGCCGGCCGGCTGGTGACGCCGGGATTGATCGACTGCCACACCCATTTGGTCTTTGCCGGGGACCGCGTGCGTGAATTCGAGCAGCGTCTGGAAGGCGCAAGCTACGAGGCCATCGCGCGCGCTGGTGGCGGCATCGCTTCCAGCATCCGCGGCGTGCGTGCGGCCAGCGAGGATGCGTTGCTGGCGCAAAGCCTGCCGCGGGCGCGACAATTGCTGGCCGACGGCGTGACCACCCTGGAAATCAAATCCGGCTACGGCCTGGATACCGCCAACGAGCTGAAGATGCTGCGCGTGGCGCGCCGCATCGGCACGGAGCTCGGCATCGACGTGCGCACCAGCTTTCTGGGCGCCCATGCCCTGCCGCCCGAGTATGCCGGGCGCGCGGACGCCTACATCGACCTGGTCTGCCACGAAATGCTGCCGGCTGTGGCCGAGGCCGGGTTGGCCGATGCCGTGGACGGATTCTGCGAGAACATCGCCTTCAGCACCGCGCAGATGCGGCGCGTGTTCGAGACCGCGCGGGAACTCGGTCTGCCGGTGAAGCTGCACGCCGAGCAATTGTCCAACCAGCACGGCGCCGAACTGGTGGCCGAGTTTGGTGGCCTGTCCGCCGATCACCTGGAATACGCCGACAAGGCCGCTGTCGAGGCCATGGCGAGTGCCGGCAGCGTGGCCGTCTTGCTGCCCGGCGCCTTTTATGCCCTGCGTGAGACGCAATTGCCGCCCATTGAAGCCATGCGCCGGCACGGCCTGCCCATGGCCGTTGCCACCGACCTCAACCCCGGCACCTCGCCCTTGCTGTCGTTGCGGCTGGCCATGTCCATGGCCTGCACGCTGTTCCGCTTGACCCCGACCGAAGCACTGCACGGTGCCACGTTGAATGCAGCGCGCGCTCTGGGCCTGACCGATCGCGGCACACTGGCGGCGGGCCAGCGCGCCGATCTGGTCCTGTGGCAGGTACGGCAGCCAGCCGAGCTGGCCTACTGGATCGGTGGCGACCTGGTGACTGCCGTTGTCACCACGGGTCAGACCCGCTGACAGGACACGCCCCGTGCCGGATACTGATAAACCGATCAAAGTATTGAGTTATCATTATTCCCGACCTGCCTGCCCTGCGGTATGGTTTTCTACGAATCAGTGCGTGCCAACAACCTTGGTTGTCCGGATCGCGCAGTGGGAAATCGGGGAGAATCATGATGTCCAGCAAAATACTGGCCGCGGTGGCAATGACCGCATTGTCCATCACCATCGGCGTCGCAAGTCTGATACCGCGTCTGGCCCATGCCGCCAGTCCACCCAGCGTCACCACGGCATCACCGCAGGCCAGGCTATCCGCCCAGCGCGGCCGCACGTTGAAGGCCGTGGTAACCCAGCGCCGAAGTTATCCGGCCATGTTCGAGGTGGCCTACCAGCGTTACCCCGAACTGCCACGCGGCGTGCTGGAATCCATTGCTCGCCAGCAAAGCAACTGGTACCACCTGCAGCCGAGTGCGGAACGCATCACTCATGGGCACATGCCGCCCGCGTGGGGCGTGATGGGTCTGTACCACGGCTACGGTTTCGAGGATCAGGTGACCATGGGCGCCGAGCTCGCCGGTCTGAGTGTGGATGCCGTGTTGCATCAACCGCAGGCCAACATTCTGGCTGCGGCCGCTCTGCTGGATCAGGCACTGCGGCGTGCACGCGCCGATGCCAGGCCCTCGGCCAGCATGGAGAGCATTCTCGCCACAGCCCTGCGCGATTATGCCGGTTTCGGCCCGCACAGCGCCCCGGATGCCTATGCACGGCAGAGCTTTGCCTGGGACACCCTGCACAGCATGGCCCATGGCGTGCACCGCAACGGCATTGTCATCCAGGCACGCGACATCGACATCGAAAAGGCCTTCACAGCGCAGCAACTGCGACTGCTGCGGGCGCCGTTCCTGCGCATCAAGGCTGACACCGGCGGGGCTCTGCCGGGCCGACTGGACCCGGATGACAGCGAAGCCGGCATTGCGCCCCTGGGGCCGGTAAGCAAGCAAACCATGTCGGCAGACTATGGCCCGGCCATCTGGAACCCGGCCTACTGGGGCAACTACAGCACGGCCTGGAACAGCACCACCGAAGTCATTATGCACACCATGGAAGGCAGTTATGCCGGCGCCATTGCCTGGTTCAAGGACCCCAATGCCAACGTGTCGGCACACTACTGCCTGCGCCGTTCCGACGGCCAGATCACGCAAATGGTGCGCGAGACCGAGACCGCATGGCACGCGGCATACCATAACGGCCACAGCATCGGCCTGGAACACGAGGGCTATGCCAGCGCGGCGGACAACTGGACCAGCGCCATCATCAACGCTTCGGCCGCGCTGGTGATGGATATTTGCGCCGATCGTGGCATCGACTGCAGCAAAGCCTGGCAAGGCCCCGGCTACGGTTACTGGCACGTGGTGCCCGAGTCGGTCACGGTCAAGGGCCACGGCATGCTGACCTACAACTCCAACCGTTACGATCCGGGCCAGTACTTCCCCTGGGCCACGTTCTATTCCCTGATCAACGGCGGTGCGCCGCCTCCCGGTGGCAACGGCCAGCTCTGGGTGGATACGTACGCGGACGCATCAGGTTTCAACTCACCGACCGACACGTCACCGCAGGGCACGCTGAACGCCGGCACCAACTACGTTTACTGCAAGGCCTGGGGCCGCCAGGTCAACGACGGCAATGCCTACAACAGCTGGTGGATGAAGACCGATCTGGACACGGGCGAGGCCGGTCGCTGGGTCTCGGCCTTCTACCTCAGCAACTGGGGCAATGACGAGGCCCGCGACAACGCCGGCACCATTCTGCCGCTGTGTCCCAACCGCGTCGGCACGCCAAAATACTTTGTCGATACCTGGGCCAGCGCCTCGGGCTACAACGCGCCGACGCACACCAGCTCGGTGGGCACGCTGAATGCCGGCAGCAACTACGTGTATTGCAAGGCCTGGGGCCGCAAGATCGGCGACAACAGCGCCTACAACCACTGGTGGATGCGCACCGACCTCGACAGCGGCGGCGACAACAAGTGGGTGTCGGCCTACTACAGCAACGGCGGCAACGACGAAGCCAAGACCAACGATGGCTACGACCTGCCCGAGTGCATGTACCTGCCTTACGGCGCCATCGGCATCAAGTACTACGACCTCGGCGGCATTCGCAGTGCCCTCGGCGCACCAACCTCCGGCGAAATGGACGCACCTTTGGGCGGCCGCAAGCATGCATTCGACCACGGCATTATCCTGTGGACCCCGGGCACCGATGCCTGGGCTGTCCATGGCATGATCCTGGACGCGTTCCAGGCCACGGGTGGCGTCACCGAATGGGGCTACCCCACCATGGATGAGGCCGATGCCGCCACCTCGCCCGTCAGCGGTCAGACCGGACGGTACCAGTACTTCCAGCACGCCCTGCTTTTGTGGACGCCATCAACGGGGGCCCATGTCGTCGGCGGCGCCATCCTCACCCATTTCGAGAACAACGGCCGCGAAGCCGAGTTCGGTTACCCGACGATGAACGAAACCGACGCCCATGCTTCGCCGTTGACCGGCCAGGTCGGCCGCTTCCAGTACTTCGAGGACGGCCTGTACCTGTGGACCCCGACCACGGACGCCTGGATCGTCCGTGACCATATCCTCGACCACTTCAAAGCCAATGGCCGCGAGAACGTCTTCGGTTTCCCACTGGAAGATGCGGTGCCCTGGGGCAGTAGTGGCGTAAAACAGGCCTTTGAAATGGGCACCATCTACTGGTCTCCGGCGACCGGCACCCATTGGGCGCCTTCGGGTACCATTTTCTGGGATGGTTTCGAGTCCGCCTGAACCACTGTTGATCGACCTCGTGCCGGATTCAGGCTAGACTCGGGCCATGCTGAAAATCGATACGCACACGCATATCCTGCCGCCGGATTGGCCGGACTTGGCGGAAAAACATGGTGATCCGCGCTTTCCGGTGATGCGCCACGAGGATGGTCACCATCGCATTTACCGCAACGGCGCGTTCTTTCGCGAAATCTGGCCCTCGGGCTTTGATCCGACCCGGCGGGTTGCCGATTACACCGAGTACGGCGTGCAGGTGCAGGTCATTTCCACCGTGCCCGTGATGTTCTCCTACTGGGCCGAAGGCGCGCATGCGCTGGAGCTGCATCGGCACCTCAATGACAACATGGCCCGAACGGTGCACGACGACCCGGCGCACTACGTGGGCCTGGGCACCGTGCCCTTGCAGGCGCCGGATCTGGCCATTGCCGAGATGGAGCGTTGCGTCCGTGAGCTTGGCCTGGCCGGCATCCAGATCGGCTCGCACTGCAACGACTGGAACTTGGACGCCGCGGAACTCTTTCCCTTCTTCGAGGCCGCCGCCGATCTTGGTGCGGCCATTCTGGTCCACCCCTGGGACATGATGGGCTTCGATTCGATGCCGAAGTACTGGATGCCCTGGCTGGTGGGCATGCCGGCCGAGCAGTCGCGTGCCGCCTGCTGCCTGATTTTCGGCGGCGTACTGGAACGCCTGCCGGCGTTGCGCGTGGCTCTGGCACATGGTGGTGGCAGTTTCCCCTTCACCATCGGGCGCATCGAGCATGCCTTCAACATGCGCCCGGATCTGGTTGCCACCGACAACGAACGCAATCCGCGCGAGTACTTGTCGCGATTCTTCTACGACTGCTGCGTCCACGACGACTACACCTTGAACGCCCTGCTTGACATCGTCGGTGCCGACCGCATCATGCTCGGTACCGATTACCCATTCCCGCTGGGTGAACAGCAGCCCGGCCAGGCCATCGCCCGTCTCGACGTTGGCGATGATACCCGTCGGCACATGAACCACGGTGCCGCGCTGGACTGGCTGGGCCTGGATGCCACCACATTTGCCCCCACCACGCATTGACGCTGCCATGAATCGATTTGCAATCCTGTTTCTTCTCTCGTTGCTGGCATTTCTTGTTGCCATGCCGGCAACCGCCAGCGAGTACCGCCTGGCGGATGGCAAGATCAGTTTCGATGTGCCGGCATCCTGGCCCTCGATCATGCACAAGACCAGCGGTGACCCGCAGTTCTATGCCTTCCATGTGCCCAACCCGGACGATCCCGCGACCCTGCCCCGCATTACCGTCACCACCCATCGCATGCAGGCGGTGACCGACTTCGATGCCTACGTCAAGGAAGTCACCGACAAGGCCAGGCACAGCATGGGCTTCAGCAATGCCGGCAATGACGTCATCGGCAAGCATGGCCTGCATTATTTCTTCGACCAGGGTGAACAACGCCAGGTCGTGCATCTGAGCATGTTCCAGTACGGCCTGTACGCCATCATCCTGCGCTGCCAGCGCCCGCGTGACGCCAAGGCCAGCAAGCAGTGGTTGCAGGCCTGGGAGGCCGGCTGCGAACAACTGGCACGCCAGCTGGACAGCTGATGACATTGACCAACCTGGAATTTCAAGACAGTGCCGCCTGCGTGGCCGCACTGGACGCTGCCGATCCACTGGCGGGGCTGCGCGAGCAGTTTCTCATTCCGCCACACGGTGAAGAGGCCGCGGTCTACTTGTGTGGCAATTCGCTTGGCCTGCAGCCGGCCGCGGTGCGTCAGGCCGTCAACGACGAGCTGGACGACTGGGCGCAGCTTGCCGTCGAAGGACATTTCGACGGACGCCTGCCGTGGATGCGGTATCACGAATACCTGCGCGATGGTCTGGCCTCGGTCTGTGGTGCCCTGCCCGACGAGGTGGTGGCCATGAACAGTCTGGGCACCAACCTGCACCTGCTGATGGTGAGCTTTTATCGCCCCACCAGCGAGCGCAATGCCATCATGATCGAGGCCGGTGCCTTCCCCACGGACCGCTATGCCGTGGTCTCGCAAATGCGGTTCCATGGCCACCATCCCGGTGAATCGCTGATTGAACTGCAGCCGGATGAAGACAACGGCTGTCTGTCCATGGCCGCGATCGAGCAGGCCCTGGATGAACACGGCGACCGCACCGCTCTGCTGCTGCTGCCCGGCGTGCAATACCGCACCGGGCAAGCCTTCGACATCGAAGCCATCACCAAGCTGGCCCATGCCCATGGCTGCATGGTCGGTTTCGACATGGCCCACGCCATTGGCAACCTGCCACTGGCTTTGCACGACAGCGACGCGGATTTTGCCGTCTGGTGCAGCTACAAGTACCTCAATGCCGGCCCCGGCGCCGTCGGCGGCGCTTTCGTGCACCAGCGCCACGCGCAAGCCAAGTTGCCGCGATTCGCCGGCTGGTGGGGCCATGACAAGGCCGACCGCTTCAAGATGCCGGATCGCTTCAACCCGACGCCTGGCGCCGACGGCTGGCAGCTTTCCAATCCACCGATCCTGGCCATGGCGCCGTTGCGGGTCTCGCTGGAAATGTTCCACCAGACGGGCATGAGTGCGTTGCGGCAAAAGTCCACACGCCTCACGGCCTGGCTGGAGTGGCTGGTGCGCCAGCGCTTGTCGCCACTGCTGGAAGTGCTGACGCCGGCGGCGCACGAACAGCGCGGAGCGCAGCTGTCGATGCGCGTGAAGGCCGGTCGTGAAGACGGCCAAGCCCTGTTCGACCATCTCATCAACGCCGGTGTCATCGTCGACTGGCGCGAGCCGGATGTCATCCGCGCCGCGCCGGTGCCGATGTACAACAGCTATGCCGATTGCCGGCGTTTCGTGGACGAGGTCGAGGCCTGGAACGCATGACCGCGTCCGGCGGTCGGATGACGCTGGTCGGGGCCGGCCTCAGCGGGGCCTTGCTGGCCGTCAGTCTCGCTCGTGCGGGCTTTGACGTCGAAGTCTTCGAAAAGCGGCCCGACCCACGCCAGGCCGGCTTCATCGGTGGCCGCTCCATCAACCTTGCGCTGTCCGAACGCGGCCTGCGCCCGCTGCGGGAACTGATGCTGGTGGACACGGTGCTGTCCACAGCCGTGAAGATGCGCGGGCGCATGGTGCACGATCGTCAAGGACGCACGGAACTGCAGCCCTACGGCATCAACGAGCGCGAGGTGAACTGGTCGGTGTCGCGTGCGCAACTCAACATCGACCTGTTGCAGGCGGCCGAGGACGCCGGCGCGCGGCTGCATTTTGGCCAGAAACTCGTCGACGCCGCGTTTGGCCGCAGGGTCGAAGTGACGCTGGAAGACGCCGCTGGCGATCGCCGACGCCATGAATGCAGCCATGTGCTGGGTTGCGATGGCGCCGGCTCGGCGCTACGCCATGCCATGGACCGGCATGAACCACTCGGGGAACGTGTGGCAGCCTTGCAGCATGGTTACAAAGAACTTGAAATTCCACCCGCAAGTGATTGTGACAAAGCGGAATTTCTATCACGATTTGCTATCGAGCCACAGGCGTTGCATATCTGGCCACGTGGCGGCTACATGTGCATTGCCCTGCCCAACCGCGACGGCAGTTTCACCGTGACGCTGTTCCTGCCGATGGCAGGCGAGTCCCCGAGTTTTGCGGCCCTGAAAAATATCGCGGCCGGCCGCGAGCTGTTTGCCGACGCGTTCGGCGATGTCCTGCCCTTGCTGGCGAACTTCGACGACAACCTGCGACACAACCCGACCAGCGAACTCGCGACCTTGTACCTGGAGCGTTGGCATCATGGCCACCAGGCCCTGCTGCTGGGCGACGCGGCACATGCCATCGTGCCGTTCCATGGCCAGGGCATGAATGCGGGCTTCGAGGATGTGGACCTGATCACGCCCATGCTGCGGGAAAACCGCGGCGATCCCGGCGCCGTGATCGAAGCCTTCGGCGGCATGCGCAAGGCCGATACCGACGCCATCGCCACGATGGCGCTGGAAAACTACATCGAGATGCGCGATTCGGTGGCCGACCCGCGTTATCTGCTGCAACACGAACTGGCCACCGAACTTGCCCGACGCTGCCCGGCGCATGTCATGCCGCGCTACCGCATGGTGACCTTCACCCACCTGCCCTACAGCCAGTGCCTGGAGCATGGCCGGCAACAGTCCGCGTTGCTGGATGAATTGCTGGGCGAACGGACGTCCCTTGATGGCTTCGACTTCGACGCGGCAGCAGCATTGGCCCGGACACGGCTGGCACCGCTTGGTGGCCTTGATGATGCCGCTGCATCAAAGCCTCGGCGCGGCAGCAACTGAACGCCATGCGGCACCGACAGGCGGCCAATGCCGTCCTGCCCGCAGTTGCCGTCATCAGCACTCTGGTGACAACCACGCCGTGCTTGCGACCGAAGGCCGGAAACACGGACAATACAGCGTCATGATGGCGTATCTCGACCCCGACAATCGGCCTCCGGTGCTGGAGGTGCAGGATCTTGCCTTCGAGCGGCGTGACGAGCCGGTCTTCGAAGCACTGGACTTTGTCCTGACGGCCGGCGAGGTGGTGCTGGTCGAAGGCGACAACGGCTCCGGCAAGACCACCCTGCTGCGCATCCTGGCGTCGGTTCTCAAGGCCGATGCCGGCAAGATCTTGCTGCATGGCATGCCGCTGACCCGCGAACGCGCCGCCGGCACGGTGGTTTACCTGGGCCACAAGCTCGGCCTGAAAGCCGACCTCACGGTGCTGGAAAACCTGCGTTACACGCGTGGTCTGTACGGTTCGCGCAGTGGTCGTTCGCCAGCGGCCGTGATCGAGGCGGTGGAGCTGGCCGGGTACGAGGATGAGCCGGTGCGCACCCTGTCCGCCGGGCAGAAGAAACGCGTCGCGCTGGCCCGCCTGCTGCTGGTGCCGGCCGGCATCTGGCTGCTGGACGAGCCCTGGGCCAACCTCGACCGCCATGGCATCAAGCTGGTGAACCACCTGCTGGTGCGACATGTCACCGAAGGCGGCGCGGTGCTGGCGACAAGCCACGGCACGGTGCCTTTTTTCGAGGGCCGCGCGCGCACCATCAGGCTGGCCTCGTGAACGGGTCGTCTCCGGGCATCGGCCGCGCCATGCTGGCGCAGTTGCGACGCGACCTGGTGCTCGTCTGGCGTCGTCGCAGCCAGGCCGCACTGCCCATCGTCTACGCACTGATTGTCACCGCGTTGTTTCCTTTCGCGCTGGGGCCGGACACGGAACTTTTGGGGCGTATTGCCGCAGGCGTGATCCTGGTGACGGTGCTGCTGTCCATGCTGCTGAGCCTGGACAGCCTGTTCCGCAGCGATATCGAGGACGGCGCCATGGAACAACTGTTGCTGGCGCCGCAACCGTTGGCGCCGTTGATTGCCATGCGCATGCTGGCCCACTGGCTGACCACCGCCCTGCCGCTGATCCTGGTGACGCCGCTGCTGGCCATGATGCTGAATCTGCCGCAGCAAGCATTGCCGGTGCTGTTGCTGGCACTGCTGGTGGGCACGCCGCTGGTCAGCCTGGTCGGTGGAACCCTGGTGGCGTTGACGGCCAATGCGTACCGTTCTGGTATCATTTTGGCCTTGATGTTGTTGCCCCTGATGGTTCCGGTCGTGATCTTTGCTGCCGGGGCCGTGGCCGCCGCCACGCAAGGCTTGCCGTGGCAGGCGCCGCTGGCTTTTCTGGGTGCATTCCTTGCCATTGCCCTGGTTCTGGCACCATGGGCGTGCGCCGCCGCCCTCAGGATCGTACTGGATTCATGAATACCCTCACCCTCTGGTTCCACAAGCTTGGCTCGCCGCCGACGTTTTTCCGTTTTGCCAGCGTGCTGCGGCCGTGGCTGCTGGGCCTGGCCATCATCTGCGGCATCATCGGCCTGTATGGCGGCCTGGTGGTGGCGCCGGCCGACCAGTATCAGGGTGATGGTTACCGCATCATCTTCATCCACGTACCCAGCGCCTGGATGAGCCTTTCGATTTACGCAGTCATGGCCGTGTCTGCCTTCGTGGCCCTGGTGTGGCGCATGAAGCTGGCCGAGATCGTGGCCATGCAATGCGCGCCCATCGGCGCGGCCTTCACCTTCATCACGCTGGTCACCGGCTCGCTCTGGGGCGCGCCCATGTGGGGCACCTGGTGGACCTGGGATGCCCGTCTGACCTCCGAGCTGGTGCTGCTGTTTGTCTATCTCGGCATCATCGGTCTGTTCCACGCCTTTGACGACCCGCGCCGCGGCGCGCGTGCGGCGTCGTTCCTGGTGCTGGTCGGCGTGGTCAACCTGCCCATCGTGCACTATTCGGTGGTGTGGTGGAATACCTTGCATCAGGGCCAGACGGTGCGATTGCTGGGTGAATCCAGCATCGCCGGCTCCATGCTGTGGCCGCTGCTGACCATGGCGCTGGCCTGCGAGCTGTACTTCGGCGCCAGCCTGCTGGCGCGCACGCAGACGGCCCTGCTGGCGCGCGAACGCGGCAAGCGCTGGGTGCAGCAAATGGCGATGGAGGCCGGCGAATGAGCGCGTTTTTCGCCATGGACGGGTATGCCATGTACGTATGGCCAGCCTTTGCCGTATTCATCGTCGTGCTGGCGCTGGATTTCATCCTGCCGCGCTTCCACAAACGGCGTATCCTGAAAGAAATACGCGCCCGGCAACGGCGCAAGCAACACAAGCGAGGTTCCTGATGCGTACCAAACGTCGACGTCGCCTCTACCTGGTGATCTTCCTGCTGCTGGCCGCTGCGGCCGCCACCAGCCTCATCGCCTATGCCCTTAGCCGCAACATGAACTACCTGTTCACGCCCAGCCAGGTGGCGGCCGGCGACGCTGCCGGGCACAAGACTTTCCGCCTGGGCGGCATGGTCAAGGCCGGCTCCATCCAACGCGACGACGATTCGCTGCGCATCGATTTCATCGTGGTGGATGCCGGTCACGCCATGCCCGTGAGCTACACCGGGATCGTGCCGGACCTGTTCCGGGCCAACCAGTCGGTCATCGCCACCGGGCACCTGGACGGCGACCGCTTCGTGGCCACCGAGCTGCTGGCCAGGCACGACGAGACCTACATGCCGCGGGAACTGCAGGATGCCATGGCCGAGGCCCATGGCGACGACATTGGCAAGGCCGCTGACGGAACCACTCCATGACGCCGGAACTGGGGCAATTCGCGCTGATCCTGGCCCTGCTGCTGGCCCTGCTGCAGGGCGTGCTGCCGCTGATCGGCGCCTGGCGCGGCAACGAGCGCCTGGCGTCCGTGGCACGCCCGGCGACCGCCGGGCAGTTCGTGTTTCTGCTGCTGGCCTTCGGCTTGCTCACCTGGGCCTTTCTCGATTTTGACTTCTCGGTGGCCTATGTTGCCGACAACTCCAACCTGGAGTTGCCCTGGTATTACCGCATGGCGGCCGTCTGGGGCGCGCACGAGGGCTCGTTGCTGCTGTGGGTGCTGATCCTGAACCTGTGGACAGTGGGCGTCGCCGCCTTCAGCCGCAAGCTGCCGGACATGTTCATGGCGCGCGTGCTGGGCGTGATGGGCCTGGTGAGCTCGGGCTTCCTGCTGTTCATGATCCTCACCTCCAACCCGTTCAACCGACTGCTGCCGGCGCCGGCCAACGGTGCCGACCTCAACCCCATCCTGCAAGACCCGGGCATGACCTTCCACCCGCCGCTGCTGTACATGGGCTACGTCGGCTTCGCGGTGGCGTTTGCGTTCTCCATCGCGGCGCTGCTGGAGGGCCGGCTGGACCAGGCCTGGGTACGCTGGGCCAGGCCCTGGACCAATCTCGCCTGGGCCTGCCTGACCTTCGGCATCGTCGCCGGCAGCGCCTGGGCCTACTATGAACTGGGCTGGGGCGGCTGGTGGTTCTGGGATCCGGTGGAAAATGCCTCGTTCATGCCCTGGCTGGTGGGCGCGGCGTTGATCCACACCCAGGCCATCACCGAAAAGCGTGGCGAGCTGCGTGCCTGGACCATCCTGCTGTCCATAGTCGACTTTGCGCTGAGCCTGCTGGGCACAGTCCTGGTGCGCTCCGGGG
>CAZOXZ010000022.1:0-10129 GCA_964583865.1 uncultured Rhodanobacteraceae bacterium | reverse complement strand
GGGGTACTCACCAGCGTGCACGCCTTCGCCTCGGACCCCAAACGTGGCGTGTTCATTCTGCTGTACCTCGGCATCGTCATCGGCTCCTCGCTGGTGCTGTATGCCTTGCGGGCGCCGAAGGTCTCCAAGGCACGGCCATTCGCCGTGTTTTCGCGCGAGACGGCCATTCTTGTCGCCAATCTCCTGCTGACCACCGCCGCCGCCATGGTCATGCTGGGCACGCTGTACCCGCTGTTTGGTGAAGCCACGGGCCTGGGTCGCATTTCGGTTGGACCGCCCTACTTCGGTTTCATGTTCGTGTTGCTGATGACGCCGTTGGTGCTGATCATGCCGACCGGGCCTTTCCTGCGCTGGGGCCGCGGCGCGCCCGGCACCATCGCCCGGCTGGTCGTCGGTTGCGGACTGACGGCCATCGTCATCACCGCCGCCTACGCATGGCTTGCCACCGAGGCCATGGACTGGCGTGGCTGGCTGGGCGGCATCGGCGCGGTATACCTTTTCACCGGCGTGGCCGCCTATGTCGTCAAACGCTGGCGCAGCGCTCCGGCGGGCCACCGCTTCACCCCGGAGATGGCCGGCATGTTGCTGGCCCATGCCGGTGTGGCCATTTTCATTGCCGGAGCCATGCTGACCACCTCGTTGACGGTGCAACGCGATATTCGTGCCGAGCCCGGCCAGGTCTACGACGTTGCCGGCTACAGCTTCCGCTTCGACGGCATCAAGCATGTTGCCGGCCCCAACTGGACGGCCCGTCAGGGAACCGTCACCGTCTTCCGGGACGGCAAGGAACTGGCCGTGTTGCACCCGCAGAAACGCACCTATCCACGTGGCCAGGTGCAGACCGAGGCCGGCATCAGCAAAAACATCATGCACGACCTGTACGTCGCCCTGGGCGACCAGATCGACACCACGGCCAGCGGCGGTGAGGTCTGGTCCATGCGCGTGTACTACAAGCCCTTCGTGCGCTGGATCTGGGGCGGCGGCGTGCTGATGATGCTGGGTGGCCTGGTTTGCGCTGCTGACCGCCGGTTCCGGCGCGTGGGACAAAAAAAGAAAGCCTCCCGACGACAACGGCAACCCGTCGACACGGCAACACCTGCCACGGAGGTCGGTGCATGAATCGCATCCTGCCGCTGATCGGCTTCGTTGCGCTGTTCAGTCTGTTCGGTTTCGGCATCTGGTGGAACACCACGCACGTGTCGAACTACGTGCCATCGCCGCTGATCGACAAACCGGCACCTGCATTCGAATTGCCACGCCTGATGCAGCCCGAAGATCAGGTCAGCAAGGCCGACCTGCTGGGGCAGGCCTACCTGATGAACGTCTTCGGCAGCTGGTGCTTTGCCTGCGGCGAAGAGCACCCCGTGCTGATGCGCGAGGCACGGCAACTGGGCGTGCCGCTGGTTGGCTACAACTACCGCGACGAGCCCGCCGCCGCCCGTGCCTGGCTTGGCAAACACGGCAACCCGTACCACATGGTCATCGTCGACAGCGACGGCCAGACGGCCATCGACTTCGGCATTTACGGTGCACCGGAAACCTTCCTCATCGATGCCCGTGGCAGGATTCGCTACAAGCACATCGGTCCCCTGACTCCGGACATCATCGCCACGGAAGTCGAGCCGGCGATCAAGGCCGCCAAGGCAGAGGCCCCATGAACCACACCACACTCGGGCGACTGCTGCTGACGCTGCTGTTCCTTTTCGCAGGCGCAGCCCAGGCCATCGATCCGCTGCAGTTCGAAAGCGACGCACAGCGCGAGCGTTTCTACGCCCTCACCGACCAGTTGCGCTGCATGGTCTGCCAGAACGAGAACCTCACCGATTCCAACGCCAAGCTGGCTCAGGATCTCAGGCACAAGATCCTGGACATGATGAAGGCCGGGAAAAGCGATGACGAGATCAAGGCCTACCTGGTATCGCGCTATTCCCAATTCGTGCTGTACAAGCCACCACTGAAAAGTGGAACTTTTGGTTTGTGGTTCGGTCCGGCGATCATTCTTTTGCTGGGCGGGATTGCCGTGGTGTTCTGGCTGCGACGACGCACCACGCGCGATGCCGAACCCGTACTGGAACACGGCAAGGATGACTGGGAGGAGAACTGGTGATCGCCGCATTTGCCATTCTTGCCGCCTTGATGGCCGGCCTGGCGCTGGCCTTCGTGCTGTGGCCACTGCTGCGCCACGGTGCCCGCGGTCGGACCGTCATCGGTGCCATCGCGCTGGCCTTCGCACTGCCCGTGTGCGCCTTGTCGCTGTACATGTGGATCGGCACGCCGCAGGCCTTGTCGCCCGAGGCCCCGGCCGCGATGCAACAGCCTGCCGGCGCATTGGACATGAACAAGGCCGTGGCGCAGCTCGAGGCCCACCTTGAAGCCGAACCCACCGACATCGAAGGCTGGACGCTGCTGGCCCGCGCACAACTGGCCATGGGCCATCCCGACAAGGCCACCGCAGCCTGGGACCACGCCGTGACCCTGGACCCGGACAACGCCGATCTCCTGGTCGCCAGCGTCGAGGCGCGTTCCCAGGCCGATCCGAAACACCGCATTGACGACATCGCACAAGAACGCCTGACCCACGCCCTGGCTATCCAGCCCACACACCAGCGTGGCCTGTGGCTGAAAGGCATTGGCGATTACCAGCGCGGTGATTTTGCAGATGCCGCGGCAACCTGGACCCGCCTGCTGCCCCAGCTTGACCCGGACAGCCAGGCGGAAGTCATCAAGGCTGTCCAGGCGCAGATTCGCCGTGCGCAAGCCGAGGCCGGCTCCTGACGTGAGTGAAACGGGGCATCCAGAAAAGCTGCAGGATCGCGTCTGCGTGCGACCGACGTGGTCGGGAACCGGGAGCCGGGAATAGGGAATCGGTGCCGGATCCGCGCTGACGCGCTTGATCCGGCCTACGCGAGGCCATACGCCGCAGGCCCGCTCAAGGAGCGCAGCGACGGAGCGGGCATTTGTGGTGTGCTCGGAGACCCACGGGACAAGGCATCCTGCCAAGGGCCGCCGGTCTGGCCATCCATGGCCAGCCGCTCGCGAGCTGCGAACCGCCGATAGGGCGGTTCGGTCTCGCTCCCCCTGCAGGCAGGCTCCTACACCCGGTGCGGCGCCAAATGACATCGCTGTAGGAGCGCGCCTGCGCGCGACCGACGTGGTCGGGAACCGGGAATAGGGAGTCGGTGCCGGATCCGCGTTGACGCGCTTGATCCGGCCTACGAGAGGCGAGGCACCGTAGGCCCGCTCAAGGAGCGCAGCGACGGAGCGGGCAATCGTGCCGGGAGCCGGGAGACGCGGCCCGGGGCCCGTGCCCCTGAAACTCACCGCAACTGGCTGTCCTTGCTGCCGCGGCGGTTGTACAAGGTGCTGGCGCTGTCCTCGTCGGCGGCTTGCTGGCAGGCGATGCACAGGCGCACGCCGGGTACGGCCTCGCGTCGCGCTGCCGGGATCTCGGCGTCGCATTCTTCACAGTGGCTCAAGCTCGGGCCTTGCCCCATGCGGCTGCGTGCACGTTTGATGGCATCGCTGACGGTCGCATCGATTTGTTCTTGTACGGCGCCGTCGCCGGCCCAGCCCACTGCCATGGTGTCACCATTGAAAATCAGTGCAACATGGCGGCATTGTAGGCCAATCCCGGACAAGGTTCGATCCCCATGACCCACGCTGTTCAGTCTTCCCGCAACGCCTTGCACAGGCGCTGGCTGCCCCTTGCCGTGATCATTCTGTTGCTGGCCGGTTGCGCCACGCAGGCACCGCGCATGTCGCCCGACCGGGCCATGGAGGTGCGCTCGCAACTGGTATTGCTGATGCCGGATCACGTCGCCGATCGCAATAGCTGGGCACGTGACATTCAGATGAGTTTCGACGCGCTGGGCCTGGACGCGGACAAGTCGCACCTTTGCGCCGCACTGGCCGTCATCGCCCAGGAGTCTTCGTTTCGTGCCGATCCCGAGGTTCCCGGCCTGGCCCGGATCGCGCGCGAGGAAATCTTCCGCCGCGCGGAAGAACATCATATTCCGGTATGGATGGTCCGCGCGGCCCTGGAAATCAACTCACCGGATGGTCGCAGCTACGCCGAGCGCCTGGCCAGCGTACGCACGGAAAGCCAGCTCAGCGGCATCTTCGAGGATCTCATTGCCAGCGTACCGCTGGGCAAGAAGCTGTTCGGCGGATTCAATCCGGTGGACACCGGTGGACCAATGCAGGTTTCCATCGCCTTTGCCGAGAGCCGCTACGATCCGGACCGCTATCCCTGGCCGGTCACCGAGAGCATCCGTCGCGAAGTCTTCTCGCGTCGTGGCGGCTTGTATTTCGGCATTGCCAACCTGTTGGACTACCCGGTGTCCTACAACTACATGCGCTACCGTTTTGCCGACTTCAACGCCGGGCACTACGCCAGCCGCAACGCGGCTTTCCAACAATTGGTGGCGAAACTCTCGGACCGCGACCTGGCCCTGGATGGTGACTTGCTGGCATACGACGGCTCAGTCGGTGCCACGGAGGGTGCCTTGCGCAGCCTGGCTGGGCGACTTGGCATGAGCGCCGCCGCCATCCATGCCGATCTGGAACGCGGCAAACGCTTCGACTTTGAAGAAACCGAGCTGTACCGCAAGGTTTACGCCCTGGCCGATGCGAAAGGTATCGAGACCGCAACTGCCACACTGCCGCGCATTCGCCTGCGCAGCCCGAAGATCACCAGCCGTCTGACCACCGCCTGGTTCGCCAACCGCGTCGACAAGCGCTACCGCGCCTGTTTGCGCCGCTAACCAACGCTGTCAGGCCGCATGCTGACCGCGCCGACTGATCCAGCGGTACAGGGCAAACACCACCAGAGCGAAGGCAATGCCGCCGATCCATATCGATGTGCCATGGAACCCTTCGCCGACCACGGCCAGTGGCGCCTCCTTGCCGGAAAACACCACGATGGCGGCGATGATGACACCGACGATGCTCTCGCCCACGATCAATCCGGACGACATCAGCACACCCAGCTGTTTGGTACCCTCCGGCTTGGGCGTGCGCTCGGCACGACGGTTGTAGAACCAACCGATGACGGCGCCCACGGCGATCATCAGCGTGACCTCGGACGGCAGATAGACGCCCAGGCCCACGGCCAGCGGCGGAAAACGCATCCCGGTGCCCAGCTTGCCCAGGATCTCGTCGATGATGATGACGACCACGCCGATGCCGGCGCCGATCCAGATCAAGGTCCAGTCCATGCTGTCGCGCAGAATGCCTTCGGACAAGGCCGAAATCAGGCCGGCCTGGGGTGCCGCCAGGGCATTCTCGGTGGCATTCGGCCCGCCGGCGAAGCCGTAGGCCTGGGCCAGCATCTGCAACACGACGGGAATGACGAACGCACCGGCCACCACGCCGATCATCAGGGCGAACTGCTGCTTCCACGGTGTCGCATCGACCAACTGGCCGGTCTTCAGGTCCTGCAGGTTGTCATTGGCAATGGTGCAGGCGGCGAACACCACCGACGAGGCAAACAGCGCGAACGCCACCAAAGCCTGACCGGAGCCTTCGGGCAAGTAAGGCTGGACGCCCACGGCGAGAAGCACCGAGGCAATCACCACCACCAGGATGCCGACGCCGGAAATGGGGCTGTTGGACGAGCCGACCAGGCCGGCCATGTAACCGACCACACAGGCGACGAAGAAGCTGATCAGGCCGATGAAGACGATGCCGCCGATGACCAGCGTCCAGATCTGCGCTTCGAGGCCCGCAGTACGAGCAAAATCGGCCAGCAACCAGGCAATGGGGAACATGCACAGCAACGTGACCAATGAGATCCAGCCGATGGGCATGTCGTACTCGGTGCGCGGCAGGTCACCGCCCTGCCCGCTCTTGCGCATCCGTGCCGAGCGCATGGCGTCCGCCAGACCGGTAGCCACGGGCTTGATGAGCTTGACCAGTGCCCAGATCGCGGCCGCGCCGATGGTCCCGGCACCCAGGAAGCGCACGTTCTGGTTGTAGGCCGCCCAGACCCAGTCGGTAATGCTGCCCGGATCCGGCATCATGGCCGAGTAATGCGGCATGGCCCAGGCCCAGGCAATGGCCGTGCCGAGAATCATGGAAATGCCGACCCACAGACCCACCAGATGTCCCACGCCGAGCAACGCAAGCGACAAGCTGAAGTTGAAGCCGCTGACGCCGTTGCCGACGCGGAAATAATTGGCCACGTTCTCGCCAAAGACGTGCGTCGCCTGCACCACGGTGAACGCGGCCGAGGCAATCGAGCCCCACAAGACGGCCAGGAAGCCTGCCTTGCCGGCCTCGGCAGCGGCTTGCGTTGCGGTTCCGTCGCTGGCATCGCGGGTCTCCGCGCCAACCTTCAGCACCTCGGCACAGGCCACACCTTCGGGATACGGCAGGTCCGATCCGGTCACCAGCGCGCGCCGCAGCGGCACCGAATAGGTGACGCCCAAGATGCCGCCCAGGGCGCAGATCAGCATGGTTTCCCAGTACGGGATGTCCGTCCACCAACCAACGATAACCAGGCCGGGCAGGACGAAAATGATCGCCGACAGACAACCAGCCGCCGAGGCGATGGTCTGGACGATGTTGTTTTCCTGGATGGTCGCCGTGCCGACCTTGCGCAGGATGGCCATGGAAATGACCGCGGCCGGAATGGATGTGGCGAAAGTCAGGCCGGCTTTCAGACCGAAGTAGACGTTGGCCGCCGTGAAGATCAGCGTGATGCCGATACCAATGGCAATGCCGCGCCAGGTCAGCTCCGTTTGCGGTGCCAGATTCGAGTGACTGTGATCGTTCAAGCGGTTCCCCTTGGGCCTCGAAGGCGCTTGATGGTTTCACGAATGCCGCCGGCATGGCAAGCACACACATCCCGAAGCTGCGCCAAGGAACGGGTCACGCACACGGAAAACTACCCTCCCGACAGGACCAAGGCCGCAACCGCGGTGCCCCGCGATGCAGTCCCGAACCATCCCTGCCGTTGTCAGCGGCTGTCCGCAACCGAAAAGCTGCTGCGCAGGCGACAGAACAAACCGAAACCCCTCATTTCTGATTCGCGGGCGGGGAATATTGGGGATCTTCGGTGGCCGGATGCCGCGGCGCGGTCACGCGTTTCATCTGGCGGGCAATAGCGCTGCTCACCAGGGTGAAACGACTGTTGTTGCCGGCATTTTGTGTGCGTTGCCAGTGCAGCTGGCCCAACGGAACGACCTTGGACGAAGCGTAGACGTAGGTGAGCTGGTCCGGATTGTCCTTGGCGGGCTTGAGCGAGAACATCATCACGAACTGGCTGGCCTTGGGCTTCTTGTCCTTGTCGTGGGCCGGACCCTTGATCATGTTGCCGATCATGTTCTCCAGCTTCTGTTGTTGCCCGGGCTGCAACTTGATCGCCGGGTCCACCTTGGTGACATGGCCCGTATCGTCGACGGCCACCAGAACGGGCAGAACGTGGCCGCCGGCCTCAAAGGACAGGTTGTCCAGGTCTTCCGTGGCAGCCGTGGCATGGCCGACCAACAATACAGCCACCACGAAAAGTGCGACAAGGGAAATGGTCTTCATCAACTTGTGCCTCCGCATCGCGTGTCGAATTGCGACACCAGCATTCGCCTCAAATGGTCGAAAAATCGTTCTCAGAATGGCTGTGCCTCGCTCACATGGTTCCCGCCACCCAGGCGCCTGGCCACGACCGGGGCACGCTCCCCGGTCGCATCCGTACGCCTCATGACTCTACTCCGGGTTGCCCGTGTCGGCAACGTCAGCGGCCGTGGCCCGGGCATCTCGCGGGCGCCGGGCGAACCGACGCGCAAGCACGGCACAGACCATCAACTGGATCTGGTGGAAGAGCAGCAAGGGCAAGATCATCGGTCCGATGGCCGCGCCGGAAAACAGCACCTGCGCCATGGGCACGCCCGACGCCATGCTCTTTTTCGAGCCGGCAAAGAGAATCGTGATGCGATCCTCGATGGCAAAACCCAGGCGAAACGCCAGCTGCCACACCAGCAGCAATACCAATGCCAGCAGAAGGCAGCAAACCACGAGTAACCCGACCAGCCTCCCCGCCGGGACAGTCTGCCACAGGCCGCCAGCCACCGACTCACTGAAAGCACTGTAGACAATCAACAAAATGGAACCCTGATCGACCCGATGGACCAGCGTCGGATGCGCCTCGATCCAGCGGCCCAGGCAGGGACGCATCACCTGGCCCGCCGCAAACGGCAGCAACAGTTCAAGCACGATCTTGCCGATGGCTTCAAGACCCGGCGCGTTCGTCGTGCCTGTGTCCAGCAGCCACAACACCAGCAGCGGCGTGATGATGATGCCGATCAGACTGGAGCCGGCGGCGCTGCAAACGGCCGCCGAAACATTGCCGCGGGCCAGCGAGGTGAAGGCGATGGCGGACTGCACCGTCGCCGGCACCATGCAAAGGAACAGCACGCCCTTGTACAACAGCGGACCGGTCAGTGGCTGCAGCAGCGGCTGCAACAACAACCCGAGTACCGGAAACAGGCCGAAAGTACAGGCAAACACCAGCGCATGCAGGCGCCAGTGCGTCAATCCGGCCAGCAACGCGCGCCGCGACAGCTTGGCCCCATGGAGAAAAAACAACAGCGCAATGGCCGCCAGCGTCAGGCCGTCGAAGAGCGTACCGGCCGTGCCGGTGGCCGGCAGCAACACTGCGAGCGCCACCATGCCGAGCAGCGCCAGCGTGAAGCCATCCAGCCAAGTCGTGCGAAATTTCACTCGTGCGTTGCCGGCGTCACGTGACCGCCTGTATCGCGGACAATCCCAGGCCAATGCTTGCGCTGCCGGCCAGCAACAGCAGAAAAAGACGGTAAAGCCACAACCACCGGCCAGCCGTGCAACCAAGACTGGCCACCAGAAATCGCAACAGCAGCAGCACGAACAGCACGGTCCCGGCCAGCACCAAGGCTACCCATGAGCTGAGCGCACCGCCGATGACCATGGCATTGGCCAGGTTGTAGACCAGGCACTCGACCAGCATGCCCTGGCGCGTCACCGCCTTGCCGCTGAGCCAGACCCGCCCGGCGCCCAGCAACACCTGGGCCACACCGACGACGAGGATCAGGAAGGCCACCAGCCAGATACCCTGCCGCATCGGCTGCTGGGTCAAGGCGGCCGCCAGGAAACCGGCCGCGACAATGGCAATGGCTGCCACCACAAAAAACGGCAGCGCAAGGCGCAGATGAGTTCCCCGCCCCGTGATGCCCGACGCGGAACTCATTGTTCGGTTGCCGCCACGCGCCTTGACGTGGCCAGCGCGGCAAGCTTGCGCTTCCACTGCGCCAAACTGGCCTCGTCCTCGTCATCGACCGTGATGAACTCGAACAATCGCTGTGCTCCACTGGCCTGCAGCCATGCCTCGAGATTTCGCGGGAACTGGCAAAAATCCGGGTAACTGCGGTCACCCAGCCCGAGCAAGGCGTAATGCAGATCCGGCAACTCGGCCGGTTCCTGCATGGACTCGTCAAAAAAGGCCCAGGCCTGGTCTGGTGGATCACCCAGCCCGGTGGTGCTGGACAGGAAGATCACGCAGCCGCCTTTCTCCAGGCTTTCCAGCTCCAGTTCGTCCATCGGCAGGACCTCGACCTGCCAGCCGGCTCCGGCCAGCACGTCGCGGGCTTCGTAGGCAAGGTCCTCGGCCACGCCCGTCTCGGACGCAAAGACCACGCGCACCTCGGGCCCTGCATCCGGGCCGTCAGCATGCATTGGCCCTTGCGCCTCGGCAGGCGGGCTGCCGCCCATCAATGTGCGAAACCATCCCGGTTGCATGGCACCCATTCACTCTACCCGCATCAACGTCTGATTCGAACCCGGACCGGGCCCGCCGCAGCCATGGTATCGGCCACAACTGCAAGGCAGCTGACATCCGTCAACGCCGGCTGCGACGGACGCCGCGTCAGCTTTCGACGACCTCCAGCCCACGCCGCTCCACCAGTGGCTCGATACGCGGTTCGTGACCGATGAAATCGCGGAACAACTGCATCGCATCCTTGCTGCCGCCTTGCGACAACAGCATCTTGCGGAAACGGTCGCCATTGGCCCGCGTCAGGCCGCCGTTGTTGCGGAACCACTCGACGGTGTTGGCGTCCAGCACTTCCGACCAGATGTAGGCGTAGTAGCCCGCCGAGTAGCC
>CAZOXZ010000021.1:0-24305 GCA_964583865.1 uncultured Rhodanobacteraceae bacterium | reverse complement strand
AACTCCACGGACAACACCATCAACTTCCCGGCCGCCATCCTGCAACCGCCGTTCTTCTACGCGCAGGGCGATGATGCGGTGAACTACGGCGGCATTGGTGCGGTCATCGGCCACGAGGCCAGCCATGGCTTCGACGACAAGGGCAGCCAGTTTGATGGCGACGGCAACCTCAACAACTGGTGGACCAAGGCCGATCGCGAGAAGTTCGACAAGCGCGCGCAGAAGCTGATCGACCAATTCAATGCCTACGTGCCCCTGCCGGATCATCCGGACAAGCACGTCAAGGGCAAGCTCACGCTGGGCGAGAATATTGCCGACCTGGGTGGTCTCAGCATTGCCTACGATGCCCTGCAGACCGCGTTGGCAAACAACCCCGAGGAAGCGGCCAGCAAGATTGGTGGCTACACCCAGGACCAGCGTTTCTTCATGAACTGGGCGCGCGTGTGGCGTGGCAAGGTGCGTGAGAAGCGCCAGCTGGTGATGCTGAACACCGATCCGCATGCGCCGGCCAAGTACCGTGCCATTGCCGCGCCGTCCAACATGCCGGCTTTTGCCAAGGCTTTCGGCTGCAAGGCCGGTGATGCCATGGTGCGACCGGCCGACAAGCGCGTGAAGATCTGGTAGTTGGGCAACGACCGGTCCGTGCAGGTTGCCTGTACGGACCGGTGCGCGGTCGGGCCGTTGTTTCGTTGTCGCGCCGCGCTTCAGCCGGCGGCGGGGTCATCTTCTGGTGGTGGCTCGCGGCGTGTGCGCAGGCGGGCCAGCATCAGGCCAAGCAGGCCCAGCAGGATCTCGTCTGCAAATGGCACAATGTCGGGTATGACGAGGTCGGCCACGAACACCAGAAAGACCAGCGCCGTCAGCCATGGCAACCGCAGGCCTGCGGCGTATTTGCGGATAGCGGCCAGCATCGGGTTTTTCATCGGGTTTCCATGATCGTGAAGATGCGATGGCAAGTGTAGCGAAATCGTCCTTCGATGCGCGCTTTTCCGGAGTGGACCGTCTGTACGGGCAGGGTAGCGTGGCGCGATTGGCAGCCTCCCATGTGACGGTCGTCGGCATCGGCGGCGTGGGCTCCTGGGCAGCCGAAGCGCTGGCTCGCAGTGGTGTCGGGCGGCTGACGCTGATCGATGCTGACGAGGTCTGCATCAGCAATACCAATCGCCAGTTGCATGCCCTGGAAGGCAGTTTTGGCCGCGCCAAGGTGGAGGTCATGGCTGCGCGCCTGCAAGCCATCAATCCGGAGCTCCAAGTGAACGCCGTGTGCCGCTTCCTGACACCGTCCTCGCTGGGGGCGCTGCTGGGGCAGGGCGAGGACCTGGTGCTGGATGCCTGCGATGCCTTCCGCGTCAAGCTTGAGACCATTGTCTGGTGCCGCCGCCGCAAGCTGCCGCTGGTGGTAGTCGGTTCGGCCGGTGGGCGTACCGACCCGACGCAGATTCGCGTGCGCGACTTGTCCCGCACCGAGCACGACGCCATGCTCAGCCTGATCCGCAAGAAGCTGCGCCAGGATTTCAATTTCCCGCGTGGGCGCAAGCGCTACTTCGGCGTGCCGGCGGTGTATTCGCTGGAGAACGTGCAGTACCCGCAAGCCGATGGCAGCGTCTGCGGCCAACGGCCGGGCAGCAGCGACAGCCTGAAGTTGGACTGCGATGCCGGCCTTGGCGCAGCCATGCATGTCACCACGGCATTCGCTTGTGCTGCCGTGGGCCGCGTGCTGCAGAAACTGCTGATGCCTTGACGGCAGACATGGCCGTGGCAACACTGCGGCCATGAGCCGTCCTGCAAGCTGCCCGTTGGCATTGTTGTTCCTGTCGAGCATCTTTCTCGCCGCCTGTCACCACGGGGCACCGTCCGCCCCGTCGCATGTGGTGGCAGTGGCTGCGTCGCAGGCGCCGGTGGCCACGATCGGGCCCGTCTATCGCAATGACAGGCTCGGGCTGGTGGTGCATTACCGGGATGGTGTCACCGCCAGCCAAGTATTCGAACCGCATTATCTGCTGGCGGATCGCTGGGCCTGGGGCATGCCGCCGGAGGTGCCAGGCACGCCCTTGCTGCAGTTGACCCTGCCCGGATCAAATGACGTGCTGCGGGCGGAACTGCGTATGGGCGTCAGCGCCAACCCGCGAGCGCTCGAGACGTGTACGCATCGACCTGCCATGGCGCGCGGCGCGCCCGGGAAGGCGCGGATGGCGGGCATGACCTGGACGACCTTTCGCGGTGGTGGTGCGGCCATGAGCCACCATCTGGCCGTGCGGGCCTACCGTCTGGTGCGTCGTGATCACTGCCTTGCGGTTGACCTGATCGTCGCGGGCACCGATCCCATGGTCTACGAGCCGCCACGGCGGGTGCCGTTCACGGCGCAGCAGGCCTGGCAAAGGTTGGAGGGCCTGCTGGGCGGCATCCGGCTTCAGCCTTGATCGGCGGGAGCATCCACGTCGGGCAGCCCGAACAGGCTCAGGGCATTGGCGGTGGTTTGCCGGGCAATGGCCGCGGGTGATTCACCGCGCAGTTCGGCCACGCAGGTCAGCACGTCGGTCAGTCTGGCCGGTTCGTTGCGCCGGCCCTGATGGCCGCACAATGGCTGGTCGGGGCTGTCGGTTTCCAGCAGCAGCCATTCGGCAGACATGCTCGCCACGATGCGCCGCAAGCGGCGCGCACGCGGATAAGTGACCACGCCGCCAATGCCGAGATGAAAGCCCAGATCCCGGAGTTGCCGTGCCTGTTGCTCGCTGCCGGAAAAACTGTGCACCACGCCGCGCATGCCGCCGATGCGTTTCAATGTCTGAATGACCGCTTCCAGGGCTTTGCGTGCGTGGATGATGACCGGCAAGCCGGCGTTCTTCGCGATGGCCAGTTGAGCCGTAAAAAAGGCCATTTGTACAGCCTCGTCATCACGGCCCTGATGGAAATCCAGGCCGCATTCACCGACGGCGACAACAGTGTTATCGCCCAGCACGGTTTCCAGTTGCCGCAGATGCGCCGTGTCATGTCCGGCAAGAAACAGCGGATGCAGTCCCAGCGCCGGATGGCATCCATGCCATTGTCGACACAGGGCCAGCAAACCGGGCCAGCTGGCCGCCGTGGTGGCAGGAATCACGAAACCGTGCACACCGCCAGCACGTGCCCTGTGGAAGACCGCCTCGCGATCAGCATCGAATGCCGGTAGATCGAGGTGGCAGTGGCTGTCAATGAGGCTGAACCGATCCATATCCGACAGCAATAGTCACGAAAAGAGTGATGTGGTTCACGGTTATGACGGTAAGTTGCGGTGTGTGAGGATATTTCAATTGACGAATGGGCGAGTTCAACGGTAGGTTCAGGGGCTGGATCGCTTCCAGTGTGGGCTTTTGGCGAATTCTGGTTGCGGGGCAGGACCGGATCCCGGTCGGAAATGATCGGCCTCGTAACTGATTGTGACACGTTCGTTGGAGCCTTCGTGCAGGGGTGTGTTGAGGTTGTGCCAATGTCTTGGCACCACGGCCATGTTTGGCCAATGGCGATTTGCCATCAGTTTTCGGGGAGTTTTTGATGATCAAGAACCAATCACAGCTTGCGGCCACGTCGCCGTTGGCTTGGCTGTTTGCGGCGGTTTTGTCGCTTGTGATGCTGCTGCTGGCCATGCCGGCATCCGCTGTCACCATGCAGAAAGCCGGCGATAGCGGTGAACATTACCTCACCAAGCCCGTGCAGACGGCGCAGTTTCAGGTCTTGCCGTCCATCAGGCAGGGCGTGCACTTCATGGCTGGCCAGAATGTCCAGGACGAAGGCATGCAGCGCTTCCTGCAAGAGGTTGGTGGCGAGTGGGAGGTCCGCAAGGATATCCGCTCGAACAGGCCCAACCTCATCCAGGGAAGCGGTGTGCCGGTCGTTCCCGGGGCAGGCAACAATCTGCGGCCAGCAGACATCGGCCTGCAACCGGGGCATGCCTTGACGCAGGCTGATCTCGCCGGTCTGTTGCGTGATTTCATGGACAGCCATGCCAAGTTGCTGGGAACCGCAGGGCTGGAGTTCAGGTTCGACGAGGAGGCCAGCGTTCCGAAACGTGGCAACCTCGGCAATGCATCGATGATCTTCAACCAGTATTACCACGGCGTGAAGGTTGACGATGCCCGTGTCTTCTTTCGCCTTGGCCAGGGAAACATCACCCAGTTCGGCACCTATCGCGTAGCGCCGGTCAACGTGGACACCACGCCGTCGCTGCCCATGCGGGCGGCGTTCGACCATGCGTTCAAGGCGATGCCGCTGCGTTCGGGTGCCACGCTCGACAGGTCGGACAAGGGCGAGCTGCTGATCATGCCGACGATCGTCGAGGGCGAGTTGCCGGGCATGCGCTACGCCGGTGCACCAGGTCAGGGTTATGGCCATCGTCTGGTGTGGCGTTTCGTGTTCACCTTGAAAAACGATCCGGCAACCTATGAAATCCTGGTGGATGCGCACAGCAACAAGTTGTTGCGGATTTCCAACCTCAACCGGCATGTGCAGGCAACGGTGACCGGCGGCATTTATCCCACCTCGCCGCTTGATCAGGAAGCGAACGTCGCGTTCCCCTTCGTCACGGTCCAGAACGGAACCGTCAAGAACACCAATCTTGAAGGGCATTACGATTACAGCGGCGGCACCGCCAGCACCAGCCTGAACGGCCAGTTTTTTGTCATCAACGACAATTGTGGCTCCATCTCGTTGAGCAATTCCAGCACCGGCAATCTGGACTTTGGTTTCGCCATCAATGGCACCGATTGCGACACGCCGGGCTTTGGTGGTGCAGGCAACACCAATGCCACGCGCAACGCCTTCTACTTCCTGACCCTGATCAACCGCAAGGCCTATACGTACCATCCGACCAACAGTTGGATCAACAGCAAGGTTCAGGTCAATGTCAATGTGAACCAGGCCTGTAACGCGGCCTGGAGTCCGGGTGACGGCACCCTGAACTTCTACCAGTCGGGGACTGTCAACGGGACGCAGTGCGCCAATACCGGTGAACTGCGGGGCGTGTTCCTGCACGAGTGGGGCCACGGTTTCGATCAGAACAGCGGCACGGGGTCGGCACCGGAAATGGGTTCCGGTGAGGCCTTCGGCGACACCATTGGCTTCACGTACACGCATCTGGGTTGTCTCGGGCACGGTTTCTTCAACAACCCTTCCGATTGCTACAACTGCAATACCGGCTGCACCGGTGTGCGCGATGTATCGGCGTTCAGCACCCGTGGTCCGGCGGCCACCACCATCGCCAAGCCGTCGACCGTGCTGGACCCGAACGGTATTGCCGCGCCGACGTCATGTCCTTATACAGTCGGCTTTTTCCAGCAGCCTTACCATGGTCCCATGGGCTACGAAGGCCACCGCGAGAGCCTCATCGCCAGCTCGGCCAACTGGGATCTGGCGATGAACCTTGTGGATGAATACGGGTCCGATCAGGGCTGGGAGCAAATGAATACCATCTGGTACTACGCTGCCACGGACATTGGCAGCGCCTACCAGGTCGCCAGTGGCGGTCAGTGCAACCCCAACGCCTCGGTGGATGGCTGCGGCTCGGACAACTGGTACACGGTGTTTTTGCAGGTGGATGATGCCGAGCACGGCGATGGCAACCTCGCCAATGGCACGCCGAATGCCTGCCGCATCTGGGACGCGTTCAACGCGCATGGCATCGCCTGTGGTGCGCGTCCGGTTTGTACCAGTGGCGCTGCGCCCGGCTTCGGTTTGTCCGTGGCGCAGTCCAGCCAGGCCATGTGCACGCCCGGCTCGGCCAGCTACACCATCGACGTGTCCTCGATGCAATCGTTCAATAATCCGGTGACCTTGGCTGCTTCCGGTTTGCCTTCCGGCCTCAGTGCCTCGTTCGCGCCCAATCCGGTAACGCCGGGCACCAGCTCGACGCTGACCCTGGCCGGCACCGCTGGCCTTGCAGCCGGAAGCTACACCATTACGGTCAATGGCAGCGCCACCGGTGCCGATCCGAAGACGGTTGACGTCTACCTTGACGTCAGTGCCGGCACGCCGGGTACACCCGTGCTTTCCAGCCCGGCCGATGGTGCCAGCGGCGTGGACCTTGTGCCCACATTGTCCTGGCAGGCCGTGGCCGGTGCCAGCGGCTACCATGTGCAGGTGGCCACCGATGCCGGCTTCGGCAACATTATCGTGGACCAGACAGGCATCACGGGCACCAGTTTTGCGGCGCCAGGCCTGAGCCCGGCAACGACGTATTACTGGCGGGTCAGCGCGGAGAGTTCCTGCGGGAGCAGCAGTTTCTCGGCGTCGGCCAGCTTTACCACGGCCAACCTCATCTGCAGTGCGCCCGGGGTGGCCATCCCCGATGGCAATGTGACCGGCGTCAGCGATTCCATCACCTTGTCGCAGCCCGGCAATCTTCAGGGCATGCAGGTGCAGGTCCGGGCTTCCCATCCCTGGGTGGGTGACCTCATCTTCGAACTCAGCAACGGCAGCAGCACGGTCATCCTCATGGACCAACCGGGCGTGCCCGGATCAACTTATGGCTGCAGTGGCGAGGATGTCGACGTCACCTTCGACGACAATGCCACCTCCGCGGTTGAGAGTGCCTGCAATTCGACGGCGCCGGCCATCGGCGGCACCTTGAAGCCGGAACAGTCGATCAACGCCACGTTCGCCGGGCAGCCGCTTGCCGGCACCTGGACGCTGACAGCCAAGGACAACGGTGCCGCTCTCAGTGGCATGCTGGATGAGTGGTGCCTGATTCCGGCCACGGATGATGACACCATCTTCGAGGATGGCTTTGACGGCGAGGGTGGCGGCAATCCGCCCGCGTACCAGCAGCCGGTGCAGGATCCGGGTTTTGAGGCCACGACATCCGGTGGAGGTACCAACCCGCACTGGAATTTCGGTGACAACCAGCATACGACCTCACCATTTTGCGACAACAGTTGTGCCGGCAGTGGCACGGTGCCGACCCAGGAAGGATCGTTTGTGACCTGGTTCGGTGGTTGGGGGCCGGCTATCCCGCTGACTCAGACCATCTCGCAGACGGTGACCATCAGCAGCGGTGGCCCGCGCTACCTGAATTTTTACGAGTATCTTGCGACGGTGCCGACCACCCAGACTTCGTTGGTGGTGAAGGTGGGTTCCACCGTGCTGGCAACCTATGACATCGACCAGCAAACCCAGGAATCGGGTTACAACTTCGTTTCCCTGCCAATTCCGGCTTCTCTGGCGGATGATGGCACGCACACCATCACCTTCGAGTTCGAGAACCAGGGAGGCACCAGTGGTGCGACGGCCAACCTGTTCATCGACATGGTGACGGTGTCGGACAGCAACACCGCCAATGTCACGGGCAGGATGCCGACCGTACCGGCGGTCAACCTGTTCAGGTTCTGACCCGAGAACGGGCCGGTGATCGCCGGCCCACGATACGAGCGGGCCGCGCGGCATTGCCGTGCGGCCCGTTTCGTTTGCCGGAGGTGTACGCTGGCGTGCCCGGTAGTAGGCAGCAGGGCAGGGACGTGTGCTGCTCAGCATCGTTGCGGCGAGCACAAGGTACCGACGCGTGGCGCTCCGGCCATGCATCTGCGAGCTGTGCCGTGTCGCAGGTTCGGGCTTGCGTGTGCCATGTCGTGGCCGTGACCCGTGATTGCGGCTACGCAAGGCTATGCTGGAGGGCCTTGCGTGCGGGTCAGCCGTGGTGGCCTTGTCGTGGCCGTTCAGTTGACGGCGAAGAAGCTGTGCTCGCCGATGGTCCGGATGGGCGTACCCTTGGCCCAGGCCGGTGATGCCTGGTCCAGCCGGACAAAGTGATTGGCTCGTGGTACGACGACGACGCGCTGGCTGGGCGGCAGCTTCCAGGTCTTCATGGCGCGACCGGCAACCTTCCAGGACTTGTTCCAGGCATCGAGGTCGTCGATCTGGAAGCTTTTTGGCGTGGTTGCCGGGGCGAATTGCCACGGTGCCGTGACCACGTCACACACCGAGTCACCCCAGCGGCCGGAATCGAGCCGGCGCATGGCGACTTCGGCGACGGCGCGCTGGCCGGCCACGGGCTCGCCACGGGCTTCCAGGTACACCGTGGTCGCCAGGCATGCCTGGTTGGCCAGCGGTTGCGGCAACATGGCTGTTGCCAGCCACAAAACAAGGCCGAGAGTCATGTTGCATACTCCTGCGGTCAGTCTTCACTGCCCGTTACGGGCAAAAGGCAACGCGTGGCGGTGCATACGCCGATCGCATGAATTCGAAATCCCGGGCGCCAGTGCCGGGCCATGATGCGAGTGGCTCCGGTCGATTATGTTTCTGTGGCAAACGCGTCTGAGATGCGTGATTCGATCAGCCGTGCACGAAACAATTGCGCTCGTATTAACCGCGCCATGTTAATGTTGTGCAAGGCGCGACGCAAGCCATTGTTTTCGTGTGGTTCAGCAACGATTCAAGCATCGTTTTCGTCGAATGTACGCACTTGTACCGTGCCGTCAAGCGTGGCGAGTGCATCTTTGCGAACCACCACGAGATAGTCGTCGTGCGCGCTGCCAAGCACGGTGCCGACACGGCGATTATCGCTGCGTAATGTCTCGCCGGTTTTCCAGTGTTGCGAAGCGCGCAGATGCGCCAGCAGATACTTGTGGCCACCGCGCGTGTGCAAGCGGTTGACGACCTCCTGGCCCGGATAACAGCCCTTGCCCAGGACGACAGCCCCAAGGCCGGCCAGGTTCAGTGCTGGCGGCAGCAGTGCATCGAGGGCCTCGTCCGGCAACCAGGGGTGGCCTGCAGCAATCGCTGCCGGAACAGCCGCCGGTGGCTGGCCCGAAGGCAGCACGGCGCGCGATGGTGCAAGGACGAGGCTGTAGCTGCCCAATCCGAGCGCGCGGTCTTCGTTGTCGTGCTGCAGCGAGAACATTGGTACGCCTGGGCCGGCAGCAACACCGTGCTTGCCAATCGCTGCGACCTCGACGCGGGCGCGCAGCACGTATTTGCGCATGGCACCGGCGAGGGCCTCGGCCTGGCCGCCGCGCAAGAGCAGATGGAAACCTTCGTCGACCCGCCAGATCATCCCCAGGAATCTGACCCGGCCGGTGGCATCCAGCCAGGCGGTCCACTGCCAGTGATGGTTGTCCAGCTGCTCGATGCGGCTGGCAAGCTGGTTGTTGGCGAAGGTCGCGGCATCGGCACCGCGAATGCTGATGAGTTCGGCGCGCACGGGGCCGAATGCCTGCGGATCGGGGCTGTTCATGGTGTACAGGGTACCCGTTCCTGTCCCCGCCGGCAGCCGAAAACTTGGCAAGGGCCGTTGTCAGGGATTAAGCTTTGCCTTTGTTGTCCCACCCGTCGTTGCAACAAGGAAAGCGTCCTCATGGCCACAATCAACCGGCCGCTGTCGCCTCATCTCGGGGTTTACAGCTGGCAAATCCAGATGGTCACATCCATCGTGCACCGTGCCACGGGTATTGCCCTCGGCGCCGGCAGCCTGCTTCTGCTTTGGGGTTTGCTGGCATTGGCCTCGGGTCCGGAGGCGTTTTCGACTTTCCGGGGATTCTGCGGGTCCTGGATCGGCATCGTCCTGCTCATTGGCTGGACCTGGTCCCTCGCGTACCATTTCTGCAACGGCATCCGCCATCTGCTGCAGGATGCAGGCATGGGCTTTCGCATCGAGCAGTTCGTGCGCAATGGCTGGATTGTCGTCGGGGCCTCCATCGTGCTGACCATCCTTCTGTGGATTTGTGCACTGGTGCATGGAGGTGCGGCATGACACATTTGCGCAATCCCATGAAGCGAGCCCTGGGCAACGGTTCGGCCAGGCATGGTGTGCACCATTTCATCATGCAGCGGATCACCGCAGTGGCGTTGATCGTGCTGTCGGTCTGGTTCACCTGGCTGGTCATCAGTTTGCTGGGGAGCAACTACGCGGCCATCCATGCGGCCGTGGCACAGCCTTTCAACGCAGCCTTGATGATCGCCTTCGTGGTGTGTGTTTTCTGGCACCTGCAGATGGGTTTGCAGGTGGTCGTGGAAGATTATGTACACGTGGCCTGGCAGCAGATTTCGCTGCAGGTCGCGATCCGTATCCTTTGTTTTTTTGCGGGCATTGCCGGGGTTCTGGCGGTGCTGCGCGTAGCGCTGGGAAGCTGACATGGCTGCATACGATATTCAGGAACATCACTCGGATGTGGTCGTGGTCGGTGCCGGTGGCGCGGGCTTGCGGGCAACGTTCGGCCTGGCCGAAAAAGGCCTGGACACGGTCTGCCTGACCAAGGTCTTTCCGACGCGCTCGCATACCGTCGCCGCGCAAGGCGGCATGGCCGCCGCGTTGGGCAACATGGGTGAGGACGACTGGCGTTTCCATTTTTACGACACCGTCAAGGGCGGCGACTGGCTGGGTGATCAGGATGCGGTCGAGTTCATGTGCCGCGAGGCGCCGCATGCGGTCATCGAGCTGGAACATTTCGGCGTGCCGTTCTCCCGCACCGAGGAAGGCAAGATCTACCAGCGCCCCTTCGGCGGCATGACCACCAACTACGGCAAGGGGACCGCCCAGCGGACTTGCGCGGCGGCCGACCGCACGGGTCATGCCATCCTGCATACGCTGTACACACAGGCCTTGAAGCATCAGGCGCGCTTTTTTGTCGAATACTTTGTCACCGACCTGCTGCTGGACGATGATGGCATTTGCCGCGGTGTCATGGCACTGGATCTCAACGAAGGCACATTGCACGTCTTCCGCGGCCATGCCGTGATCCTGGCCACCGGCGGCTACGGTCGGACGTATTTCTCCTGCACATCGGCCCACACCTGCACCGGCGACGGTGGTGGCATGGTGTTGCGCGCCGGCCTGGCGTTGCAGGATATGGAATTCGTGCAATTCCATCCCACCGGAATCTACGGCGCCGGTTGCCTGATCACCGAAGGCGTACGCGGCGAGGGTGGTTTTCTCACCAACTCCGATGGTGAGCGCTTCATGGAGCGCTACGCGCCCACCGCCAAGGACCTGGCTTCGCGAGATGTCGTCAGCCGGGCCATCACCATGGAGATTCGTGAAGGCCGCGGCGTGGGCGAGGAGAAGGATCATGCCTTCCTGAACCTGCAACACCTGGGCTCGGAGGTGATCCAGGAACGTTTGCCGGGCATTGCCGAGTCCGCGCGCATCTTTGCCGGCGTGGATGTCACCAAGGAGCCGATACCCATCCTGCCGACGGTGCACTACTGCATGGGCGGCATTCCGACCAACTACAAGGGCGAGGTGGTCCAGCCCATCGATGGTGATCCCGAGGCCGTGGTGCCGGGTCTGTTTTCCATTGGCGAGGCGGCCTGTGTCTCGGTCCACGGTGGCAACCGTCTGGGTTCCAATTCCTTGCTGGACATCGTGGTGTTCGGCAAGGCGGCTGCCGATCGTTGCGCCGAGATCATCAAGCCAGGTCAAGCCCATCCGGACTTGCCCGAGCACTCGGTGCAGAAGGCGCTGGACCGTTTCGATTCCCTGCGCTACGCCAAGGGCGACTCGCCCACGGCCGACATCCGCAAGCACATGCAGAAAACCATGCAGGAAGATGCGGCCGTGTTCCGCACCGCCGAAACACTCCAGGAAGGTTGCAAGCGCATTGATGCGGTGCGTGAGCGCCGCAGTGACGTCAAGGTGACCGACCGCTCCATGGTGTGGAACTCGGACCTGGTGGAAACCTTCGAGTTGATGAACCTGCTGGATCAGGCCGTGGTCACCATGCATTCGGCCGAACAGCGGCACGAGACGCGCGGCGCGCACGCACGCGAGGATTTCCCGGAGCGTGATGACGACAACTGGATGAAACACACCTACGTGTGGCTGGACGAGGACGGCAAGACCCGCTTCGACTTCCGCCCGGTACACACCAACACCTTGACCGACGACGTCGAAACCATTCCGCCCGCCAAGCGGGTGTACTGAGCCTGGGAGCCGACATGGGCAAATTTTCACTGCCACAGAACTCGAAGATCACCAAGGGCCGGGACTGGCCGGCGCCGAACGGTGCGAAAAAGGTGCGCACGTTCAAGGTGTACCGTTGGAACCCGGACGATGGCGCCAACCCGCGCATGGATACCTACCATGTGGATGTCGCGGGTACGCCCATGGTTCTTGATGCCTTGCTGAAAATCAAGAACGAAGTCGACCCGACCCTGACCCTGCGCCGCTCCTGCCGCGAGGGCGTGTGCGGCTCCTGCGCGATGAACATCGACGGCACCAACACGCTGGCGTGCACCAAATCGCTGGACGAACTCCCGGAAGGCGAGGTGAAGATCCATCCCTTGCCGCACATGCCGGTGGTGAAGGACCTGGTGCCGGACCTGACGCATTTCTACGCCCAGTACGCCTCCATCGAGCCCTGGATGAAGACCGAGAGTCCGGCGCCCGGCAACAGCGAGCGTCTGCAATCGCCGGAAGACCGCAAAAAGCTCGACGGCCTGTACGAGTGCATCCTGTGCGCTTGTTGCTCTACGGCCTGTCCCAGCTATTGGTGGAATCCCGAGCGCTACATGGGCCCGGCCATCTTGCTGCAGGCCTATCGCTGGATCATCGACAGCCGTGACGAGGCCACGGGTGATCGTCTGGACTTCCTCGAGGATCCGTTCAAGCTGTACCGCTGCCACACCATCATGAACTGCACACGGACCTGTCCCAAGCACCTCAACCCGGCCCAGGCCATCAGCAACATCAAGCAGATGCTGGTGCAGCGCCAGACTTGAACACGACGCAACTGAAGCGCCTGCGCTGGCGGGCGCGGCGCGGCACGCAGGAACTGGATGTGATGGTCGGCTGGTGGCTGGACGAGCGGGCGCCGGCTGCCGACGACGTCACTGTGCAGGCATTCGATGCCTTGCTGGACGTCCAGGACCCGCAACTGTGGGACTGGTTGCTGGGCCACGCCGCGGCGCCGCGTTCGGACTGGCAAAGCATCATCGATGACATCCGCGCCGCCCATCGGCTTTGACTACCGCCCATCGTGGTGGCTGGGTGGCATGCTGCTGTCAGTCGGGCTGCTGGCCATGCTGTCGGTCTTCGTCGCCGCGCTTCCCGACTGGATCCGCGCGTTGCTGCTGGTTGCGATTGCCGTGGGCCTTGGTCGCAGCCTGTCACGACTGCTTCGTCCACGTGTGCTCGGCCTGGTGTGGCAGTCGGACGGCGCGCTGCAACTGCGCCTGCGTGGGGCGCGAGCAGAGACGGCCCGGTTGTGCCTCGGTGAACTTGCCGCCGGACATGTGTTGGGGCCTGTAATCACATTGAAACTGCGCTGGACCGGTCGTGTGCGGGCAACGCTGTGGCTGCTGCCGGACAATCTCGACGACGACACACGGCGGCGCCTGCGCGTACGCTTGCGTGCCGGCCAATCGCGCAGAACCCCGCAGGCCTGATGGGCTGCAGGCTGTTGGTCCGGCTTGCAACGCGGTCATGGTGGTGGTAAACCATGGCTGCAGTCGCAGTTTTTGCGCAAGGGGAATTTGATGGCACTGATTACCTGGGCGGCCGATCTGGAAGTCGGCATCGACGAGATCGACAAGCAAGCAGCACAGGGTTGTCGTTGACGGTGTCAACTAGGAGCCTGGGCGGTACGAACCATGTGAGCGAGGCATAGTTATTTTGAGAGCGATTTTTCGACCATTTGAGGCGAATACTGGTTGCTATTCAACGAAAATGGGCGGGAAATCGGGCCAAAAGGGCGCAGCCGCAGCCGCTTGTGTTTCTGCCGCCCAGGCTCTTGGCTGCATGAAGACATGCAGGCGGACAAGCCGGTGGCCGATCTCGTTGCCGGAATGAACAAGACATTGAAACTGCTGGTCGCACATTCCCGCTACGAGGAAGAGCTGCTGGAACAACGCCAGTACAAGTATCGCGATATCCACAAGGACGTACACGACCGCTTCAATCGCGGCCTGACGGCATTGATCGACCGTATCGAGCGTGGCAGCGAAGAACCAGCCGCCTTCTTCGAGGAAATGAACAAGTTCCTGGTCGTGCACGTCACCACCCACGATCACGGGTTTTGAAGACATGCGGCGCCTGCCGGGTTTCTGCATTTCGCACAGGTGTCCGATTCGGGAAGCCGATGCAGCTGTTGGTGCATCAGGCGCAATCAGGCGGTGGTAGGTATAAACTGACAAGCATGATCGTCCTGCGCCGCTTGCCCATCGCGGCCTGATACGGCAATCTGCGTGCTTTCCCGCCGGGCGTGGCCCGCTGCACAGGACCCTGAGTCAGGATGTTTCGACCATTGGCGGCGTTCGTGGGCTTGCGTTATACCCGCGCCAAGCGCCGTAACCATTTCATATCTTTCATCTCCCTGGTGTCCATCCTGGGCATTGCGGCCAGCATCGTGGTGCTGATCACGGTGATCTCGGTGATGAACGGCTTCGACTCCGAGCTGCGCGCGCGTATTCTCGGCATGGTGGCCGACGCGACCGTCAGCCGGGTCGACGGCGACATGCCCGACTGGCGAGACGCCATGACGCTTGCCCGGGAGCACGATGATGTGCTGGCGGCGGCACCCTTCGTGGAACGCTACGTGATGATTCAGGGGCGTGCCACGCGCCCGGCCGGTGCACTGGTGCGTGGCGTGCGGCCGCAGTTGGAGAAGCAGGTCTCGGACTTGGCCGACGACATGGTTGCTGGCCAGCTGGACGACCTTCAGCCCGGCGCCTGGAACATCGTCCTGGGCCGTGATCTGGCATTGTCTTTGGGCGTAAATGTTGGCGACAAGGTGATGGTGTATGCCGCGCGCTTTTCCATTTCGCCCATCGGCGCCATGCCGAAGTTGCGGCGCTTCACCGTCAGCGGCATATTCAGCGCGGGCATGGCCGAGTATGACGCCGGCGTGGCCGTGACCAGCATGCAGGACATTGCGCGGCTGTACGGCATGGAAGGCGCCGGCGGCATCCGCCTGAAACTGGAGGACAAGTACAAGGCCTGGCGCGTGGCCCATGACCTGGCGCTGGAGCTGGGACCGATGTTCCGTGTGCGCACCTGGATGGAGTCGAACACCAACCTCTTGAGCGCGATCGCGATGGAGAAAAAGGTGATGTTCCTGATCCTGTCGCTGATCGTGGCCATCGCCGCATTCAATCTGGTCTCGACGCTGGTGATGCTGGTGACCGACAAGCAGGCCGACATCGCCATCCTGCGCACGCTGGGTGCGACGCCACGCTCGGTGATGGGCATTATCATGGTGCAGGGCCTGGTGGTCGGTACCATCGGCATCATCCTTGGCGTGCTGTTCGGGGCGCTGCTGGCCAGCAATGTGCCAGGGATCGTCACCTGGATCGAGCAGGTCTTCCACGTGCAGTTCTTGTCGCCGCAGGTCTACTACATTTCCGAGGTACCCAGCGAGCTGGAATGGCGCGATGTGGCCTGGGTCGCCGGCATGGCGTTCATCTTCTGCCTGTTGGCCACCTTGTATCCGGCCTGGCGCGCCTCACGAACCCAGCCGGCGGAGGCGCTACGTTATGAATGACGCGACCGCGGTGGCAGCGGCGAACAAGCACGCAGACGCGCCGGTGTTGCGTGCACACGAGGTCACCAAGACCTACAAGGAAGGCAAACTGCGCACCGAGGTGCTGCTGGGTGCCAGCTTCGAAGTCGCGCGCGGCGAGACGGTGGCCATTGTCGGTGCTTCCGGTTCGGGCAAGAGTACTCTGCTGCATATCGTCGGCGGACTGGACACGCCCAGCAGCGGCGAGGTGGAGGTGGACGGCCACAAGATGTCGGCGCTGTCGGATCGCCAACGCGGGCTGCTGCGCAATCGCTCGCTGGGCTTCATCTACCAGTTTCACCACCTGTTGCCCGAGTTCACGGCGCTGGAGAACGTGGCCATGCCGTTGTTGATCCGCGGCCTGCCCATTGCCGAAGCACGCGACAAGGCGCAGGTGTTGCTGCAGCGGGTCGGGCTCGGCGAGCGCCTGGGCCACAAGCCGGGTGAGCTGTCCGGCGGGGAACGCCAGCGCTGTGCCGTGGCGCGTGCGCTGGTGACGCGGCCTGCCTGTGTGCTGGGGGATGAGCCCACCGGCAACCTCGACGAGCACAAGGCCGGCCAGGTGTACGACCTGATGCTGGAACTGAACCGCGAGATCGGCACCAGTTTCGTGCTGGTCACGCATGACCTCGGCCTGGCTTCACGCATGGATCGGGTGCTGGAATTGCATCAGGGCCAATTGCAACAACGGGATGGCTGACTGACACACACCTGCCAAGAGGGCAATTTCAGGATCAAGGATGATCATGAAACCGAAATCCGTCACGCCAGGGAGGGGTGTGCACCATCCCGGCCTGCCGTTGATCGCAGCGGCGGTTCTGGCCGGCGACCTGACCGTGCAATGCCTGCCAGGGTTGTTGCCGGTGCCGGTGCTGGCAACCATGGTTCTGCTGGCGCTGGCTGTGTGCTGGCGCTGGCCACGCAGCATGCCCTTGCTACTGCTGGTGGCTGGCTTCGCCTGGGCCAGCCTGTGGGCCACGCAGGCGCTGGATCAACGCCTTGCGCCTGAGCTGGCCGGGCGTGATTTTGTCGTCACCGGCCAGGTGCATGGCCTGGTGCGTCAGGGTGATCGCGAGGCACGCTTTCGTTTTCAGGTAAAGCAGGCCAGTCTGGATGGCACGTCGGTGCCGTTGGCAGGCAAGCTGCGCCTGGCGTGGTACGGACCGGCTGGCAGGACGGTGGCGGCCTGCCAGCATTGGCGTTTGCGTGTGCGCCTGAAGCCGCCGCGCGGCATGGTCAACCGCGGTGCCTTCGACGGCGAGAAGAGTTCGCTGGAAAAAGGCATTGTGGCCGTGGGCTACGTGCGCCAGGCGCCAGACAACCAGCTGCTGCGTGATGCCTGGTGTATTGCCGGGCTGCGTGCGCGCCTGTCCCGTGCCATCGACGACGCCGTGGCCGATCCGGTCGTCACACCCTTGTTGCAGGCGCTGGCCGTGGCGGACAAACGTGGTCTGGACGATCGTCATTGGACCGTGGCACGTGCCAACGGCATCACGCATCTGCTGGCCATTTCCGGTTTTCACGTTGGTATCGCGGCCCTTTTCGGGAGTGCGCTGGCGGGCCTGCTGTGGCGGTTTGTTCCCGGTCGACGCCGCTGGCCGCGACAGCCATGGCAGGCCGGCGCCGCCTTTGCCGTGGCATTGGCCTATGCGCTTCTTGCGGGCATGGGTCTGCCGACGCAACGTACGCTGGTGATGATCGCCGTGTTCTGCCTGGCGCGGGTGTTGCGGCGTCACTGTCGGGTGGTCGATGCGCTTGCGCTGGCCTTGCTTGCCGTGTTGCTGGTCGATCCATTGGCGGTGCTTTCAGCGGGCATGTGGCTGTCGTTCGCGGCCGTGGCCTTTCTGCTGCTGGGCAGCGTGCACGACCACGGCTGGCGTGGCTGGTTGCGTCAGTTCGGACGCGCCCAGACCATGATGACGGTGGCCCTGCTGCCGCTGACGGTGTGGTTCTTCGGCCAGGCGTCGATTCTTGGTGCGCCGGCCAACCTGGTGGCCATTCCGGTGGTGAGCCTGGTGGTGGTGCCGCTGACACTCGCGGGCTGCGTCATGTCGGGCTTGTGGCCGGGCCTGGCGGCCTTGCTGTGGCAGGTCGCCGGTTTTGTCATGCATTTGTTGTGGCATGGCATGGTGCTGTTCGCCGACGCGCCCCTGGCCCTGTTGCATCTGCCCCAGGCCGGCTGGTGGGCCATGGCCCTGGCCCTGCTGGGCGCCGTCTGGCTGCTGTGGCCACGTGGCTTGCCGGCGCGCTGGCTTGGGCTGATGTTGTTCCTGCCACTGCTTTTTCCGCTGCAACCGCGCGTGCCGCCAGGGGCGTTTCGCGCCAGTGTCATCGACGTGGGCCAGGGGCTGGCGGTGCTGGTCCGCACGGCCGATCACGCCCTGCTTTACGACGCCGGGCCGCGCTATCCCTCCGGCTTCGACGTTGGTGAAGCGGTGGTCGTGCCGGTGCTGCGTGCCAGCGGCGTGCGCCGGCTGGATATGCTTGTCGTCAGCCACGGCGACAACGATCACGCCGGTGGTGCGCCGGCGGTGCACCGGGTGTGGCCGCAGGCGCCGATACTGGCCAGTGACTCGGTAGCGGCCGGCCTGCGCACGCAGCTGTGCCGCAAGGGACAACATTGGAGCTGGGATGGCGTCGAATTTCGCGTATTGCACCCGGTCGAGCCGTGGCCAGGGCGCAGCAACGATGGTTCGTGTGTGCTGCTGGTCACGGGGCAGGGCGGTCGGTTGCTCCTGCCCGGTGACATCTCCAGCCTGGTGGAACCGGTAGTCGCGCGCCAGATTGGCCGGGGACCCCCGATGGTCGTCATCGTGCCGCATCACGGCAGTGCCAGCTCGTCGCGGCGGCGATTCGTGCAGGCCACACAGCCGCGCATCGCGGTGATATCGGCTGGCTGGCACAATCGCTACGGTCATCCGGCGGTGGCGGTGACGAGGCGATACCGGGCTGCCAGCGCGGAGCTGGTCAATACCGCTGTTGTCGGCGAAACCGTGCTGGCATTTCCGGCCACGGCGCCACCGCGGGTGGTGTTTCGCGCTCGCTGTGACCAGCGTCGCTATTGGCGACCTTGCGGTGCAGATGAAGGTCACTGACGAATGCCCAACGCTGCTATCATGCGGCCCTTGATTCACACAGGCGGAGTGACAGGTGCTGGAAATCATCAAGGCAGGTGGCTGGGCCATGGCCCCGATCCTCGCGGCATCGGCGTTGATGCTGGCCATTGTTCTGGAACGCTTCTGGTCCTTGCGCAAGGCCGCCGTCATGCCGGACGGCCTGGCGGACGAGGTCTGCAGTCTGGCGCGGGCCGGCAAGCTGGGCGACAAGCATGTCGAGGCCCTGCGCGAGAACTCGCCGCTGGGCGAGCTGCTGGCGGCCGCCGTGACCGTGCGGCACCGTTCGCGGGACATCATCCGTGAGCGCATCGAGGACGTCGGCCGGCATGTCGTGCATCGTCTGGAGCGTTACCTCAGCGCGCTGGGTACCATCGCGCTGGTGTCGCCGCTGCTGGGCCTTCTGGGTACGGTCATCGGCCTGATCAACATGTTCATGGCCGTGATGGCCGGTGGTGTGGGCAACCCGGAACGCATGGCCGGCGGCATCGGCGAGGCACTGATCTGCACCGCCTCGGGTCTGATCGTGGCCATTCCGGCCTACGCCTTGCACCGCTATTTCCTTGCGCGTGTGGACGGCCTCGTCGTGGACATGGAATACGAGGCCGGCAGGCTGCTCGACCAGCTCACCGATCCGGATGCCGCGCCGACAGGCGGCACCCGGGCCACTGCCTCAAAGGCGCCGCGCAAGGCCGCGCCGCGCAAGTCGTCCGCGGCTGCCGGTTCCTGAGGCCGGCATGCGTCTGTCTCGACGACCACGGCAGGACTTCTTCGAGATCAACGTCATCTCGTTGATCGACGTGCTGCTGACATTGCTGATGTTCTTCGTCCTGACCACGACCTTCGTGCAGCAGGCCCACATGAATGTCAGCCTGCCGCAAGCCAGCGCCGAGCCCAGTGCCACGCCGCCGGAGGCCCTCATCGTGGGCGTGGATCGGGAAGGGCGCTATTTTATCGGCGACTACCAGGTGCCGGGCAAGACGGTCGAGGCCCTGAAGCGTGCCCTGCTGCAGAACGTCGGCAGCAACCGCGACCAGCCGGTGCTGCTGCGTGCCGACGCGCTCACGCCGAACCAGGCCGTGGTTACCGCCATGGATGCCCTCGGCCAGTTGGGGTTCTCCCAACTGCGCATCGCCACCACGCCATCACAGTCGGCGCCGGGCAGCTCCGGCTGATGCCGCTGGCAGCCGCAGCCAGTCCCGTCCGGGGCGCTGCGGCATGTACACTCGGCGGATGACCATGACGCGTGACAGCCATCGTGCCACCTGGCCGATCTACCGCCGCCTGCTGCGCTATGCCCTGGACTACTGGCCTGTCGGCCTGTTGGCGCTGCTGGGGATGGTGCTGGATGCGGCCTGCATCACGGCCTTTACCCAGCTGCTGCAGCCGATGCTGGATGACCTGTTCATCCAGCGGGATGCGGATGTCATTTTCTGGATGCCCATCTGGATCGTGGCAATTTTCGTGGTCCGCGGTGTCGGTGCCTATCTGACCCGCTACGGTACCGCCCATGTCGGCCAGCACGTGGTGCAACGGCTGCGCGTGGAGCTGTTCGACCGCTACCTGAAACTGCCATCCAGTTTTTTTGCCGGCGAGGCCTCCGGTCAGCAGATCTCGCGCATTACCTACACCACCGAGCAGGTCGCGCACGCGGCCAGCAACGCCGTGAAGGTCGCCATTGTCGATGGCCTGACGGTGCTGGGCATGGTCGGGCTGATGTTCTACAACAGCGCCTATCTAGCGACCGCCTTGTTGATCCTGGTGCCGGCCGTGGTGCTGGTGGCGACCGTGGTCAGCCGGCGCTATCGCCGCATCAGCCATCGCTTGCAGGACTCCATGGGTTCGGTGACCGGGACGGTGGAAGAGTCGGTGCACGGCCAGCGCGAGGTCAAGGCCTATGGCGGGCAGCCGTATGAAAGCGGGCGCTTTCACCGCATCGCCAAGCGCGCGCGGCAGTTGAACCTGAAAATCGCCGCCACCAATGCGCTGTCGACATCGTTCGTGCAGATTTTGGCGGCCATGGCCATGGCCGTGATCGTGTTCCTGGCCACACGTCCGGATGTTCTGCAACAGATGTCACCCGGTACGTTCCTGGTGGTGATCGGCGCCATGGGCGCCATCCTGCCGTCACTGAAGCGCCTGACCACCGTGCAGGCCAACATCCAGCGCGGCATGGCCGCCGCCGATGAGCTGTTCGATGTGCTGGATTTGCCGCCACAGCGCGATGAAGGCAGCTTCGCTCCGGTGCGCTGCCGTGGCGATATCCGCTTCGAGGACGTGCAACTGGTGTACCCGGACTCCGACCATGCCGCTTTGCGCGGGGTCAGTCTGGCTTGCCCTGCGGGCAGCATGACGGCGCTGGTGGGCCGTTCCGGCAGCGGCAAGAGCAGCCTGGTCAGCCTGTTGCCGCGTTTTCAGGAGCTGACTGCGGGACAACTGCTGCTGGATGACCGGCCCTTGCTTGACTGGGACCTGGCCGCATTGCGGCGCCAGATTGCCTGGGTCGGGCAGAATGTGGTGCTGTTTGAAGGCACGGTGGCCGAGAACATCGCCTATGGCGAGCTGGCCGGTGCCGACCGGGGTGCCATCGAAGCGGCTGCGGAAGCGGCCAACGCCATGCCCTTCATCCGGCAGATGCCACAAGGGCTGGATTCGCCCATCGGCGAGGGCGGCGGCATGCTTTCCGGCGGCGAGCGGCAACGCATCGCCATGGCTCGTGCCATCCTCAAGGACGCGCCCATTCTCATTCTTGACGAGGCCACCAGCGCGCTGGACAGCGAGTCCGAACGCCTGATCCAGGATGCCCTCGCCAAGCTCATGCAGGACCGCACCACACTGGTCATCGCCCATCGCCTGTCGACCATCGAGGATGCCGACCAGATCGCGGTGATGGATGCCGGCCGCGTCATCGAACTGGGCCTACATGCGGAATTGCTGGCACGTGGCGGGCACTACGCGGCCTTGTACCAGATGCAGTTCAAGTCGGCAGCGAAAGGAACCGGCGATGTGGTCTGAAGCCAGGCTGCAGCGCGTCTGGTACGAAGGTGAGCAGCCGAGCTTGGGCATGCGCCTGCTGGAGCCGGTTTACAGCCTTGCCGCGGCGACCGACCGCCGCCTGTGGCGAACGTGCTGGCGCCGCCCGGCGCGTTTGCCGTTGCCGGTGCTGGTGGTAGGCAATATCACCGCCGGTGGCACCGGCAAGACGCCGCTGGTCGTTGCATTGGCACAGGCGCTGGCCGGGCAGGGCTGGACACCGGGCATCGTCAGCCGTGGCCACGGTGGCAGCGAGGTTGGTCCGGTGGTATTGTCTGGCGCACCCGATCCGGTGCGTTTCGGCGACGAACCCTGCCTGATCCGCCAAGCGACGGGAATGCCGGTTGCCGTGGGCCGCGACCGCGCAGCGGCGGGTCGCTTGCTGGTCGAGGCGGGTGTGGATCTGGTGCTGGCCGATGATGGTCTGCAGCATCATGCGCTGGCGCGGGATGTGGAGATTTGCGTCATCGACGGCGAACGTCGCTTCGGCAACGGGCGCCTGTTGCCGGCCGGGCCGTTGCGCGAGCCGCTGGCGCGGTTGGAAACGGTGCACTGGCGCGTCTGCAATGGCGGGCGACCGCAGTCCGGCGAGATCGGCATGCAACTGGTGGGCGATACCGCCATCGCGCTGGCATCGGCCAGGCAGCAGCCATTGTCGGCATTCGCCGGGCAGCGTGTGCATGCGGTTGCAGGGATCGGCAACCCGCAGCGATTTTTCGACAGCCTGCGGGCGCATGGCCTGGATGTCGAGAGCCATGCCTTTCCTGATCACCATGCATTTCGGCCCGGCGAACTGGATTTTGGCGATGACCTGCCGCTGTTCATGACCGACAAGGATGCCGTGAAATGCAGGAACCTGCATCTGGCAAACACCTGGCGTGTGCCGGTGCGGGCTGAGTTGCCACAAGACTTCTACGGCCAGGTCGATGCGCGGTTGCGGCAGGCGCGCGACCGGCTTGCCGGACATCACCCGGCGGCTTGAGTGCCGCGTCAGTCGCGGTGCGCGGCGTTCCGGTCGCGTCCGGCACCGAAATGCTTGTCCAGGCCGCCGCTGATCTTCTTGAACAGGCGCGAGAACTTGCCGCGCTGGGTCTTGCGTGCCTTGGCCTCCTCGCTGACCAGCCAGGCGATCTGGATGACCCGTCGTTCGCCCTCCCAGGGAAGGTGCCCATGGAATGAATTGTCGCAGCGCTTGAACATGGCCAGCTCGCCGTACAGCGGCTTCACTTCCGGCGCCAGCATGGCATCAATGTCGTCGATGCGCTCCAGAAAACGCAGACAGCCGGCGCTGGTGTCCGGCCATTCCTCGTTCAGGTAGATCAGGGCGGTGGCGACCTTGGAGCGCGAATCGGTGTGGATGGTGCCGTGGCGCTTGTTCAGGTGGCGACAGATGGTCACCAGCGTCGGATAGCCATCCAGGTTGTCGATTCCCAGACGCTGGCTTAGCGCCTTGACCATGGCCGGTGCCGTGGCCTGTTCGATGAGGCGGTTGATCGAAGCGCCGCACTGCCCGGGTTCCCAGGGGAAGAACCCGGCTTCCTTGTAGTCGGGAAAATCATCCCGCAGCATGCGCCGGGCATCGCCTGGCAACTGACCGTGGGCGATCAGGAAAGGGAAGGGCTCGCTGGCCACACGGGTATCCGGGCGCTCGAGGCGGGCCGGGTCAATGAGTACGCTGTCCATCGGGCCATTGTAGCCTGTCGTCAAGGTCTGCGGTTGTGGACAGCGCGCCGGCTCGTGCCTACAATGACAACCCGCCCGACATCCCTTTTTTTCGAGCGCGTACAGGCTCCGGCAACCGGCCTGCGTGTCGCGCTGTACCCAGTGAAGGCGGCTTCCATGACCCAGGCATTGTTGGTTCTCGAGGACGGTACCGTATTCCGCGGCCGGTCGGTCGGTGTGGCCGGTGCCACGGTCGGCGAGGTCGTGTTCAACACGGCCATGAGCGGCTACCAGGAGATCCTCACCGATCCGTCCTACGCGCGGCAATTGGTGACCCTGACCTGTTCGCATGTCGGCAACGTCGGCTGCAACAGCGTGGACGTGGAATCGGACCGGGTGCAGGCGGCCGGCCTGATCGTTCGTGACGTGCCGCGGCTGGCCTCCAGCTGGCGCAGCGAAGAGAGCCTGCCCGATTACCTGCTGCGCAACAAGGTCGTTGCCATCGCCGACATCGATACCCGCAAGCTGACGCGCATCCTGCGTTCCAAGGGCGCCCTGAACGGCTGCATCGTGGCCGGTGGTGACCTCGACGAGGCACGGGCACTGGCCGAAGCCAGGGCGTTCCCCGGCCTTGCCGGCATGGACCTGACCGCCGAGGTCGCGGTCGGCGAGGCGCGTGACTGGACCGAGGGCAGCTGGAATCTGACGAGCCAGGCCTTTGCCCGCACCGACGGCCGCTTTCGGGTCGTGGCCTGGGACTTCGGCGTCAAGCACAGCATCCTGCGACTGCTGGTCGATGCCGGATGCAAGGTCCGCCTGGTGCCGCCAGACACCGCAGCCGCCGACGTCCTGGCAATGCAGCCGGACGGCATCTTCCTGTCCAACGGCCCGGGCGACCCGGCAGCGAATACCCATGGCATCCAGACCGTCCGCGAACTGCTGGACAGCAAGCTGCCGCTGTTCGGCATCTGCATGGGCCACCAGCTCATGGCCCTGGCGCTCGGCGGCAAGACCCTGAAAATGAAATTCGGCCATCACG
>CAZOXZ010000020.1:0-24903 GCA_964583865.1 uncultured Rhodanobacteraceae bacterium | reverse complement strand
CCCGGCAGGGATGCCGGGCCGGACGGCCCTTGGCAGGATGCCTTGTCCCGTGGGTGTTGATGCACACGTGTCGGCGGTTCGCAGCTCGCGAACGCCCGGCAGGGATGCCGGGCCGGACGGCCCCTGGCAGGATGCCTTGTCCCGTGGTGAGCGTGTAACGCGGGTCGTTTGTGCCGGTCGCGTGCAGGCACGCTCCTGATATGGATTGCATTGCAAGCACTTGTGCCAAAACGTTTTTTTTGGCAAAAAGCTTGCCGATCCACAAGACTTCATGGGTTGCGATGCAATCCATGGGGTCTACAGGTTCTGCAGCAGGCTTGCCGCGCTGCTGTAGGAGCCTGCCTGCAGGCGACCCGGCCACAGGCCGGTTGTGTGGCTGACCGGCGACCCAGCGGTTGCCGCGGAACCGGACCTGTCGTCGAGTCCCGGGTTCCGGGTACAGAATCCCGACGTTTCCCGTTTCCCGGCATTCACTGCTATCGTTGCCGCTTTCCGTGACGGGCTTCTGTCGTGATCTCGCAAGCCGAATTCGATGACCTGGTGGCCGCGGGCCATACGCGCATTCCGCTGGTGCGCGAGGTGTTCTCCGACCTCGATACGCCGTTGTCGGTGTACCAGAAGCTGGCCGATGGGCCGTACACGTTTCTGCTGGAGTCGGTGGAGGGCGGAGCCAACTGGGGACGGCATTCCATCATCGGCCTGCCGGCCAGGCGGGTGTTTCGCTTCCACGGCAAGCGCCTGGACATCGAGGATTACGGCGAGATCACGGCCTCGCGCCAAGTCGACGATCCCCTGGCCGAGGTCGAGCGCCTGCGCCAGCAGTACCAGGTACCGCAACTGGCCGGTTTGCCAGCCTTTACCGGTGGCCTGGTGGGCTATTTTGGTTTCGAGACCATTGCCTGCATCGAGCCGCGCCTGGCGACATCTGACCGGGCGGACGAGCTGGGCACACCGGACGTACTGCTGATGCTGGCCGAGGAAGTGGCGGTGTTCGACAATCTCAAAGGTCGGCTGTACCTCATCGTGCACGCCGACCCGGCGCGGCCCCAGGCGTACACGCGCGCGCGCCGGCGCCTGGACGAGCTGGTCTTCCGCTTGCGGCGTTCCGGTTCGGCCTATCCCGACACCAGCATGCCGGACCCGCTGGATGAGTCCGATTTCAAGTCCAGTTTCACGCGCGAAGCCTTCGAGGCCGTGGTCGACAAGGCCAAGGCCTGCATCCGTGCTGGTGACATCTTCCAGGTGGTGCCATCGCAGCGCCTCAGCGTGCCCTTTCGCTCGCGGCCGGTGGATGTCTACCGTGCCCTGCGGGCCTTGAATCCGTCGCCTTACATGTATTTCTTCGACCTGGGTGAGACGCAGATCGTCGGCTCGTCACCGGAGATTCTGGCGCGCCTGCAGCATGGCCGGGTGACCGTGCGGCCGCTGGCAGGTACGCGCCGGCGCGGCCGCGATGCCGCCGAGGACCAGGCGCTCGAAGCCGAGCTTCTGGCCGACCCGAAGGAACGTGCCGAGCATGTCATGCTCATCGACCTGGGCCGCAACGATCTGGGGCGCGTGTGCCAGACCGGCTCGGTGAAGGTCAGCCAGCCGTTTTCCGTGGAGCATTACTCGCACGTCATGCATCTGGTGTCGCAGGTCGAGGGCGAGGTGCGGCCGGGCACCAGCTATATGGACGTGTTGCGGGCGACTTTTCCAGCCGGCACGCTCAGCGGCGCGCCCAAGGTGCGCGCGCTGGAGATCATCCAGGAACTGGAGCCGTTCAAGCGCAACATCTACGGCGGGGCCATCGGCTGGATCGGCTGGTGGGGCGACGGCGACACGGCGATTGCCATCCGCACGGCCGTGATCCACGACGGCCGGCTGCATGTGCAGGCCGGCGCCGGCATCGTGCATGATTCGGACCCCGCCAGCGAGTGGGAGGAGACCATGAACAAGGGCCGCGCCCTGTTCCGTGCCGTGGCCGAGGCCGCGCGCGGCTTGTAGCCCGCGCGGTCTGTCCGTCAGGCGGCGGGTTGCAGCTCCCGGACCTGGATCATCATCGGATCGTCGGCGTGTTCCAGCAGCATGCGACGCACGCGGTCTTGCCACAGCTGGCCGAACTGGCGGCGCTGTTCATCGTCGGCCTGACCCGTGGCTACCAACGGGATCAAGGCACCCTGTTGCGGGTGCGGCGCTACGCGGTTGGCATTCAGGCGCACCTCGACCGACTGACCGGTGTCGTTGCGCGTCAAGCGCATGCCATCCACGCTGCTGTCGCCGTAACGCAGCAAGTCCTTGCGTCCATGCAGCGGCCCCAGGCCCTTGAAGCCGTTGGCAGCCGCGGCACCTGTCACCAAGGTGGCGATCAGGGCGATGACGCCGGTGACACCGGCATCTTCGGGCGCGTCCATGGAGACGGTGATGCCGCCGCGCTCGGGCATGTCATCGCCGTACAGTGCCTTCAGACCGGCGCGCACGCACAGCCAAGCGCCGGCGACCGTGGGGCAGGAATGCCCGGCCAGACGCACGGCATCGGTGTAGCGGTACTCGATGATGCCGTCGTCGGATGCGCCCAACAGCTTGGCCAGGCCATCGTGCAGCCGGATCGACGGGGCATCATCAAAAAAGGCGGGGAAGGCCATTACGCCACCCGCTCGAAGTCGATGACGATGGCGCCGGGTTGGCGCTGCTGGTAGTGAATCACCACGCAATCGCCGTAGCGCTGGCGCATTTGTTCCAGCAACGGCAGCGGATCATGGTCGTTGACAAAGCGCATGGCTTCACCCGGCTGCAGGGCATCCAGGGCACCGAAAATGGCCGAATGCCGGAAGCGGCGCGCGATGGCGCGAGCATCAAGGGGATAGGCCGTGTATTGCGGGGTGTCGGTTTCAGAAGTCATGCGAAGTCTCATGCACAGTCAACGGAGTCGTCCAGCATGCGCCTTCCAGACGGAGCTGGTGTTGATCCAGATCAGCCGCAATCGGGCATATCGGTACCGGCCAGGAATGCCTGCCGATCGCTCAGCGTCTCGCGCCCGATTTTTTTGACTGCGGCATAGAATCGTGGCCAGTGACGGTGGCAATGTTGGAACAGCGCTTCGAATGCGGGCTCCGATATGTTGTACAAGCCGAATGGCACCAGCTTGGCATTGTTGGGCGGGCCTTCGACCCAATGATCGTGGTCGCCTTTTCCATGCCACTGGTTTGCCTGCAAGTCTTGATACCGTTGCCGCATGCCAGTGAAGATTGCATTCTTTCGCGCTTGTTTGCTGGCCGTGTTCAGCGCGCTTCGATAGACCTTTTCCAGCGCGGCCCGGGTGTGCAGGACCAGTTGGACAAATTGCTGATGCCGCTGCCGTGCCAATGGGTCGGAAACAGTGGTGCCGTGTGCTTGATGCCAGGCGGCGAGCCCTTGATGCTGCACAAAACTGGCAAACGATTCGTTGAAACGGGTGGCTCCGGGGAGATAGAACTTCTGGTGGGCCAGTTCGTGGAAGATGGTGCCCACCAGTTCGTCCGGGCCCCATCGCAACATGCCGGGTAGCACCGGATCGGCAAAATGGCCAAGGGTTGAGTAAGCCACCACACCGGCGACATAGACATCGTTGCCGGCGGCTCGCTGCCTCGCTGCCGCCGCCTGTGCGCGTGTCCGTGAGTAAAATCCTTGGTAGGCGACACAGCCGGCGATCGGAAAACAATGCGTCACCGGTTTCAGCGACAAGGCCGGCGTGGCGTAGACGTTGAACATCACGGACGGCCGGCCGATGTCGGCGTACAGGGTGTAGCTGTCGTTGCGCGGCAGGTCGAGTTCCTCAGAAGCAAACCGCCGGGCCTCGAGTGCCAGCTGCAGGCGTGCCTTCAGTTCCGGATCGGTTGCCGGGTCGGCCAGCACCTCGGCAATCGGCTCCCGCTTCAGCAACAGGCGCATCTGGCCGCCGGCCAGGTGCAGGTAATAGCAGCCGGACAGGCATAGTGCCAACAGACCGGGGAAGACAACTCGCAGCAATTCTTGCATGCCGCCATTGTGCGACAAACAAGCGTTTGCTGTACGCCGGCGGTCGCGCTGGTTAAAGTAGCCGCTTTGGTGGCCTCGGGAGCAACGCCGGTGTTGTTGATGATCGACAACTACGACAGTTTCACCTACAACCTGGTGCAGTATCTGGGCGAGCTCGGGCAGTCGGTCGAGGTGCGGCGCAACGATGCCATCGACGTGGCCGGCATTCGCGCGCTGGCGCCCGAACGCATCATGATTTCGCCGGGTCCGGGCACGCCGGATGATGCCGGTGTGACGCTGGACGTATTGCGCGAACTTGCCGGCGAGCTGCCGATCTTCGGTGTGTGCCTGGGGCATCAGGCCATCGGCCAGGTGTTTGGCGGCAAGGTGGTGCAGGCGGCCGAGATCATGCATGGCAAGACCTCGCCCGTGCATCACCGCGATCGGGGCGTGTTCGCCGGCCTGCCGAACCCGCTGGAGGCGACGCGCTATCATTCGCTGGTGGTGGACAAGGCCAGCGTGCCGCAGTGCCTGGAAGTCACGGCCTGGACCGAGGATGCCGACGGTTCGCTCGACGAGATCATGGGCCTCAAGCACCGTGAGCTGCCCGTCGAGGGTGTGCAGTTCCATCCCGAGTCCATCCTCACGCGCCAGGGCCACGACCTGTTGCGCAATTTCCTGGGCCAGCCGCTGCCGCAGGCCGCCTGACACGGAGTCCGTTCATGACCATCACCGCGCGCGAGGCGTTGCAGCGCACCATCGAGCATCGCGAGATCTTCCATGACGAGATGGTGCACCTGATGCGCCAGATCATGGCGGGCGAGGTCTCGCCGCTGATGACGGCGGCCATCATCACCGGCTTGCGGGTGAAAAAGGAGACCGTGGGCGAGATCACCGGTGCCGCGCGGGTGATGCGCGAGCTGGCCACGCCGGTAAAAGTGGCCGACGCGGGCAATTTTGTCGACATTGTCGGCACCGGCGGCGACGGCGCCAGCACGTTCAATATCTCGACGACGGCGGTGTTCGTGGCCGCGGCGGCGGGCGCACGCGTGGCCAAGCACGGCGGCCGCAGCGTGTCTTCGAAATCCGGCAGCGCCGACTTGCTGGAAGCGCTGGGCGTGACCATCGATCTGGCGCCGCAGCAGGTGGCGCAATGCATCGCCGACACCGGCATCGGCTTCATGTACGCGCCAAACCACCACCCGGCCATGAAGCAGGTGGCGCCGGTGCGTCGCGAAATGGGCGTCAAGAGCATCTTCAACATCCTCGGGCCGTTGACCAACCCGGCCGGGGCGCCCTCGATCCTCATGGGCGTGTTCCACGAGGACCTGGTGGGCATCCAGGTGCGCGTGCTGGAGCAGCTGGGAACCGAGCGCGCGCTGGTGGTGTACGGCCGCGACGGCCTGGACGAGATTTCGCTCGGCGCCACCACACGCGTGGGCGAGCTGCGTGACGGCAAGGTGCGCGAGTACGACATCGAGCCGGAGGATTTCGGCCTGACGATGGCGTCCAGTCGCAACCTCAAGGTGGCCGATGCCGCCGCTTCGTGCCGCATGGTGATGGCGGTGCTGGAAGGCGCTCCGGGGCCGGCGCATGACATCGTCATTCTCAATGCCGGCGCGGCCCTGTATGTGGCCGGCACGGCCGACTCCATTGCCGACGGCATCGCGCGCGCGCGCAAGGCCCTGGATTCGGGCGCGGCGCTCGAAAAAATGCGCCAGTTCGTGGCCGCGACGCAGGCGCTGGCGGCATGAGCACCATTCTCGATCGCATTCTGGCGCGCAAGCGCGAGGAAATCGGTGCCCGCCGGCAACGCGGGCCGATAACCGAGCTGATGGCGCGGGCGAACGACCTGCCTCCCTGCCGCGGTTTTGCCCAGGCCATGCGGGCGCGCGTGGATCGTGGCGACGCGGCGGTGATCGCCGAGATCAAGAAAGCCAGTCCCAGCAAGGGCGTCATCCGCGAGGATTTCGATCCGGCAGCCATTGCGGCCAGCTATGCCGGGGCCGGTGCCAGTTGCCTGTCGGTGCTGACCGACCGGGATTTTTTCCAGGGCAGCGAGGCCTTCCTGCAGCAGGCGCGCGCGGCCTGCGAGCTGCCGGTGCTGCGCAAGGATTTCATCATCGACCCGTGGCAGGTCTGGGAGTCACGTTTGATCGGCGCCGATTGCATCCTGCTGATCGTGGCCGCGCTGGACGATGCGCGGCTGCAGGAGCTGGCCGAGCTGGCGGCTGCCCTGGGGCTGGATGTGCTGGTGGAAGTGCACGACGAGGCCGAGTTGGAACGCGCGCTCGCCGTCCCGGCTGCGCTCATCGGCGTGAACAACCGCAACCTGCACAGCTTCGAGACCACCATCGAAACGTCGTTGGCCTTGCGTGCCAAGGTGCCGGGCCGACGCCTTCTGGTCAGCGAGAGCGGCATTGCCAGCCCGGCCGACGTGGCCCGGCTGCAAGCGGCCGGCATCCACGCCTTCCTGGTCGGCGAGGCCTTCATGCGCCAGCCGGATCCCGGTGCCGAGTTGCGACGGCTGTTTTTCGCCGGCAGCACGGCCGGCTGACATCTTGCAAGCGGGCGGTGCCCGGATTCAGAGTCTGTGAAAAATCCCCGTCCTGAGGATTTTTCCAGCCGCGGGGCCGGTACATGCCCGTCGCCGCTCCCGCAACGTTCAGCCGTCATCCGGCGTGGAGCGAGTGCAGCGAGCAGAATCGCAGGATCTCCATCATGCTGTACCGGGCGCCAGATTCTGCGACTACGAGCTTCGCCCTTCGCGCAGAATGACAAGGCATGAAGTTGTGCGCGCGCCTCGAAGTGGTCTTCTGACCGGCTTCAAGGTTGAAAAATTTGCAGCCTCTCAGCCGTTGCGCATGCCCAGCACGACGATGTTCTTGCCGGACACGTCGATCAGGCGCTCTTCGTCCAGTTCCTTCAGCACGCGTCCGGCCATTTCGCGTGAGCAGCCGACGATACGGCTGATTTCCTGGCGCGAGATGCGAATCTGGGTGCCATCGGGATGCGTCATGGCATCCGGCTCGGTGCACAGGTCCACCAGCGTGCGTGCCACGCGGTTGCGCACATCCATGAACGCCAGGCGGCTGATCTTGCGATTGCTTTGCAGCAGGCGCCCGGACAGTTGCTGGCCGATGGCAAACAACAATTTCGGGCAGACATCCTTCAGCTGCGTGGTGACCAGCTGGAACAGCCGTTCGTAGGTGATTTCAGCCAGTTCGCAGTCCTCGCGGGTGCGCATGGTGACACCGCGATGTGGCGACTCCACGAACAGGCCCATCTCGCCGATGAACTCGCCGGCGTTGACATAGGTGAGGATCAGCTCGCGGCCGTTGTCGTCTTCGGACAACACCACGATGGAGCCGGAAATGACGTAGAACAACGTCGTCGCCGGATCGCCCGGCCGCATGATGATGGTCTTCTTGCGGTACTTGCGCCGATGGCACTGTTCGAGGAACAGCGTCATGTCGTTGTCGTCGGGCATCAATGCGGCAGGCTGTTGCGGATGCACAATGGCCTGCTCGAGCGTGTATGTGTGCCCGGCGGAATTGCCTTCGGATGTAGTCACTTCCATCTCCCCATTACGACCACCTCAGAAATAGATCGTGCCAAGCCATTGTCTGCGCTGTCCAATGGAATGGCAACTGCATCACATTCCGAGGCTATTGTTGTGTTCAGAGTCGATACGCGATTGCCTTCATGACCCCGGATGCGGCGCGCATCAGACCGCGGACCGGGCGTGGCAGGTCGATACCGCCGCGCTCGCGGGCGTCGCGGCCGTGGCGTGCTTCATCAGTCTGCATCTGCTCCAGGATGGCGCGCGAGCGCAAATCCTGTGCCGGAAGGCGTTCGATATGCTGGCCCAGGTGCGCCTCCACCTGACGTTCGGTTTCCACCACGAAGCCGAGGCTGACGCGGTCGTTGGCGGCGGCCGCGGCAACACCGATGGCGTAGCTGCCGGCATACCACAGTGGGTTGAACAGGCTTGGCCGGCATTCCAGCTCGACCAGGCGTTGGTGGCACCAGGCCAGGTGATCGGTCTCCTCGGCTGCGGATTGCTCCAGGTACTGGCGGGTGTCGTTGTCGCGCGCCACCAGTGCCTGGCCCAGATACAACGCCTGGGCACAGACTTCGCCGGTGTGGTTGATGCGCATCAGGCCGCCCACATGGCGACGTTCAGCGTTGTCCAGATCGGCGTGCGCCGCGGCGTCCGCCGGGGAAGGGCGAGCGTCCTCCGGCTGCGCGAATGCCGTGGCAAGGCCGTGTCCGATCCCGGCCAGGATGCGGTCCAGTGCGGAATGATGGCGAAATTGCGATATCATGACGAGCACTCTCGGGCGGATCGTAAGCCTGAATGATGGCACGCCGCACAGGACGATACCATCGGCGCGAGATTGATGCTTGCATCGGGGTGCTGTAGTCGTGCTAGAATGATCGGCTCGATTCCGGGAAAGGTCTTGCCTGTCCCGGTGTGTTGGGCTATTATTTTGCGCCTTTCACCCCCGCATTTTCTTCAAGGGTTGTCCAGATGAAGACGTTCAGTGCCAAGGCTGACAGCGTGCAGCGCGACTGGTTTGTGGTTGATGCCACCGGCAAGACGCTCGGTCGGCTGTGCAGCGAAGTGGCGCGCCGACTGCGCGGCAAACACAAGCCCGTGTACACGCCGCATGTCGATACCGGTGACTACATCGTGGTCATCAATGCCGACAAGGTGGCCGTGACCGGCCGCAAGATGACCGACAAGATCTACCACCGCTACACCGGGTATGTCGGCAACATGAAGAGCACGCCGCTGAAGGACTTGCTGAACAAGCACCCTGAGCGCGTCATCGAGCTGGGTGTCAAGGGCATGCTGCCCAAGAACCCGCTGGGCCGCCAGATGTACCGCAAGCTCAAGGTCTACAGTGGCCCCGAGCATCCGCATGCTGCCCAGCAGCCCCAGCCGCTCGAAATCTGAGGACGATCATGGCGAACGTTGAACAAAATTACGGCACCGGCCGACGCAAGACTTCCACCGCTCGCGTGTTCCTGCGCAAGGGCAGTGGCCAGATCACCGTCAACGGCCGTGCGCTGGAAGATTTCTTTGGTCGCGAGACTGCCCGCATGATCGTGCGCCAGCCACTGGAGCTGACCGAAAACACGGACAAGTTCGACATCAAGGCGACGGTTGTCGGCGGCGGCATGACCGGCCAGGCCGGCGCCATCCGCCTCGGCATTGCGCGCGCACTGGTGGACTACGACGAGGCGTTGAAAGTCGATCTTCGTCGTGCCGGTTACATCACGCGGGACGCGCGTGCCGTCGAGCGCAAAAAGGTCGGCCTGCACAAGGCCCGCCGCGCCACGCAGTACTCCAAGCGTTGATGCATTGCCCGGGCACCGTGTCGTTGGTGCCCGGACGATTACAGCCCCGTAGCCAAGCGGTCCAAGGCACCGGATTCTGATTCCGGCATTCGTAGGTTCGAATCCTACCGGGGCTGCCAGAACAAAACCCGCCGCAGGCGGGTTTTTTGTTGGCCATGTACGGCTGCCGAGTCAGCCTGGCTGGTCTTCGCCAACCAGCACAACGTCGGCCGGACGCTGCGCGAACAGGCCCACCGTCACCACGCCCGGGATCTGGTTCAGGTTCAGCTCCATGGCGAGCGGATCGTCGATGTGCCAGCCGTGCACGTCGATGATCCAGTTGCCGTTGTCGGTGGTGCAGTCCTGGCGCCAGACCGGCCGGCCGCCGCGCTCGACGATTAGCCGGGCGACATGGCTGCGCGCCATGGGGATGACCTCGATCGGCAGCGGGAAGCGGCCCAGGACCTCGACCTGCTTGCTGGCATCGATGATGCAGACGAACTTCGTCGATGCCGCGGCGATGATCTTCTCGCGCGTCAATGCCGCGCCGCCACCCTTGATCAGGCGCTTGTGCGGGTCGCCTTCATCGGCGCCGTCCACATAGACCTCCAGCGGACCGACCGCATTGAGGTCACGTACCTCGATGCCGGCCTGGCGCAGCAATGCCGTGCTCTGACTGGAGGCGGACACGGCGCCGTCGATGCGTTTGCCGCTGGCGGCCAGAGCCTCGATGAACAGGGCCACCGTCGAGCCGCTGCCGATGCCCGGCGTCATGCCATCCTCGATATGTTCCAGCGCCGCGTGGGCGGCGGCGCGCTTGGCATCTTGCTGATTCATGTTCTGCTCTTGGCTGGAAGCAGGCGCATCATACCTTGCCTTGGCGATGGGCATGGCAGTCGATCAAGCCGGATTCGGTGGCAACAAGGTCCAGTGGCACATCCCAGCGGCAGGCCGGGACCCGCGCCACTTGCTGGAATGCATAGCCGACGCCGACCAGCAAAGGCCTGGCCGGTCGTGGCTCGCGCTTGAGGAAACCGAAGCTGGTGTCGTAGTAGCCGCCGCCCATGCCCAGGCGATTGCCGTGGGCATCGAAACCCAGCAGCGGTACCAGAACCACGTCCAGGCTCTGCGGCTGTTGCCGCGGGACATCGGGTGCGGGTTCCGGGATGCCGAAACGGTTGGGCTGGATGACGTCACCCGGTGCGAACGGCGCAAACAGCAGGCGGCGTTCCGACTGGATGCAGGGCAACCAGTAACAACCACCACGCCGGACGATGGTGTTGACCACCTGCAGCAGCGGCACTTCGCCACCGACGGCCCAGTAGCCGGCCACATCACGGGCAGCGGAAAAGGCGGGCAGTTGTCCAAGGCTGTCGTTGACGCCCATGGCAGCTTTCATGCGGGCGGTCACCGAGCGGCCTTCCCGGAACGCGCGCAGGCGACGGCGCAATCTGGCGCGTTCGCTGTCAGCGGGCGTCATGCGGCAAAGCGCCCGGAAAGCGGCCTCGCGCGTGTTGGCACGCGCCGGAGCGTGGTGAGGGAGGAAGCTCTTCCGCGGTGCCGGTGTGCATCAGGCGACCTTGATCCGAGAGGATCAGGTGGGTGGGCTTCGTCCTTGCCCTCAGGCTTTCCGCTCATGGCGGACTTGCGCAACGGGCGGATTCCGCCGACCCAAGGTCGAGTGTTAGGAACAAGGCGATTGCTGAAACGCACTGCCGAACACCGCAGAAGACGCCTTCCAGTCTAGCAGCTTGCCGGCGCAAAAGCTGAATACCCGCAGCACAGTGGAATTGAACGGATCAGCCGGACCCTTTGGTCTCGCTCGCCAATGCCTGCTCCAGCTTCTGCGTCAGTGCCTCGATCGTGCTGCCCAGTTGCTCGTGGCCTTGCTGGTGCGTGTTCTCCAGCCGCAGGTAATCGTTGCAGATGGCCAGCGCGGCCAGCACGACGATCCGGTCAAAGCCCGGGCTGCCGGCCTTGTCGCGCAATTCCTGCATGCGCTGACCCAGATAATCGCCAGCGGCGACCAGGCCCGCCCGTTCCTCCTTGCTGCAGGCCACGCGGAACTCACGGTCGAGCAGGCGGATTGTTACCGGATCATCGCTCATGGCAATCTCAATGGTTGGCTTCTTCCAGGGCGCGCAGCCGCTGGATCATGGCCTCGACGCGCGAGCGCGCCTGTTCGTTGCGCGCCATCAGGGCCGCGCGTTCGCTGGCCAGTTGTTCCTGGCTGGCAAGCAGACTGCGGTTTTCCTCACGCAGCCGATGGAACTGTGCCAGCAGCTCGTCAAGCGTTGCCGACAGCTTCTCGATTGGGTCAGGCGTGGGGTCGGACTTGGCCATGGTCGTCACTATAACCGGTTGTCTTGGTGGGCGCTGCGAATCGTGGCTTGTCTTGCGGGTCATGATGCCAGATGAACTCCAGACAGTCAGCTGCCGACAATGGCCGGGAGAACCAGTTGCCCTGGATCTGGTCGCAACCCCGGGCCTTGAGGAAAGCAACCTGTGCCTGCATTTCGGCGCCTTCGGCGATGACCTCCATGCCCAACGCATGGCCGATGTGGATGATGGTGGCCAGGATGACGGCACCGTCGGGATCGTCAACCAGGTCATCGATGAAGGCCTTGTCGATCTTCAAGATGTCGGCGGGCAGGCTCTTCAGATACGCGAGTGAGGAATAGCCGGTGCCGAAGTCGTCGATCGCCAGGCGGGCGCCCAGGGCTTTCAGTGTGTGCAGGTTGCCCAGTGATGCATCGGTGTGGACCATGACCTGTGTTTCGGTCAACTCGAATGCCAGTTCAGCGGCATTGACCCGATGGCTGCTCAATGCGCGGATGACGCGTTTGTGATAGTCGGCCGCCAGCAGTTCGCTGGACGCGACGTTGATGCTCATCTTGACGTCGCGCACGCCAAGTTCATCCCAGCGCGCCAGAACGGCACAGGCTTCGTTGAGCACGAAATCACCCAGCTCCTGCACCAGGCCCGTCTCTTCAGCCAGCGGCACGAAAATGGCCGGCGAAACCTGCCCCAGGCTCGGGCTGTGCCAGCGCAACAAGGCCTCCACGCCACAAATGCGCCAATCCGACAGCCGCAGTTGTGGCTGGAAGACGAGGCTGAACTCATGGTTGTTCAATGCGCGGCGCAAGGCTGCGATCAGCTGGCCATATTCACGCACCCGGATGTTCATTGCCGCGGTGTAAAGCGCCCAGGTATTGCGCCCATCGGCCTTGGCCTGGTACATCGCCATGCCGGCAAAACGCAGCAGTTCTTCGGCACTCGAACTGTGCTCGGGAGCCAGGGCGATGCCGACGGAGGGTGTGACCAGGATTTGCTCCTCCTCGTCCAGTTTCAACGGGTTGTCGAAGGCCCGGACGATGGCGCTGGCCATGCTTGTTGCCTCGTCCATGCCGGGCACGTCATGCAGCACCACGGCGAACTCGTCCCCGCCCAGCCGCGCAACGGTGTCCGTGCGCCGCGCCATGCCACGCAGGCGCACGCCGGTGGCACGCAGGACCCGGTCACCCATGGCATGGCCGAGGGAATTGTTCACCTGTTTGAACTGGGCCAGGTTGACCAGCAGCACGGCCAGCATGTTGTCGGCCAGCCTGGCCCGGTCGAGGGTTTGCCTGAGATGTTGCTCCAGCCAGGTGTGGTTGGGCAGCCCGGTGACCGGGTCGTGGTTGGCCAGGTGGCGCAATTCCTGCTCGGCCCGCTTGCGTTCGGTGATGTCGGTCATGACATGCACGTGATGCGGGTTGCTGCGGGTATCACCCACCGCGACGTGTGCCTCATGCCAGCTGAGGAACTGGCTTCCATCCTTGCGTTTTTGCCAGATCTCGCCACGCCAATGCCCTTCGTCGCGGATGCTGCAACGGACCTGACGATAAAACCCCGCATCGTGCCGGTCGCAATCCAGAATGGCACTGGAAGCACCGACGATCTCGTCGCGGCTGTAGCCCACCATGCGGCTGAAAGCCGGATTGACCGACAGGATCCGGAAGTCGGGACCAGTGACCATCACCGCTTCGGTCATGGTGTCCAGCACCAGCGTGGCGATCCGGGCGCGGTCTTCCTGGGCGCGCTGCCCCTCGAGGTCATGCGTGGTGCCCGCCATGCGCAGCGCTCGGCCGTCGGCATCACGCTCGACCACCTGGCCGCGCCAGCGGACCCAACGCCACTCATTGTCCTTGCCGCGGACGCGTTGTACGGATTCGAAGCGGGTGGTCAGGCCGCGGATATGGTCTTTTGCGCGGGCCTCGGCATCGGCGACATCGTCGGGATGGACGAAATCGTGCCGCCAGTAGTCGAGGCTCATGGCGTGCTCGTCGCCCGGTTGATCCGGGTGTTTGCCGGCAATCCGCCAGATGCGCTGCGCTTGCAGGTCGTAGTCCCAGAAATAGTCGCCCGAGCCCCACAGTGCCAGCTGCAGCCGCTGGTCATGTGCGCGCAGTTCGCGCGCATGCTGCCGGGCCGTGCGCTGGCGGCGCCACCATGCCAGGGCCAGCAACCCGGCCAGCAGCAGCACCATGGCCACGGCCAGCAGCTGCGCCCAGGTGGTTTGCCACCACGAGACGGTGACTTCGAACTCCTGGAATGCCGCGTCGGAATTGAACACGCCATCGCGATTGCTGCCGCGCACTTCGAAGCGGTAATGGCCAGCCGGAAGGTTGGTGAAGGTCACTCTGCGCTCGGTGCCGTTGTCGATCCACTCCGGACTCAGGCCGACGAGCCGATAGGAGAACCGGTTGGCTGCAGGCCGGGCGAAATCAAGGGAGGTGAACTCGATGTGGATCAGCGCGGCATCCCGCGGTACCGTCATGCGCTGGTCGGCATCCGGCCGGACCGGGTTCCCGTCACCGTCGCTGATGGCGGTAATGACCACCGGCGCCTTGTAGCTGCTGGTCGTCACTCGCTGCGGTGCGATGCGGATCAGGCCGTGCGTGGAGCCGAACCACAACGCACCCGAGCTGTCTTGGAGGCAGGCCTGCGGATTGAAATGTTGGCTGGGCAAGCCGTCCGCACGGCTCAGCGTGCGTGCCGGGGTGCCGCTGGCATCAATATGGGTAATGCCGCGGTTTCGCGGAATCCACAGGTCGCCCTGGCGGTCCGTCAGCACGCACCATGCGGCGCTGTCGGCGCCTTGCTCCGAGGTCATGTGGCGCACCCGCAGGCCCGTCTCGTCCACCGCCGTGATGGTGTCCACACCGCCTTCGCTTGCCACCAGGAGGGTGCCGTCCGCGGTCGCCTGCAAGGCCAGGATGCGTTGGCCCGAGAGGCCGTCGTCACGTGCCTTGTCGCCACGGAAATTGCGGAATGAATCGGTCAGGGGATCGTGCAGGCTCAGGCCCGAGGGCGTGCCGGCCCACAACCGGCCCTTGTCGTCGATGGCCACGCTGGTGACGTGGTCGTCGGCCAGGCCCTGGTCACGGCCATAGCGGGCAATGACTCCGGGGCCGTGCATGAAGTGCACAAGACCGTTGTCCATGCCGGCCAGCCACAGGCTGCCGTCGCGCGCCACGGCAATGTCGCGATAGCGGTCGCGGGCCCCGCTGGGCACGCCGAGATCAATCCGTCTGGCCTGGCGATGCGCCGGGTCCAGCCGCACCACGCCGTGGTCGGTGGCCAGCCAAAGCGCTCCTGCGGCCGCCGGGGCGATGGCGTGGATGGCAAGCGCGGTGTCCGTGGGCAGGCCCAGTGCTTCGCGGATGGCGTCGTTGTGCGCCTGGAATGAGCCGTCGGGCAGGTATTGCTGCAAGCCTGCGCCGCGGGTGCCGATCCAGTACTGCTGCAGGGTATCCTCGAAGATGGCGAGAATGTCGTTGGCGCCGGCCTGGCCGTTCGTGTTCAGGGCATAACGGATGGCTGAAGCTTGCTCGGGGAGATGGGCCACGCCGGCATGCGCCAGCCCAAGCCAGACCAGGCCCGAGCGGTCAACCATGAGCTCGGTGAAAAAGGTCCCGGGCAGCGAATCCGGGCGCGAAGTGTCCGGCTTGATCAACGCTGCGGCGTCTGGCGACAAGCGCAGCAAACCCAGCTGCGATATACCCACCCAGACCTGGTTGTCGGCCCCGGCCACCATCAGCGACGGCGTGCCGGAACTGTCCGCGGGCAGCGTCCACAGCGTCGTGCGTCGGCCGCTGTCCGCAGCGACTTCGACCACGGCAGCGTCGGTGCTGGCAAGCAGCCTGCCATCGGTCTTGCAGGCCAGGCCGTTGATCGCCTCGGCCGGCCCGATGCGCCGTGCGCTGGTGGCGGTGACAGCCCACAGGCCGGTGCGGCCGCCGGCATACAGGCCGCCATCCGGGCAGCGCGCCATCTGGGTGACTGCGGACGTGGCGCCGGCCGACGTGGCCAGCGTGATCGCTTGCAGCTGCCCAGCTGTGTCAGCCAGGAAGGCCAGGCCGGAGGTGCCGGCAACCCACACTCCGGCATCGGTCGCCATGATTTGTCGCGGGGTGCCGTCGCCGGGCAGACTCCAGCGTTGCAGCACCTGGCGCGCGCCGGGATCGTAGCGCAGCAACCAGCCGCGAGTTCCCAGCCACAGTGTGTTGTCGGAGGCACTGGCGCCGGCCGTGATTACGCCAGGCGGCAGGCTGTCCTCGCGCGCCGCGTCATGCGCGTGGAGCACCAGCGTGTAGCCATCGTGGCGATACAGGCCGCGACGCGTGCCGATCCAGACAAACCCCTGGCGATCCTGGAACAGCGCCTCGACATGGCTGTGGCGGATGTCGGATGCGGCATCGTGGATCGTGGTGAAATGAAATTGCGGCCCTGGCGCGGCCCGTGCAAATGGCGCGTGCAATGCTAGAGCAAACAGCAAAAGGCTGGCTGTCTGCAGGACGCACGCAAGCATGCCGCGCCGGTCAAGCGCCGCAAAGAAGTGAATCATTCCATGCTTCCCCGAGTCCCGTGTCGTCGCGACTGTCATGGATTCCATTGTACTGTCGGATCCACACCTTGCCCCTGAAGTGTGATCTGTTTGACGTTGGGATGCACGTTATCATGCCGCTGTCGGTGATGGTGATGGAATATGATGAACAAGCATGTGAATGTGGGTTTCAAGGCGTTGCAACAGGCCCTGGAGAGTGCACGCGTGGCGCTGCCGGCCGCGGAGGTGCATGGCATGTTGGCCGGTTACCTGTGCGGCGGCGGGGACACCGCGACAGGGACGTGGCTGGAACGGCTGCAACTTGAGGATGCCGATGCTGCGCTGGAATCCGTGCTGGATGCTGCGGCAAGGCAACTGGTCGCCTCGTTGCAGGCAGCGGAAGCTGCCATCACGCCCTGGCTGGCGGCCACGGATGAACTGGAAGCATGCGCGCACGGGCTGGTGGCCTGGTGTCGCGGCTTTCTTGGCGGCTTCGGTCTGGCCGGAACGAGCGATGCCGACCTTGAGCCTGCCTTGAAGACCATTTTGCGGGACTTTGCCGACATTGCCGCCACCGAACCCGACTTTGATGACCCCGACGAGGACCGCGAGGCGCTGCAGGAGCTGATCGATCATGCGGTGTTTGCGGCCCTGCTGCTGCATGCGCGAGTCGCGTCGCCGGAGGATGCCGGGTCGTGATCTCCATGGCCGAGCACGCGCGGCGACGGCGCCAGTTGATGCGCATGGCAGGCGACGATGCGGCCTTGCTGGTGGCCGCCGCACCGGAACGGGTGCGCAACGCGGACAACACCTGGCCATACCGCCAGGACTCGGATTTTCATTATCTCAGCGGCTTTCCCGAACCGGACGCGGTGCTGGCTCTGTTGCCCGGTCGTGAAGCCGGGTCAACCATCCTGTTCTGCCGTGAACGTGATCGGGCGGCTGAGCGTTGGGACGGGCTGCGGATCGGCTGCAGCAACGCCGTTTCGGCCTGGGGCATGGATGACGCCTTCCCGATCGAGGACATCGACGACATCCTGCCGGGCCTGCTTGAAGGCCGGCGACGGCTGTATTGTCATTTTGGTCGTGAGGCGGAATTCGACGCGCGTCTGCTGACCTGGATCCGGCGTCTGCGGCGCGCGCGCGGCGGTGGCGTGGTGCCCGAGTCCTTTGTCGCACTTGGGCATCTGCTGCATGACCTGCGCCTGTTCAAGTCACGCGACGAACTGCGGTTGATGAAGCGCGCCGCCAGGATCACCATCGAGGCCCACCGCCAGGCTTTGTCCCAGGTACGCCCGGGGCGGCACGAATACCAGGTCGAGGCCGAATTGCTGCGTGTCATCCGCGCCGCCGGCGCCCAGCCATCGTATCCCGCGTTGGTGGCCAGTGGCCGCAACAGCTGCGTCATGCATTATCGCGACAAGAAGGCCAGGCTGGCCAAGGGCGACCTGCTGCTGATCGATGCCGGTGCCGAGGTGGAGTGCTATGCCTGCGACCTGACGCGCACGGTGCCCGTCGATGGACGTTTCAACCGCGAGCAGCGCGCCTTGCACGAGGCCCTGGAAGCCGCGCAGGAGGCGGCTTTCGATGCCATTCGCCCAGGGCACTCGCTGGAGGATGTGCATCAGGCGGCCGTCGCCACCGTGGCGCGCGCATTGGCGGATCTGAAGATCATCCGTCAGCCGGCCGATGACTGGGTGGAATCCGGGCAATATCGGACGTTCTTCCCGCACAAGACCTGCCACTGGCTGGGGCTGGACGTGCATGATGTCGGTGATTACCTGGTTGACGGCCGCTCGCGCGTGCTGGAGCCGGGCATGGTGCTGGCGGTCGAGCCCGGCATCTATATTGCGCCCGAAGCCAAGGACGTGCCCGCTCGCTGGCGTGGTCTGGGCATCCGCATCGAGGACAATGTGGCCGTGCGCCGCAATGATCCGGACATTCTCACCGATGCCATGCCGCGCAAGGCCAGTGACATCGAGCAGCTGTTGACGCCATGAGCATCGACGAGCGGCCCTTTGTCGTGGCCCTGACCGGCGGCATTGCCAGCGGCAAGAGCACCGTGGCAGAGCATTTCGAGGCTCTTGGCGTGCCCGTGTTCGATGCCGATGTGGCCGCGCGCGAGGTGGTGGCACCCGACAGCGATGGCCTGAACGAGGTGATTGCGGCCTTCGGTGAAGGCTTGCTGGACAAGGCCGGCACGCTGGATCGCGCCGCGTTGCGTCGTATCGTTTTTGCCGATCCTGATGCGCGCGCCCGGCTGGAGGCCATCGTGCACCCGCGCGTGCGTGCGCGCCTGCGTCAGCAGGTCGAAGCCGCGTCCGCGCCCTGGGTGCTGCTGGTCATCCCGTTGCTGGCCGAGACCTGGGCGGCCTGGGACTGGGTCGATCGCGTGCTGCTGGTGGACGTGCCCGAGTTGCTGCAGCTGCAGCGTCTGGTCGCGCGCGACGGCATCGACGATGCGCTGGCCCGCAAGATGCTGCAAGCCCAGGCCAGCCGTGCCCGGCGCCGCGCCCTGGCGGACGACGTCATCGAAAACAGCGGCCCACCCGAGGCCTTGCCGGCGCAGGTGGCACGCCTGGCGCGGCGTTACGAGGCGGCCAGCAGGGCCGGTGGCACCGCGCTATAGTGATCGGTCCACAAGCCGGTAATTGAAGGTACAACGGTGACAACAAGTGACGGCGTGCCATGCAGACGGTGACGCTCGGCCCGTTCATGCTGTCGCTGGCGGTGGTGGCGTTGTTCCTGGGCATCATCGCGGCCAGCACGACCTCGGGTTTTCTGGAAAAGCGCGGCCACGCCGGCGTCGACACGGCTGTGTGGTGCCTGGCCCTGACCGTGCTGCTGGCGGCACGGCTGGGCTTCGTGGTGTCCAACTGGAGCAGCTACAGCGCCCATCCGCTGGATATCTTCGATATTCGCGACGGCGGCTTCAGCCTCTGGGTCGGATTGGTGGTGTTGCTTCTGGGAGTCGCGCTGCTGGCCTGGCGACGGCGCGCCTGGCGAATCCCCTTGCCGCTCGCGGTCGTCACGGGCCTGGCGGTGTGGGGTCTGGTGCTGGGCGCAGGCATCCGTCTGCAACAGGCCGCCAATCCACCCATGCCCGACATCGTTCTGGACAGCCTGGACCACGGCGCCGTGCCGCTGCGGTCCTTCCGCGGCAAGCCCATGGTGCTGAACCTGTGGGCGACCTGGTGCGGGCCTTGCCGGCGGGAAATGCCGGTGCTGGTGGCCGCACAGGCCGCCCGGCCCGACCTGCACTTCATCTTTGCCGATCAGGGCGAGAGTGCCGGCGATGTGAGACAATACCTCGTTGCCGGCAAGCTCGATCCCGGGAACGTGCTGCTCGATACCACCGGCAAACTGGCCATGCATTACCACGTGCGCGGCTATCCCGTGACCCTTTTCCTCACCGCTGACGGCCATCTGGTCGATCGCCATGTCGGCGCCCTGACGCAGGCCATGCTGGACAGCAAGCTTGCGCGTCTTTCCGCAACAACGGATGGAGTGTCCCCATGAATCGTTTCCTGCTGGCCTTGGTGGCCATGTTGTTTGCCGGCGCAGCCGTGGCTGCCGGCCCCGAGTCCAGCGACTTGCCGCTGCCGATCCAGGCCTTGATGACGACTGGCGTCGACATCGACAACACCATGCCGGCCCCGGATGGCTTCAAGGGCTATGTGGGCGTGGTGCAGGGCACGAAGATGCCGATTTACCTGCTGCCCGACGGCGAACACGTGCTGGTCGGCTCCCTGTTCGACTCCATGGGCAACAACCTGACCATGGCGCCGTTCCGCGAAGCGTCCGCGCCGGTGCTGCAGGCCGGGGATTGGCAGAAACTGGCCGACGCCACCTGGATTGCCGAAGGCGCCAGCGACCCGGATCGCATCGTGTACGTCTTCATGGATACCGAGTGCCCGTATTGTCACAAGATCTGGAAGGAGGCACAGCCGCTGCTGAAGGGCGGCAAGACCCAGGTCCGCAATGTCATGGTGGCTGTCATCTCGCCCACCAAGAGCGCGCCGCGTGCGGCCGCCATTCTCACGGCGAACGACCCGGAGCTGGCATTCCGGGAACACCAGGCCAACTTCGGGCACAGCCCGTACCCGGCCAACGGCCCCGTGCCGGAGACCATCCGCAAGAAGCTGGATGCCAACGCCGTGTTGATGCAAAGCCTCGGCCTGTTCGGCACGCCGGGCGTCGTCTATCGCGACGCCGCGGGCAAGCTTCGCGTGCATGCCGGCATGCCGCAGACGCCGGAATTGATGCGGCAGATCATTCTCGGCAAGTAAGGGGCCGGCGGCCGCAACAGTGCCGCGACCGCAACGCTTTCAGATGTCGCCGAAGCGGGCGTTGGTTTCGTCCAGGCTTGCCATGGACGCGGCCGCGCCGCGGCGTTCGGTGGACAGGGCTGCGGCACGGCCCGCCTGGCGCACGCAGCTTGCCAACATGGCGTCGGGCTGGCGCACCAGGGCCGCGGCCAGGGCACCATTGAAGGCGTCGCCGGCGCCGGTGGTGTCGATGGCATCGACTTGTTCGGCGGACAGGCGGTAGCAGGCGGCTTCGTCGCGGAAGCGCGAGGCATCGCCGTGGGCCACGAAGCAGCCATGCGCACCAAGGGTGATGACGATGCTGGCCACTGGCAGGCGCCGGCACAGCGTGGCCAGCTCGGCGTCGGCCATGGCTGCGATGTCGCCGGCTTCCAGTGATGTGTTGGCGTGCTGTCGCATCAGCTGGGCAAACTCGTTCTCGTTGGGCGTCAGCATGTCGCAGCGTGCCAATGTCTCGGCAGCCAGCGTGGCATCGAAAGGCGCCGGGTTGAGGATGGTCCGCGTCCCGTGGCGTGCGGCCAGGTCAAGTGCCCTGCGTACGGCGGCATGGTTGGTCTCGAGCTGCAGCAACAGCACGCTGTCGGGCGTGAATGCCGAGTCCTGGGCCGCGATGAAGTCGGCGGACAAGCGCGCATTGGCGCCCGGCGCGACGATGATGCGGTTGTGGCCACCGGCCTCGACCAGGATCGCCGCCGTGCCCGTGGCCTCGTCGTCGATGACTTGCCAGTGGGCCGTGATGCCGGCTTCGCGTGCATTGGCTTGCGCCAGCTCGCCGGTGGCATCGTTGCCGCAGGCGCCGATGAAGCAGGTCTCGGCGCCCTGTCTGGCGGCTGCCACGGCCTGGTTGAAACCCTTGCCGCCGGCGCCGCTGGCGAAGTCCTCGCCGAGGACAGTCTCGCCGCTGGCCGGGAAGTCCGTGAGGTTCCAGATGTGGTCCTGGTTGTAGCTGCCGACCACGAGCACCCGTGCCGACATGGCTCAGCTGCCGGTCGCAGCCGGCTCGCGCACGTGCTTGTAGTGGAACAGCGGGATGAAGAACACCACCATCAACAGCGAGTAGGCGGCAAAGGCCAGCCAGATGCCCTGCCAGTCCATGCAGATGTCGGTGACGGCATTGCAGCTGTGGTCGGTGAAGAAGCGGTCAATGGCCCAGCCAGCAATGAGGCTGCCGCCGACAGCACCGACGCCGTTGGTCATCAGCATGAAAAGCCCCTGGGCGCTGGAACGGACGCGCGGGTCGGCCGTTTCCTCGATGAACAGCGAGCCGGAAATGTTGAAGAAGTCGAAGGCCATGCCGTAGACGATGCACGACAGGATGATCATCCACAGCCCGCCCATCGGGTCGGGGTCGCCGAAAGCGAACAGGCCGAAGCGCAGCACCCAGGCCACCATCGACATCACCATGACGATCTTGATGCCGAAGCGTTTCAGGAAGTACGGGATGGTCAGGATGAAGCAGACCTCGGAAATCTGCGAGATGGAAATGATGATGGCCGAGTGCTTGACGGTGAACATGTCGGCAAACTCGGGCAGTTTGGCAAAGCCCTTGAGGAAGGCGTCGCCGTAGGCGTTGGTGAGCTGCAATGCCGCGCCCAGCAGCATGGCGAAGATCAGGAACACGGCCATGTTCTTGTTCTTGAACAGCACGAAGGCGGTCAGGCCCATGCGGTCGGCCAGGGTGCGGCTGTGCTCGGCATCGAGTCCCGGCAGGCAGGCCGGCAGCGTGAACGAGTACACACCCAGAATCACTGCCGCCACGGCGGCCACGTAAAACTGCGCCGGCGAGGACTCGAAGCCCATCAGGCTGGTGGTCCAGGTGGCAACGATGAAGCCGATCGTGCCCCACACGCGGATGGGCGGAAACGCCTTGACCACATCCTGGCCTTCCTGTTTCAGCGCGTTGTATGCAACCGAGTTGGACAGCGCGATGGTGGGCATGTAGAAAATCATGTTCACCATCATCACCCAGAAAACCGCTTCGGGCGTGGGCATCATGGGTACCAAAAACAGCATGGCCCCGCCCAGCAGTTGCAGCACGCCGTACAGACGTTCGGCCCGGATCCACTTGTCGGCGATGATGCCGGCGATGGAAGGCATGAACAGCGAAGCAATGCCCATGGTGGAGAAGATCACGCCGAAGCTGGTGCCGGACCAGTGCTGGGTATGGAACCACCAGCTGCCGATGGTCAGAAGCCAGGCTCCCCAGATGTAGTACTGCAGGAAGCTCATCACGATCAGGCGGATTTTCAGGTTCATTGGCGTCTCCCCTCGCTGCAGATTTGTGGTTGCCCTCCGGCAACCACGCCGCCAGATGGTTTGCGCAGATTAGGCTATCGGGCCGTGCCGGCGCAACAGACCACGTCCGTGAAGGCGTTTCAGGCCAATACCATCCAGGCCGCCAACAGCAGGAACAGGCAGGCGGCTGCGATGCGCGTGGCCCGCAACGGCAGGCGATGGGCGAAGCGTGCGCCCAGCCAGACGACCGGCGCATTGGCCAGCATCATGCCGGCTGTGGTGCCGGCGATCACCTGCCACAAGGGTTCGTATTGGGCAGCAAGAAGCACGGTCGCGACCTGGGTCTTGTCGCCCATTTCGGCAAGGAAAAAGGCCGCCATGGTGGCGATCAGCACGCCGTGATTGCTGGCCGGCGGCTTGTCGCCCTCGTCCAGCTTGTCCGGCACCAGCACCCAGGCGGCCATGGCCAACAGGGAGATCACCACCACCCAATGCAGCACTTCCGGCGACAGCCATGCAGACACCAGGTCGCCCAGAAGCCCGGCCAGGGCATGGTTGGCCAGCGTGGCCACGAGAATGCCGATGCAGATGGGCCAGGGACGACGGTAACGCGCCGCCAGCACCAGCGACAGCAACTGGGTCTTGTCGCCGATCTCGGCCAGGGCCACCAGCGCGGTGGCAATGAGGAATGCGTTCAAGTGGAAGAGCCTTGGGGATCGGGATGATGGACGCACAGGCCCGTGTGCGCCGCCCGATCCAGTCCGGCACCCACGAACCCGCGGTCTTGCCGGACATGCAAGGCATGCCGCCTGCGCCATGGCCTGCCGGCCAAGTATGTTGACGCAAGCGCCGCGACGATTGTGCGCGTCGTGGCTGGCTACTCCCCGAGGGGTTCAGGGAGTATAGCGACCGCGGGGCCCGCCCGCAAACTGCCGAATCACGGATGTCCGGTGATGCGTTTGTGCAGTCGTCTTGATTGTCCCGTATGCTCGTGGACTCACATGGCGAGGATCGACCAATGCGAACACGAAGCTGGATTGCGCTGGCAATGTTGCTGGTGATGGCGCCCATGAGCCGGGCGGCGCCGGATGCCATGGCGGCCCTGAAGGCCACGTTGGCCGGACTGGACGGCTCCGGGCCGGTGCAGGCGACGCTGCAGCTCGAACGCACGGCCACGACCGGGGACGATGAAAAGACCACGACCCATGCCGAGCTGAAGTACGGCTTTCGAGTCGATGGCGACGGCTTGCGGGTCACGTACCCGGCAGCCCTGATGCACAAGGTGGCTGCGGAGAGCCGGGCCCATGCCGCTGATGCATCCGCGAGTACACCGGTGCAGGACTTGCTGGGAAGCTACGGTGCCGAGTGGCTGGCCGAGCGCGTGGACTATGCGCCGGTGTTGGGGGAGTCACTGGCCCACGCCACGCTGACCGACCAAGCGCACGTCAAGCGCGCTGGCAAACCGACGACGCTGTTGCAGTTTGATGTTCCGCACGGCCCACTGAGCAACGAGGATTCGCTGGACGAGTACAAGGGTACCCTGAAAGTCTGGCTGGACGACAAGGGCATGCCGGTGGCGGCCAGGCAGTACCGGCACTTCAAGTTCAGCAAGTTCTTCATCAAGTTCACGGTGACGGTGTCGGCCGAGATGGAGCTGGCACACGTGGGCAATCGTCTGGTGATGACCTCAATGGTCAGCAAGCGGACCAATGGCGGCTACGGCGACGACGGCGACACCACCACCCGCGTTACTCTGGACGTGACCGCCGTGGACAAGCGGCCCGCGTCGCAAGCACCTGCATCAGCAAGCAGCACGGCCACCTGAGCGGCGTCTTGCAAGCCGGATAATCACCGCATCCAGGCGCCGCTTGTTCTGTTGTTGCAGCAGTGCCGGGTACAGGTTCATGAAAATGTTGACGACCAGGAGTGTGCCGGCGAAGGTGAACTTCGCCATGCCGAGGGCGACCAGAGCCACGACACAAACCAGCACGAAGGCTTCCAGATGGCTGGTCTCGGCGGCGGTCATTTCGCGGCGCAGCCGGCGCAGGTCGTCGCGTCCGGCGCCCGATGGCAGCGACAGGTTCGGGTTGAACCGCCCTAGCCTGCATTATTCACAAGGTCGAACGGTACTTGTCAGAAAACATTGGAAAT
>CAZOXZ010000019.1:2279-25385 GCA_964583865.1 uncultured Rhodanobacteraceae bacterium | reverse complement strand
GTAAACCCACGCCGGTTTTCAAGACCGGTGCCTTCAACCACTCAGCCATCTCTCCGTTTTCGTTGCCGCCGCGGATAGCGCACCAGACACGCCGCCACGCAGTTCGGACTTCCGCATTTCCGGAGCACGTTCGCGACGGCCTCATTGTACGGGAACTGGTCCGCAGAATGCGACACCACCGGCCTTCGGCCGGGTCGCCGGCAGCGTCAGGCATCCGCGACACCTGTAGACCCCATGGATTGCATCGCAATCCATGAAGTCTTGTGGATCGGCAAGCCTTGTGCCAAAGAAAAAGCGTTTTGGCACAAGTGCTTGCGATGCAATCCATATCAGGAGCGTGCCTGCACGCGACCGGACGCAAATAACCCGCCAAGGACAAAATCCACGGGACAAGGCATCCATGCCAGGGGCCGCCGGTCTGGCCATCCATGGTCAGCCGCTCGCGAGCTGCGAACCGCCGATAGGGCGGTTCGGTCTCGCTCGCCCCGTAGACCCCATGGATTGCATCGCAATCCATGAAGTCTTGTGGATCGGCAAGCTTTGTGCCAAAAAAAAGCGTTTTGGCACAAGTGCTTGCGATGCAATCCATATCAGGAGCGTGCCTGCACGCGACCGGACGCAAATAACCCGCCAGGGACAAAATCCACAGGACAAGGCATCCTGTCAGGGCCACCGGTCTGGCCATCCCCGGCCAGCCGTTCGCGAGCTGCCTCACCCTGCTCAGCTTATGCGTTCCATGCCTCCCATGTACGGTCGCAGGGCCTCCGGCACGGTGATGCTGCCGTCCTCGTTCTGGTAGTTCTCCATCACGGCAATGAGGCATCGGCCCACGGCCAGGCCGGAGCCGTTCAGGGTGTGCACCAGTTCCGGCTTGCCGGTGTCCGGGTTGCGGTAGCGGGCCTGCATGCGACGCGCCTGGAAGTCCGTGCAGTTGGAGCAGGAGCTGATCTCGCGGTACGTGGCCTGGCTGGGCAGCCAGACTTCAAGATCGTGCGTGCGGGTGGCACTGAAACCCATGTCACCGGTGCACAGCAGCATCTTGCGATAGGGCAAGCCAAGGCGCTGCAGGATCACTTCGGCGTGACCGGTGAGCTCATCCAGGGCTGCCATGGAATCTTCCGGCCGGACGATCTGCACCAACTCCACCTTCTCGAACTGGTGTTGCCGGATCATGCCGCGCACATCCTTGCCATAGCTGCCGGCTTCAGCTCGGAAACACGGTGTATGTGCGGTCAGCCGCAACGGCAGCTCATCGGCCGTCAGGATGCTGTCACGCACCAGGTTGGTCAGCGGCACTTCACCGGTCGGGATCAGGTAACGCTGGCTGTCGCCGACCTCGGTGGCAAACAGGTCTTCGGCAAACTTCGGCAGCTGGCCGGTCCCCTGCATGACGTCCGGGCTGACGAGCAGGGGCACGTTGCACTCGGTGTAGCCATGCTCGCTGATGTGCGTGTCCAGCATGAATTGCGCCAGGGCCCGGTGCAGTCGTGCCAGCTGGCCCCGCATGACGGTGAAACGTGCCCCGGACAGGCTGGCACCGGCATCGCCATCCAGCCAACCATGGGGTGCACCCAGGTCCACATGATCGAGCACCTTGAAATCGAACTCGCGCGGGGTTCCCCAGCGCGACACCTCGACATTGGCGTTCTCGTCGGCGCCGTCCGGGACGGACGCATCCGGCAGGTTCGGGATGCCCAATGCCAATGCCTGCAGGCGCTTTTGCAGCTCGCCCAGCTCGCTTTCGGCGGCTTTCAATTCATCGCCCAGACCAGCCACTTCCGCCAGCAAGGGCTGGATATCCTCACCGGCGGCCTTGGCCTTGCCGATGCCCTTCGACTTGCTGTTGCGCTCGGCCTGCAAGGCCTGGGTGCGCGTTTGCAATGCCTTGCGCTCGCTTTCCAGCGCCTGGACAGCATTCACGTCCAGACTGTAGCCGCGACGTGCCAGCTGGCTGGCAGTTTCGGCCAGTTGCGAGCGCAACAATCCCGGATCGAGCATGGTTTGTTCCTTCCACGGGCGACAAACCCGGCATTATCTGGCGCCACGGCAGGCAACGCAAACCTTCCGGGGAAGACTCACGCCACGGCCGGCAGGGCAAGCCCCTCCGGCTCAAAGTCGCTCCAATGCGGGATCTCCTCGGGCCAGGACAAGTCCCGGTCACCATCGAGGGCGGCGCGCAGGCGCGCACGGGACACCCAGGGCGCCACTTGGCGAACCAGCGCCTGGGTGAAGTTGCGCAGCACGCGATCACGCCGCACCACCAGCCAGGTCGTGCACTCCGGCAACACGCCAGCCGTATCCCTCACCGCCAGCGACTCGCGATCACTTTGCCGCACGGCCATGGGCGCCAGCAACCCCACGCCCAGCCCGGCACGCACGTAGGTCTTGATGAGATCGGCATCATCGGAGGTGAAGGCGAACTCGCCTTCCAGTCCGGCTGCGGCCAGCGCACGCTGCAGCGACGAGTCCGACCGTTGCGAGGACCGGTAAGTCAACAATGGATGCCGCGCCAACACGTGGATGCCGGCAATCTGCTTGCCGGTCCGGGCCAATGGGTGGTCCCGCGGAGCAATGGCGACGCGCGTCCAGCGAAACACGGGTATCGCCACGCCGCCACTCGGCACGGCATCGCCGCTGGTACTGAAAAAGCCGATATCGGCGTCAGCGGAAGCCAGCCGGCCACCGGAACAGGCCACCGCCTGCGGTTGCAAGTGCACCGACACGCCCGGAAAACGCTCGCGGAAGCTGGTGAGCACATCCGGCAGCACGAAGCGGGCCTGCGTGTGCGTGGTGACAATACCCAGGCGGCCATTGGCATCGTCTCGCAGGTCCGCAGCCAGCGCCCGGATGTCCTCGGTCCGGCCGACGACATGGCGCGCCAGTTCAATTACCTTGGCACCGGCGGGCGTAGCCCCTTGCAGCCGCTTGCCCTGGCGCGTGAACAGCCGAAACCCCAGCTCGCCTTCGAGCTGTTTCAGTTGCTTGGAGATGGTCGACTGGGTGGCGTGTACGCGCTCGCCGGCGGCGGTGATGTTCAGGCCGGCATCAACGATGGCGACGATGTAGCGCAATTGGGTCAGCGTCATGGCGAATTCCTCGGGAAGACAGGGTGGAAGCGGACATCAAATGGGTGCAAGCCGGACAACACGGACACATTTCGCTGCCCCGGAAGTCGTTGCTGCAGTACCGCATGAATTTGATGTTCATTTCCTGCTCCACTGGTGAGATTCGCCATCAACGGCGCGACCAACATACCAGCAAACGAAGAAAAGTAAAGGTTTGGACGTCTATATGTCCATTTGTATAAACGATCATCACGCATATGGATATGCCTGACGCCCACTTCCGAACCACGAAGACAAGGTTCACGATGACAGCCACGTTGCAATCATCGCGCAGCCCCATGCGCCGACGATTGACCTTCTCGGACCACGGATTCCCCGGAGTCGGATACCCATGAATGCTGAAAAACTGGCAACCCGCCACGATCCAGAGACCAGAACCCCCTTCCCGGCGCACGTGCACCAGGGCTCCTTTCGCCAGGTGCGTCAAGACTTCTCCGCCGCCATCGGGCGCACGCCGTTGCTGCGCCTGCGCCATGCCAGCGAACTGACCGGCTGCGAGATCCTGGGCAAGGCGGAATGGCTGAATCCGGGCGGCTCCATCAAGGATCGCACGGCGCTCGGCCTGTTGAACGAGGCCGAACAAAACGGCCGACTGTTGCCCGGGGCCACTCTGATCGAAGGGACGGCCGGCAACACCGGTATCGGCTTGTCGCTGTTGGGTGCAAGCCGTGGTTACCGCTCCATCATCGTCATGCCGGAAACCCAAAGCGCCGAGAAAATCCAGGCGTTGCGCATGAGCGGTGCCGAGGTACGATTGGTCCCGGCCGCACCCTATGCCAATCCGGACAATTACGTGCATGTCGCTCGCCGTCTGGCCGAGCAGCTGAATGAAAAGGACCCCGGAAGCGCCTGGTTTGCCAACCAGTTCGACAACACCGCCAACCGCGACTTCCACGCGCGCACCACCGGCAACGAGATCTGGGAACAGACCGGGGGCCATGTCGATGGCTTCGTGTGCGCGGCTGGGACCGGCGGCACGCTGGCCGGCGTGGGCCGCGCATTGAAGGCCCGTGCTGGCGATGTTCGCATCGCCCTGGCCGATCCCGCCGGTTCAGCCCTGGCGCATTTCATCGAGCATGGCGAGCTAAAATCCGAAGGCAATTCCATCAGTCAGGGCATCGGCAGCAGCCGCATCACGGCCAACTTTGCCGACGCCCCCATCGACCGCGCATTCAGCATCCCGGACAACGAATCCGTACCCTTGTTGCACCGCCTGATCCGTGAAGAAGGTTGGTGCCTGGGTGGCTCCAGTGGCGTCAACATTGCCGGGGCGATTCGCTTGGCGCGCGAACTCGGACCGGGCCATGTCATCGTCACGGTCTTGTGCGATTCGGGCACGCGTTACCGTGACACCCTGTTCAACGCCCGCCTGCTGGCCGAGCGCGACATTCCGGTGCCCGATTGGTTGTGACATGGCGCATCGAAAGTCGCCTCGATTCAAGGCTTTCTGTCGGCGTCACGCGCATGACGCCGTTTGCTCCACCAACGCAACAAGCCATAGGACAGGCGGACTTTCTCCTGGCCTACCGGCAGATCGGCACGCGCGAAGATCCACGATGACTTGCTGAACGCCACCTGCTGGGACGGGTACACGCTGCGGTGACCGACGATGAGGAATGCGGCAATGCAAGCGCCGGTGACATACAACGTGGAATCGCCACCAAAAAGCTCCACGCCCATGAGGATGGCCGCAATGGGTGCATTGGAAGCCGCTGCCACCACGGCCACCAGGCCAACCGCAGCGCCAGTGGCCGGATCCAGACCGAACATGTGCCCGAAGGCACCACCCAGCACGGCGCCAATGACGAACTGCGGCGTCACGATACCGCCGTAAAAGCCCGAACCCAGGGTGATTGCCACCAGCAGGCTCTTCCAGGCAAAGCCGGCATACGGTACCGCCTCCCCCGCCAGCGCCTGGTGCATCACCGGCAAACTGAGACCAACGTAGTCCAGCGGCACGAACCACAGCAGGCCGGCCATCAGGGCAGCACCGATGACCGGCATCAGCGGCGGCCAGAGATGGAAACGCTCACGCAACCTGTCGAACAAGCGGAGAGACAGGCGCAAGGCCTCGACCAGCAACCAGGCCGCAGCGCCGCAAAGAATGCCGATCAGCACCGTTTTCAGAAACAGCACCTCGGTGAAACGGGCATCGAACACCACGTGATAGTCCGGATACGGCACACCTAGATACTTCGACACCTGGAAGGCCGTCACGCCCGCGACCACACCGGGAAACAGGAAATCATGCCGGATGCGCCCGATGGCCAGCATCTCCACGCCGTAAATGGCCCCGGCGATGGGCGTGCCGAACACACTGGCAAAACCGGCGCTGACGCCGCAGGCCAGCAGCCGCTTGCGCAGTTCCTTGTTGAGATGCAGGATGCGGCCGATGCCGGCGGCGAAACTGGCACCGATATGCGAACACGGCCCTTCCTTGCCGGCCGAACCGCCGCAGGACAGCGTCACGATGGCGGCCAATGGCTTGATCCACAGCGTACGAAACGGCATGCGCCCGAGCTGCTCATTGACGGCCACGATGGGCGAGTCCTTGTAGCCACTGCGACTGATGCGGTAGCCGTAGTGCAGCAGCAGGCCGTTGACCAGGCCACCACCCAGCAACAAGGCGGCCAGGACCGGCCACGGCAGGTCGTAGGCGTGACCCTCGGTAGCAAACAGGGCCCGCAGGAAGATGGTGCAGCCCACACCCACCACCGCACCGGTGAAGATGGACAGCACCAGCCATTGCAGCACGGTGGCCAGCATCACCAGTGGTTCGGCAAATGACGAGCGCAGCATTTTCAGGGCCTGCGGGGATTGGCCGGAGTATAAACCTGCATGCAGCAGTTCAGTCCACGTCCTGCCGTGCCCTGACGCGTGCGGCGCGCAATTCGTCCAGCTTCGCCTTGATCTTGATCTCCAAACCGCGCTCAACCGGCTCATAGAAACGCCGACCAACCAGCGCATCCGGCAGGCATTGCTGGTCCAGGGCCACGCCACCGGGGCTGTCGTGGTCGTACTGGTAGTCCCGGCCATAGCCCAGGTCTTTCATCAGCCGCGTTGGTGCATTTCGCAGGTGCAACGGCACGTCCAGCGAACCATGCTGACCGACTTCCTTTTTGGCGGCATTGAATGCGCTGTACACGGCATTGCTCTTGGGCGCCGCGGCGAGATACACCGCCAGCTGCGCCAGGCCCAGCTCGCCTTCCGGGCTGCCCAGACGCTCGAAGCTGTCCCAGGCGTCCAGGGCCATGCGCCAGGCACGCGGATCGGCAAGACCAATATCCTCGACCGCCATGCGGGTCAGACGACGGGCCAGGTAACTGCGGTCACAACCGCCATCCAGCATGCGCACCAGCCAATACAGCGCCGCATCCGGACCAGACGAACGCACCGACTTGTGCAAGGCCGATATCTGGTCGTAAAACTGCTCGCCACCCTTGTCAAAGCGACGGGTGCGGTCGGCCAGCACCTGCGGCAACAAGGCCTCGTCGATGCACCCGCCCTGCCCGGCCAGCTCCGCGGCGATCTCCAGCAAGGTCAGCGCCCGGCGTACGTCGCCGTCGGCCGCCTCGGCAATCTGCATCAAGCCGACATCGTCCACTTCAATCTGTTGCCGCGCCAGGCCACGTTGCTCATCGGCGAGCGCACGCTGCAACGCCACCACGACATTGTCTGCCCGGACAGCTTCCATGACATGCACGCGGCAGCGCGACAGCAGCGCGGAGTTCAGCTCGAAGGACGGGTTCTCGGTGGTCGCACCGATGAACAGGATCACGCCCTTCTCGATGTGCGGCAGGAAGGCATCCTGCTGCGCCTTGTTGAAGCGATGCACCTCGTCCACGAACAATACCGTGCGCACGCCACGCGCGAAATTGCCTTCCGCCTCGGCCAGGGCCTGGCGCACCTCCTTGATCCCGGAAAGCACGGCCGAGATGGCACGGAACTCCGCATCAGCATAGCGCGCGACCAGAAGCGCCAACGTGGTCTTGCCACAACCCGGCGGGCCCCAAAGCACCATCGAATGCGGCTTGCCCTCCTCCAGTGCCCGACGCAACGCAGCCCCCGGCGCCAGCAGACGCTGTTGCCCCACGATCTCGTCCAGGCTGGCCGGGCGCATGCGCTCGGCCAGGGGTTGCAAGCTGCTGTCAGCGGCAAACATGTCGCCGGTTGCGGTTGATGCGGTCCGGTCCATGTCGCCATGATAGACAATCACGTGCCGAAACGCGCCAGGAGCCTGGGAGGCAGAAACACAAGCGGCTGCGGCTGCGCCCTTTTGGCCCGATTTCCCGCCCATTTTCGTTAAATAGCAACCAGTATTCACCTCAAATGGTCGAAAAATCGTTCTCAAAATGGCTGTGCCTCGCTCACATGGCTCCTGCCGCCCAGGCTCCCACGAGCCCGGGAAGCTCCTGGCGGAACCCGGCAGGCCACATGATCGGGCGTCAATTCTGTCACCATACCGTTTGGTATGTGGCGGTTTTACGATCTTGCCCGTGATCAGCGGCTCCCGAAACGACACATGGCATGTTTTTACCACCCTGCTGGTCCTGGCGCTGGCATTGTTCGGCTTGTCTCCAGCACATGCCGAAAGCCAGCCATGGCAGGCTTTTCGAACCACCACCTTCGACATCATCACCACAGCCGACGGCCTGCCACACCCGGTGACGACCGCGCTCGTGCAGGACAGCCATGGCCTGATATGGATCGGCACCAAGGGTGGGCTGGCGCGCTTCGACGGCATCAACATGCGGGTATTCAAGACCCGCGGCGGCGGCGACAGCACCCTGCCGGACAGCTACGTCCGCTGTCTGCTGGCCCTGGCTGACGGCGATCTCCTCATCGGCACGAACAATGGTGGGCTGGCCCGTTTTCATGCCGACAACGGGCATTTTTCGACCTGGCCGGTGGACAAGACGGGCACCGGAGCACGAAAGATCCGCGCCATGGCAACCGACCACAACGGCGGTGCCTGGCTGGCCACTGGGCAGGGCCTGGCTCACCTCGACCTTGCCAGCGGTCGCATCACTCACATCAGCCCGGACAGCGGGCTCCACGGACAGAATTACAGCGTTTTCCAGGACAACGCCGGCAACTTGTGGCTCGGCAATGCCAACGGTCTGCTGGTGCGTCACCACGGCACCACGCGATTCGTCCGACCGGAAATCGCCGATCCAGCGCTGCGCACGGCGATGGGCACGATCGTCTGGTCCATGGCCGAGGGCAGCAGCGGCACGCTCTGGTTCGGCACGGTGCGCTCCGGTGTTGTCTATCGCAACCCGGATGGCAGCTGGCACGGTCTGGAGGGCTTGTTCAGCACCCCCGAGGACATGCAGCGACCCACTGTTCGCGACATTCTCACCACACCCGCGGGCGATGTCTGGGTCGCCACCGACGGCAACGGCATTGCCCACGTTTCTTCGCTCGGGAACGGCCTGCAGCACATCCACTACGACATGGGCGTGGCCGTGTCACTGCCCGGCAACCGCACGCGTGCCCTGTTACGCGACCGCAGCGGCAACATCTGGGTGGCAACCAACAATGGCGCCGCCCACATAAACCCGGCACAACGTCCTGCCTTCATCGTCAAGCCGACGCCCGGCAATCCGAAGGGGCTGTCGGGAAACATTGTCAACACCATCTATGTTGATGACAGGCAACGCATCTGGCTGGGCCTGGAACGAGGCCATGTCGACATTCTGGAACTCGGCACCGGCCGTGCCAGACATGTCGTTCTCAAGGGGCAACGCGCACAACACGACATCCAGGCATTCCTGGAAATGCCGGAATGGCTCGATCTGGGTGGCATCCCAGGGCATCGCGCGCATCAATCCGGCCAACATGGAAATCATGCCATCGCCCTTGCCACAGCTGGCCGATGTTCCCGTCCTCAGCCTGGCGCGCCACGGCAACGACGTGCTGATCGGCACCTTTGCGGGCGTGTTTCATTACGATATGGCCAGCGGCGTCATGCAACACATCATCCACGATGGCGACGATCCGGGCAGCCTGACCAGCAATGTCGTGCACTACATCACGCGCATCAACAACCAGTGGTGGTACGCCACCGCCAACGGCATCAGCATCGCTGATTCCCCGAGCCAGACGGACGGTTTCGAGAACATCATTGCCGGTTCGGACAAGCGCTTCACGATGTCGCAGCACTACATCGGCAACATCGTCGCCGACTCGCACGGCAATGTCTGGATCAGCACCTTCGACGGCCTGATCAAGGCCTCCCGTGACAATCCCGAGGCATCGTGGCACTTTCAGACCATCACCAGCGAAGACGGCTTGTCCAGCAACCAGGTCAATGCGGCGCTGATCGGCAACGATGGCCGCGTCTGGATCAGCGTCTCCAACGGCATCAATGTCCTGGACCCGGACACGGGAACGATCCGGCGCCTGGCACGGCGTGACGGGCTGGCAAATACCAGCTTCACCGGCATGGCCGCCGGCCGCACGGGAGATGGCCACATGTTGTTTGGCGGACCGGGCGGATTGACGGTCATTCAGCCGCAGGTAACCGCCACGGGTTCGAGTGCGGTACTTGCCGTGACGGGCTTGTGGCGTGATGGTCATGCGGTGGCTTACGGTCATCTGCCTGCTTCCGGTGAAAGCGTCCAACTCATCGATGGCGCCCGCAATATCCGCGTCAATTTTGCCTTGCTCGATTTCCGCGATGCCGGCAAGACACGCTACAGCTATCGCCTGAAGGGCCTCGATCAGCACTGGACCCACATCCCGGCGGGCGACACGCCCACCGCGCGCTACACCAACTTGCCTCCCGGCCAGTTCCAGCTCGTACTGCAGGCGGAAACGCGCGGGCTGTCACCGCGCACCGTACAAACCCGTCTGGCCGTGCACGTACAACCACGCTGGTATCAAACATGGCTCGCGCGTGGCCTGGCCGCGTTGGGGCTGCTCATCCTCCTCGTTGCCGTGATCCGCCTGCGCACCATCGTGCTGGAGCGGCGTGCGCGGATGTTGCAGCAACGGGTGGACGCGCGGACCCGCGAGCTGCGCCAGGCCAATCGCCGCCTTGACCGGCTGGCGGGCACCGACAGCTTGACCGGCATCTACACGCGCCGACGTTTCATCGACCGCATGAATGCCGCACTGGACGATGCACCCGACCAGCAAGCCTGCCTCGCACTGCTGGTTCTGGATCATTTCAAGCAGGTCAACGACACCTGGGGCCACCTGGCCGGCGACAAGGTTTTGCAGCACACCATCGAGCTCATCCGTTCACGCTGTCGCGACAGCGACATCATTGGCCGTTTCGGTGGCGAGGAAATCATGATTTTCATGCCGCAAACCTCGATCACCGACGCCCACAGGGTGGCCGAACGCATTCGTCAGCTCGTGGCCGAGTCACCCACGCCGTACGAAGACAAGCAGATCGAAGTCACCGTCAGCATCGGCATCGCCGGGCACGCGAACGAACCCCTGGAACAATGGCTGGCACGCGCGGATGCAGCTCTGTACCGCGCCAAGCGCAACAGGCGCAACTGCACGGTGATCGATGGCGAGAACGAAGCCGCACCAGCCAGATCGGGTCAGGCGCCGGGCGACATGCCACCCGAGCGCACCACGTCGACCCCTTCGGGCGGCGTGAAACGGAACGTGTCGGCGGGCAGGTCCGGGTTGCGCTGCCAGTGGCTGAACGTGATGCGTGACTGCCCGCCCAGCTTGTCGGCGAAGATCATCACCTTCGGCTCACCGTCGGCCACGCCGATCTCGACATGCTCGAACTGGGCATTGTCGGCCTTGGGCACCAGCCGCAGCCACTCCATGCCGTCATGTGCCGCAGGCTGGATGATGACGAAATCCTTGTCCAGACGCGAAAGATCCGTCAGCACCGTCAGCGGGCTCTGGGCCTCGGCACTGGACTGCGGGCGCACCGTGACCTGCTCCAATGCCGGGTCATACACCCAGACTTTTTCGCCATCGGCGACGATCAGTTGCTCCTGGGGCTTGTCGGTCTTCCAGCGAAAACTGCGCGGCGTGGCCAATGCCAGCGTGCCGTGGACTTCCGGCCGGGCATCGCCACGCGCACTGGTGACCTGCTGCACAAAGTCACAGGACAGGGAAGTGGCGCCTTCGGCAAAGGCATCCAGCTGCGCACGCGCGGACGGTGCCGCCGTGGCCGGCATGGCGAGGAGCATCAAGACAACAAGGACCAATGTCGGTCGAAGGGATCGGATAGTCATGGCGGCACACTATACCGGCACCATTGACCGGCAGGTGAATCCATCACCGGCGTCGCGCCTCCGGACCCGCTTTTCGACACGACATCCCGGACAGATCGCATCCACTGCCGGCCATCTCACGGGCCGACTTGTGATCCTAGCAAGGCCTTGTCCTGCAGCTTCCAGTGGATGAGAAGCGGCAGCCATGCGAGCACAACAAGACCGGCGAGCACAAAGCCGCGTCATCCTGCGTGAAGCGAGCGCAGCGAGCGGAATCGCAGGATCTCCATCCTGACTTGCCGTTGAACAGATTCTGCGACTCCGGGCTTCGCCCTGCGCGCAGAATGACAGCGGCCGGGGTTTTGCGTCCATCTCGAAATGACCAAAGGGCCGACTTCGGGGCTGAAAACTTCACAGACTCTTACAACCAACCCTTGCGTCGGGCCAGGCGGTACGCCTCGATACGGTTACCCACGCCCAGCTTGTTGATGGCCTCGGACAGATAGTTCCGTACCGTTCCTGACGACAAGTTCAAGGTCTCGGCAATGGCACCGGCGGACTTGCCCTCCCCGGCCAGTCGCAGCACCTGGCGTTCGCGATCATTCAGCGGGTCGGCCTCCGACCAGGCTTCCATGGCCAGTTCCGGGTCCACGGCCCGCCCGCCACGCTGCACCTTGCGTACGGCATCGGCCAGTTGCTCGGCCGGGGCATCCTTCAACAAGTAGCCCGCCACACCGGCATCCAGCGCACGCCGCAAAAATCCCGGCCTGGCAAAGGTGGTGACGATGATGACCTTGACTGGCAACTCATGACGCTGGATACGCTGCGCCAGTTCCAGGCCCGTCAGGCCGGGCATCTCGATATCGGTCACCAACACATCCGGCTGGTGCTTCTCGATGCCGCACCAGGCCGCTTCGCCATCACTGGCGGTACCCAACACCTCGATGTCGTCTTCCAGACCAAGCAATGCCGACAGTGCTCCCAACACCATGCCCTGGTCCTCGGCCAGCAATACCCGGATCATGCACTTTCTCCGTGAAGCGAGCTTCCACGTCCAGCATGCGGCAACCACTCATCGTCCGACACGCCGTTGCTAACAGCTGCAGGCACCGATCCCGGCACCTTGACCTCGATCCGCGTCCCCTTGCGACGCGGTGACTCCAGCGTCATCCTGCCGCCCAACATGGCAATGCGGTCGCGCATGCCGATCACGCCGTGTCCCGAAGGCGTGACCCCACCGCGCCCATCATCGCGAATTTCCATGTGCCAACGTTTCTCTTCGTGCCAAAGACGTATCGAAGCTTCGCTGGCAGCCGCATGGCGCGCGATGTTGGTGCTCGCCTCGCGCACCACCAGCGCCAGCACCCGTTCCAGCTCCGGTGGCAACGGCTGCGAAGGCACATCGATCGTCAACTGCACCCCACTGGACTCCAGCATCACACGCGCCGCGGCCAATTCCTCGGCAAGATCCGTGGCCCGTATACCGGTCACCGCGGCGCGCACTTCAGCCAATGCCTGGCGCGCCACCTTCTCGGCGTCTTCCAGTTCCTTGCGTGCAGCCTCGTGGTCGCCATCGAACAACTTGCGCGACAATTCCAGTTTCAGGGTGATCAGGGACAGCGTGTGCCCCAGCAGATCGTGCAGGTCGCGCCCGATGCGTTCACGTTCGCTGGCTGCGGCAAGCCGGCGGACCTCGTCCTGCGATCGCCGCACGCCCTCGCTGTGCACCTGGCGCATGAAACCGTACATCGCCCCGAGGCCCGTGCTGGTGCATACAAAAACCGCCGCAGCCATGGCAAACCAGGGCCAGTCGAGCCACCACGCCAGCGCCAGCATGACACTCTGATACAGCACCATGCGGGTGATGGCATCGCGCGGTGCATGCGCGAAAGCAAAGCCCGCGAAAACGCAAGCAAAAACGATGTAGGTCCACGCCGCCGGGTTCCACAGAATCGACACCAGCGCCAACAGCGCGGTCTGCCCAACTTTCCATCTCGTCCCGCGGACGCACTTCCACCATGACGTAGAAAAACAGGAAAACGATGTAGCTGCCGCCTGTGCCCCACCAGAATGTCGCGGTCACGTCGCCGAACACGGGCGTGATGAACACCCACAGCGACCAGAGGAGATTCAGCGTCGACCACCACGGGTTGGCTCCCGTGCGCCGTTGCCATTGCCACAGGGAGGATGCCGATGGACGAAAGAAATTGCAGACAGATTCCATGATCAGTTCACCACACAGCTGACTGGCAACCGACGCCATCATCGCAACAATACGGCCATGACAACAGGCAAACCCGTCACGCTGGCGAGATGACAAACATCACACACAGCTGCCGAAACTGTGCCATGGGGTTACGGAAGACGTGGTTGCGTGATAGAATGTTTCGCTCTTTTCCTTTACTTTTAATGCCTTGGCGCCCATGAGCTGAATACGAGCGGCGCGAGGTCACCCAGGAGTGATGCCATGAGTTCGATCGACATGTTGCGTGAATTGCGCGAGTTTGGCGGCACGCCCCGCACCACCGGTCTCGATGACGATGCGCTGGCACCGTTTGCGGACGACCCGGCCCTGCGGCTGGCCATCGAGCAGGCCGTGAGCCGCCATCGCGAGCTGCGCGACGCGTTCGAGGACTTCCTGAAACTGGACGAAGCCGAGCAGATCCGGCAAGCCCAGGCCGGCATCGTCAACTTCTACCCGGACGACGCCGTCAACCCGTACCTGCCGGCGGCCGCGCAAGGCCCCTGGATCGTCAACCTGAAGGGCGCCGTGCTGCACGACAACGGCGGCTACGGCATGCTGGGCTTCGGCCACAACCACCCGGCCATCGGCGAAGCGCTGGGCAAGCCCCAGGCCATGGCCAACGTGATGACGCCGTCCATCGCCCAGCTGCGCGCCACCACGGCCATCAACAACGAGATCGGGCGTACGCGCGGCGGCAATCCCTATGACAAGTTCCTGTGCCTGAACTCCGGTTCCGAATCGGTGACCCTGGCCAGCCGCTTCGTCGACATCAACGCACGCAAACAGACCGAGCCCGGTGCGCGGCATGCCGGCAAGAAGATCAAGCGTGTGTCGGTGAAGGGTGCTTTCCACGGACGTACCGAGACGCCGGCGCTGTATTCCGATTCCAGCCGCAAGACCTACCAGGCCAACCTCGCCAGCTATCGCAACGAGGACAGCCTGTTGACGGTCGCTCCCTACGACGTCGATCAGCTGCGCCAGGTGTTTGCCGAGGCCGAGCAGCACGGCTGGTTCATCGAGGCCATGTATCTGGAACCGGTGATGGGCGAAGGCGATCCGGGTCGCGCCGTGACCACCGAGTTCTACCAGGCGGCCCGCGAGCTGACACGCGAACACGGCAGCCTGTTCCTGATTGATTCCATCCAGGCGGGCCTGCGCGCGCACGGCGTGCTCTCCATCGTCGATTATCCGGGCTTCGAGAAGCTCGATCCACCGGACATGGAGACCTACTCCAAAGCATTGAACGCCGGGCAATATCCGCTGTCCGTGCTGGCTGTCACTGCCGACACCGCCGCGCTGTACCAGAAGGGCGTGTACGGCAACACCATGACCAGCAACCCACGTGCGCTGGACATCGCCTGCACCGTGCTGGGCATGCTCAGCGACGAGGTGCGCAACAACATTCGCGAGCGCGGTCAGGAGTTCCTGGACAAGCTCAACAAACTGAAGGACGAGCTGGATGGCGAGATCACCAAGGTCCAGGGCACCGGCCTGCTGTTTTCCTGTGAGCTTTCCAGCGAGTTCAAGTGCTTCGGCGAAGGTTCCACCGAAGAATACTTGCGCGAGCATGGCCTGGGTGTGATCCACGGCGGCGCCAATTCCCTGCGCTTCACGCCGCACTTCGAAGTCACCTCGACCGAGGTCGATCTCATAATCGATCGCGTGCGCCAGGCCTTGAAAGAAGGCCCGCGCATGGCCAAGCAGGAAGCGGCCTGACGCAGCACAGATATTCGGCCACACCAAGCCCCGGGTCGCGTCGCGATTCCGGGGTTTTTTTGCGTCAGCCGCGCACCACTCGACCTGATTAGCCGCGTATCTCAGCTCGTCATTCCCGCGAACGCGGGAATCCAGCGCCTTCTGGTCTCCAACAGCCGCAATCTCCAAGTTCAAGGCACTGGGTTCCCGCTTGAAGCATGCGGGAATGACGGCCTATTGCGGCTTCCCACCGAACCCGTGGCTGAGCAACAGGGCTGATCAGGTCACTCGAAGCCGTCGGCGAAAATCGGGTCCATGGCATCGAACATGATGACATCGTATTCCACCATCGACGGCACGCCGCTGCCGCCGATACCGCTGACCTTGACGTGGTAGGTCACGTCCACGGCTGGCGTGGGGTTGTAATTAACGCCGCTCGGCACCCACACCAGCGTGTTGTCGCCGTAAAACGGGCCATTCGGCTGGCCGTTGCCGGAGAGCGGCTCGATGGCTGGCGCCGGCAAAGCCACGCCGTTCTTCCACATTTGCACGCTTGCTGACGAAAAATCGGCATTGCGCAACGACAGCGACCAACGGTGCGACTTCTCGGGCAACATTTGCGCCGGCATGTAGCCGCGTGCAGGCCATGGGATGCCATCCGGCGTCGCCGGCCGTGAGCCATTCAAGGCCACCAGCACGGCCAGCGCGTTGGCTGCCGCCGGGCCACCCGAGCCCGACCACGGGATCGAGCCCGAGTCCATGGCCTGCTGCGGTGGATACAGAATCCAGCGGCGGTGGCCAACCCGATAATTGCCGCTGCCGTCATCGTCCATGTAGGCATCCACGGCATGGACGCCGGTACCGGCATTGCTGCCCCAACTGATGTAGATATTGGATTCGCCGGCGCCGTCACGACCGGCCTGCGTCCAGCAATCCCAGGAACTCGGGGGACTGTGGGACAGGGCATCGTTGGCGCTGAACATCAGCGCTGCCTGTTGCACCTCGTTGACGACATTCCCGCCCTTGAGAACCACCGACCCGGGCAGGCCGGCCACCACGCGGTACAAGTTCACCCGGTCAATCACCGCCTGGCGATGGGCCGCGGTGTTGCTTCCGGCAAGGCAGGACCCAACGTTGCCATTCCAGCCCAGGGGCACGGCCGCCTGGGCCGCCCAGGTCTCCTGAAACAACACGCCGACTTCGTAGCGGTTGGCATTGTCGACATCCGGCAAGGCCGCAACTGCCATCGGCAGGCGCAGTGGCGTACGGGATTCATGTTGCATCGGCCACGCCACCGGCGGCGGCCCGAGCCAGCCGGTTTGCATGCTCTGGGCGAATGCCAGCGACGGCTGGAAGGCGATCAACACAAACAGGGCGAGACTGCGGAAATACACGGCCTTCTCCGACTGGATACGAACTTGCCACACGTGCAGTTTGCCACTCCCGGAACGCTCAGGTCGTGTTGTGGCGCACACTCTGCATGCTGGCCTGCAGTTTCAACGCATCCTTGTATTCCGGGTCCAGTTCCAGTGCCTTGTGCAGGGCATGTTCTGCCTTTTGCCGCCAGGACTGCGCCTCGGCATGCCGATCTGCATGTTGCGCCAACACCCACATGGCTTGCGCCTGATACGTCCAGACGTCGGCGGTAGAGCGGATGCCATTGGCCGTGCCGGCCGCCTCGATGGCCTCGCGTGCAGCGGCCACCGGATCACGCCCCTGCGCCTCGAGGTACATGGCTTCGGCGGCACGCAGGCCGGCCCGACTTCTCCAAGCGTAATAGTCCATCGGGTCAGCCTTGATCAGGATATCCAGCGCCCCGGAAGACTTGCGCCACCAGGGCAGTGGATCCTCGTGCTGCTCTTTGGCGTATTCGCCACGAAAATACAATGTGTCGGCAAGGTTGATGCGCCCCAGGGCGAAACCGGGATTGTCAGCCATCAACTTGTCGTAAATGGCAAAGGCTCTGGCGAACCACTTGCCCGGATCGTGCCCCTTCGAGGCGAGATAGTTGGCAATGATGGTGCAGTTGAAGGCCAGGTTGGACTGCAGCACAGGATCATCGGCCTTGATCGCCAAGCCCTCCTCGTATGTCTTCACGGCGGCCAGAAGGTCGGGCATCGGATCGCCACCGCCATGGTGGAAAATGTACTCGCCACGAATGGAATAAACGTTGCCCAGCTCGTTGCGCACATCTTTACGTCCGCGGTCCAGTACCAACAGTCGATGGTATGCCTTGCCAGCCTCGGCCAGGGCGTCGATCGGACTTTCGTTGGCGTAGTTCATCTGGTACATGGCAATGCGTTGCCAGGCCGTGCCGATGGTGATCCAGGCATCTGAAGTGTCCGGCGCCATGTCCGCCACAGCCTCGGCAGCGGCCAACGCCTGGCGATAAATGGCCATCGGATTCTTGCCAGTGTCCTCGACGACCTGCCCGTGCACCAGGATCAGGTTTGCCGTCCTGGCACGTGCCCGGATCGACTTCGGGTTGATGGCGATGGCCTTGCGACAACTCTCATGCGCTTGTTGAAAGACCTCCTCTGCTCCCGTTCCGGCCCCGTACATGATGAAATGCAGCCAGTCGCCGGCGAGATTGCAACGGCTGAAATAGGGCACGCTGTCCGAACGCCCAACGGTTGACGCGCGCTCGAATGCCGCGTACGCCTTCACAAAGCCTTCCGTGGCTGCCGCCGAATCACCGCTTCGCCACGCCTGCTGCGCTTGCCGTCCCCACGTCTCGCCTGTCAACACGATGGCCTCGTACAACGACGGATCATGCGCAAACGCCTGTTCCGCCAATTCACGCGCACGTTTATCCTTGCCCTCGTAGAAAGCGAGCATGGCCTCACCGTAGACGGTTGACTCCGCGCCGGTTGCAGCACCCTCGTGAAGATAGTGCAGGGCCGGGTCAAGAAACATCGTGCGCGCCTGCGCCAATTCCTGCTGCCGCTCATTCTTGTCAGGGAGGCTCATTGCCCTGGCTCGGGCATTTTCGTACAGCCGACCATAGGCCAGACCGAGGGCATAGGCGGCCTGTGGCTCCTGATAGCCGGATATCCATGCCTTGTCCAGAGCCTTCAATGCTTGCTCATCCTGCCCCAGATCCAGCAGGCCGCGCCCGATGGCGTAGTGGCCGACCGCCCGTGACCGTCGCGGCATGGACGGCAGTTTCTGCCGCAAGTTGTCAATCATGGCCTGGACCTCGGCACGCACCGGGCTGACATCGTGCAAGGGCAGCAGGTGGGCCACGCGCAACATGGTGTCCATGCGTTGCACCGTCTGGCCGAATTGCTGCGCAGCTCGCGCCTGAGCCGCCGCGTCGGCACGCGAATTCAGCCAGCCGCCACCAAGAATCGCGCCCAGAACCAGGACCACGACAACAACGGCAAGCGGCCAGCGATAACGTCGCACCATCTTGGCCAGAACGTAGCCGGTGGTGGAACGACGTGCCTGCACCGGTTGGTGCTTGTGATAGCGCTCCAGGTCGGCCAGCAAGTCGTTGACGCTCTGGTAGCGATCCTCCGGTTTCTTGGCCAGACATTTCAGGATGATCCAGTCCAGATCCTGCCGCAATGCACGTGCCACGCCATGGTCCAGGCCGGCCGGCAAATCCCCCGCATCGACCGTGGCAACGCGCTGGCTGGGACGCATGGGATCATCCTCGCGCACCGCACGCAGCACCTGTTCGATCGTGCTGTCACCTTCGCCAAGCCGCTTGAACGGCAGGCACCCGGTCAACATCTGGTACAACACCAGGCCCAGCGCATAAATGTCGCTGCGGGTATCAATCTCCCGACCCGTCATCGCGGCCTGTTCCGGGCTCATGAAGGCCGGCGTTCCCAAGACCGTGCCGACATGCGTATGCAAACTGCGATCGGCCAGGTTCCCGGTCAGGGCCTTGGCCAGGCCGAAGTCGATGACCTTGGGCACGGCTTCACCATCCTGCTCGGCTACCAGGATGTTTGATGGCTTGATGTCGCGGTGAATGATGCCCTTCTGGTGCGCGTGCGCCATGGCAGCACAAATGCCATGGAACAGCTCCAGACGTGCGGCCAGACCCAGCTCGTGGCTCTGGCAATACTCGAGCAAGGTCGGCCCATCGACAAACTCCATTACGAAATATGGCCGGCCCGCCGGACTGGTACCAGCATCATGGATGGCGGCAATGCAGGGATGGCTCATGCGCGCCAGCGCCTGGCCCTCGGCATCAAAACGCGCCAGCAACTCGGCATCCACGCGCTCGGTGGCCATGAACTTGATGGCTACCTGCCGCCGCACCGGCTCCAGCTGATCCGCCCGGTACACCTGACCCATGGCCCCGTGCCCGAGGTGCTCGACCAGCATGTAATCACCCAGGCGTGCTGGCAGGGTGACATCCATGCCATGGGTGCGCCCACCGGACACGCTGGTCTGGACTACCGTCTCGTCGTCCCCGGAAGATCGCGTTTGATCGCTCATCGTCCTCCCCCCCCGAAAGCTACGGGTGCAACCGCCAGACGACAGGCATGGCTCCGCAGACCATCACGATGCCGCAGCCTCGTCGCTGGAGCGTTCCGCCGCACGCTCCGCCGTAGTTTGCGCCACCTTGTTGCGCAGGTACACCGGCAAGGCCCGCTCCGGTGGCACGGCCCGGCCAGCTTCCAGGCCAGCCCGCCCCAGTATGGCAATATCGCGCGCTTGAGGCCAGCGCTCGGGAAGCGCCCGGACCGGCGGTTGCCCGATGGCCGTCTCCAGGCGCACGGCATGGCTGGCCCAGCCGCTCCCGATTACCTGCCAGGAGGCCCCGGCATCGGGCATGGTGACCGCTTCGGGCGGGCATGCAACTTCTTCGCCGGACACGGGCAGCACGCCATCGGCGCTGCGGCGGAACCAGCCGGCATAGACCTCGTCCATGCGCGCATCGATGACCGCGAGGATCAGATCTGGACCCTCGCTTGCCGCCTGTTGTGCCAGCGCCGCCAGCGACGACACAGGCACGACCGGTACATCCAGCGCCAAGGCCAGGCCTTGCGCCAGCGCCACCCCGAGCCGCACGCCGGTGAAGGCTCCCGGCCCACGTCCCACGGCGATGGCGTCGATGTCCGCACGTGTGATGCCTGCCTCGCTCAGCACCGCCTCGGTCATGGGCAGCACCAGCTCGGCATGCCGCCGCGGCGCCAGCTCGCTGCGCTCGCACACCCTGCCCTCGTGCCACAGCGCCACCGAGCAACATTCGGTTGCGGTATCCAGGGCCAACAGGTTCATGCGGTCACTCCCTGATCGAAAAACCCTGCCACATCGCCAAGATTGCTGGTTCTGGGCATGGTCGGCAGGCTGTCCAGGAACTGGCGCCCGTAGCCCTTGGTCACCAGGCGCGGATCGCACAGGACCAACACGCCGCGGTCGTTGATCGAGCGAACCAGCCGGCCGCAGCCCTGCTTCAGGGTGATGACTGCTTCAGGCACCTGCATGTCGAAGAAGGGATTGTTGCCGGCCGCCTGGACGGCATTGCGACGCGCCTCGTGCACCGGGTCCCCGGGCGCCGCGAACGGCAACTTGTCGATGATGACGCAGCTCAAGGCCTCCCCGGCCACATCCACGCCCTGCCAGAAGCTCGCCGCTCCCAACAACACGGCGTTGCCGGAACGACGGAACTCGTCCAGCAACTGGCTGCGCGGCTGCTCGCCCTGGACCAGCAACGGAAAAGGCAAGTCCTCACGCAGGAGTTGCGCCGCTCGTCGCAAGGCACGATGGGAGGTGAAGAGGAAAAATGTCCGACCACCGGCCGCATCCAGCACCGGCCGCATGGCCTCGACAACGGCATCGGTGTAGTCGGGATGGCGTGGCTCGGGCAAGTCACGCGGCAGGTACAACAGGGCCTGACGGTTGTAATCGAACGGACTTTCGAGACATTCGGTGCGCGGATTGGCCAGTCCCATCTGGTCGGCGAAATGGTCGAACCGCCGGGCCACCGACAGCGTGGCCGAGGTGAAGATCCAGGCCGCACCAGAGCTCTCTCGCATGCGCTGCAACGGCGTGGCCAGGTCCAGCGGCGTCAGGTTCAGCACAAAGCCGTAGCGACGGGTCTCGTACCAGCACACGCGATCCTCGGCACCCGCCTCATCGGCGTCGTCCGCCCTCGCGGCACCGGGCATGGCTTGCAGCATCCGCGTCAGGCGCAAGCTCAGGTCGCTGGCGCGCTGGTGCAAGTTCTCCAGACCCTGCGAACGCTGCGCCAGCTCGGCCAGGCTGCCAACGGCCACGGCCAGCGTATCCTCCAGTGCCTGCAGCGACTGCAGCGCCGCCGGATTGGCCTCGATGGCGGCAAAGGTGCCGCGATCGGCGAGGCCGTGCATGGCCAGGGTGGTCTTTTTCAGCTGCGCATCCAGCTGACCCAGCGGCTCGCGCACCTGTGCCGTGGCTGCGCTGACCTGCCCGGCTTCGCGGTAGCCGTCCTCGATCAGCTCGCGCAACTGCCTGGCGCTCAACGTACGGGAAAAGAACTGGCCGGCCAGCGCCGGGATCTGGTGCGCCTCGTCCAGGATGAAGGCATCCGCATCCGGCAGAATTTCGCCCACACCTTCCAGCTTCAGCGCCATGTCCGCCAGCAACAAATGGTGATTGACGACGATGACATCGGCTTCCTGGGCCTGGCGTCGCGCCTTGTACACCCAGCACTGGTCGTAAAACGGGCACTCGGTGCCCAGGCAGTTGTCCACCGTCGAGGTCACATGTGGCCAGATCGACGCGTCGTCCGGTACGCCGGTCAACTCCATGCGGTCGCCGCTGTTCGTGCGGTGCGACCAGGCCTGTACCCGCCCCAGGTCGCCGGCCAGGCGAGAGCCCGGAGGCGGCGGCTCTTCCAGCATCTGCTGCATGCGGTACAGGCAAAGATAGTTCGACCGCCCTTTCAACAAGCTGGCCTTGAATGGCTCGCCAAGAACCTCGCGAACGCGCGGCAGGTCACGATGAAAAAGCTGGTCCTGCAAGGCCTTGGTGCCGGTGGATACCACCACCTGCTTGCCGGACAACACAGCCGGCACCAGGTAGGCAAAGGTCTTGCCCGTACCGGTGCCTGCTTCCACGACCAGCGTATCGCGTGCGGCCAGCGCCCGGCCCACCGCATCGGCCAGGCGTTGTTGCACCGGGCGCGGAACAAAATGCTTGAACTGGCGGGCAAACGGGCCACCCGCTCCCAACAGGCCTGCGGCATCGGTCATCTTCATCGTGCCAGTATCGCCGACTCGCCGCCGCAGGGAAACCATGCACTTTTCCGAGGATGCCACCGCGAGGCCTGCCGTCGCAATCTACGTTACAATCGTGGCCTTGACTTCGCGGCCCTGCACGGGGCCCACCCATCGCAACGAGGACGACGATTCATGAAGATCCTGGTCGGTTACAAGCGCGTCGTGGACTACAACGTGCGCGTCAAGGTGAAACCCGATGGCAGCGGCATCATCACCGACGGCGTCAAGTTGTCGCCGAATCCCTTTGACGATATTGCCCTGGAAGAAGCCCTGCGCTTGCGCGGGAGCGGCATCGCCGAAGAGGTGGTGATCGCCGGCATCGGCCCGGACGACCTCAGCGCCCATCTGCGCAACGGCCTGGCCATGGGCGCCGATCGCGCCATCCATGTCAGCAGCAACGAGGATATCAGCCCCCTGACCGCAGCGCGCGCCTTCCTGAAACTGATCGAAAAAGAGCAGCCTGGGCTGGTGATTGTCGGCAAGCAGGCCATCGACGATGATTGCAACCAGACCGGCCAGATGCTGGCCGCCTTGCTCGGATGGCCGCAGGCGACGTTCGCGTCGACGGTGGTGATCGAGGACTGTGCGGCCCGGGTGACGCGCGAGGTCGATGGCGGTCTCGAGAC
>CAZOXZ010000019.1:0-2269 GCA_964583865.1 uncultured Rhodanobacteraceae bacterium | reverse complement strand
TGTGGGACCGCCCGCAGGCCACGTTTGCCAGCAAGCTGGAAATTGCCGACGGCAAGGCTACCGTCACCCGCGAAGTGGATGCCGGCCTGGAAGTCATCAACGTCGACCTGCCTGCCGTGGTCACCACCGACCTGCGATTGAATGAGCCGCGCTTCATCAAGCTGCCGGACATCATGAAGGCCAAACGCAAGCCCATCGACAGCACCAGTCTGGACGAGCTGGGCGTCGAATCGGCCGGCCAGGTACGGGCCACCCACTGGACGCCGCCGCCACAGCGCAGCAAGGGCGAGATGGTGGAAGATGCCGCCGCCCTGGTCAGCGCGTTGAAAGGCAAGGGCCTGCTCTGAGGCACTCAGCCAACGAGCAGATCTCCCGCAAAAACAGACAGGCAGGACAAATTCATGAGCAAGATTCTCGTTATTGCCGAACATCTTGACGGCGAACTCAACAACGCCACGGCCCGTGCCGTCAGTGGCGCGCGCGCCATCGAAGCCGAGACCATCGACGTACTGGTTCTGGCCGCCGATGCGACGGCCGTCGCCGGTGAAGCCGCCGCCATCGAGGGCGTCGGCAAAGTTCTCACCGTGACCCGTCCGGAAAACAAGGACCCGCTGGCTGCCGTGCTGGCGCCGCAGATCGCCAAGGCCGCCGCAGGCTACAGCCACGTGCTCGCCGCCTCCACGACCTTCGGCAAGGATGTGTTGCCGCGCGTCGCCGCCTTGTTGGGCGTCGGTCAGGTCAGCGACATCATGAGCGTCAAGGGCCCGCGCAGCTTCACCCGGCCCGTGTACGCGGGCAATGCCATCATCGATGTCGAAGTCGAGGGCGACGGCATCGTCGTCGGCACCGTGCGCACCGCCTCCTGGCCCGCCGCTGCTGGCAACGCCGGCCCGGCCCCGGTCGAGGCGCTGGAACTGGATGTCGAACTGCCCACCCACAGCCGTTTCGTCGAACTGCAGCAGGCCGGCGGGGATCGCCCGGATCTGCAAAGCGCTGCCAAGGTCGTCTCCGGCGGTCGCGGCGTCGGCTCAAAGGAAAACTTCGAGATCATCTACCAGCTCGCGGACAAGATCGGCGCCGCCGTGGGCGCCTCGCGCGCCGCCGTGGATGCCGGCTATTGCCCCAACGACATGCAGGTCGGCCAGACTGGCAAGATCATCGCCCCGGAGCTCTACATCGCCATCGGCATCTCCGGCGCCATCCAGCACCTGACGGGCATCAAGGATGCCGGTACCATCGTGGCCATCAACAAGGATCCGGATGCCCCGATCTTCGAGATCGCCGATTATGGCCTTGTCGGCGACTTGTTCACCATCATCCCGGAACTGGAAGCCGCACTCAACTGACCGGCCACGGGATCCGGACACGTTGCGACCGATCCCACGACTGAATTTCACAAGGACCAAGGGGACCATGGAATCCACCACGATGAGCGAACCGATCTGGGAACCCAGCCAGGACCGCATCGACGGCTCGAACATGCGACGCTTCCTGCGCTTCGTGGCAACGCAGGCCAGCCACGATGCCATTGACGATTACGATTCCCTGTACCAGTTCTCGATCAATCGGCCGGATCGTTTCTGGCCGCTGGTGTGGGAATTTTGCGGCGTGCGTGCCTCAGGCGAATTCGAGCCGGTGCTGGTCGATGGCGACAAGATGCCCGGTGCGAAGTTTTACCCCGGCGTGAAGCTGAATTTCGCCCAGAACCTGCTGCGCTTCAAGGACGACAGGCCGGCGCTGATCTTCCGCAACGAATGGGGCCACAAGCGTGAAATCAGCTATGCCGAACTGCATGTTGAGGTCGGTCGCATGGCGCATGCGCTGAAGGAAGCCGGTGTCACCAAGGGTGATCGCGTCGCCGGGTTCATGCCCAACATGCCGGAAACGGTGATCGCCATGCTGGCGGCCACCTCGCTGGGCGCCATCTGGTCCTCCTGCTCACCGGACTTCGGCATCAACGGTGTGGTCGACCGTTTCGGCCAGATCGAGCCGAAGGTTCTGGTGTGCGCCGATGCCTATCCCTACGGCGGCAAGAGCTTTGACTGCCTGGACAAAGTCCGCGGCGTGCTGGAGAAGATCACCTCGATCGAAAAGCTGGTCGTGGTGCCCTACAAGAACGACGCACCCGATCTCGACGGCCTGCGCAACGCCGTGACCTGGCCGGATTTCGTGGGCACCGAAGACCATGCGCTCGAGTTCGTGCCCACCGACTTCAACCATCCGCTGTACATCATGTATTCCTCGGGTACCACGGGCGTGCCCAAGTGCA
>CAZOXZ010000018.1:0-26648 GCA_964583865.1 uncultured Rhodanobacteraceae bacterium | reverse complement strand
GGCCTGATCCGCTTCGTCACCGAGAACGCCCGCGTGCCGGTGATCAAGCACTACAAGGGCGTGTGCCACCTGTACGTCGATGGCAGCGCCGACCAGGACAAGGCACTGGACATCCTCATCGACGGCAAAACCAGCCGCCCGGCCGCCTGCAATGCACTGGAAAACCTGCTGGTGGACCAGGCGATTGCCGCCGAGTTCCTGCCACGCGCAGCAACTGCCCTGCGGGCGCGCGGTGTCGAGCTGCTGGGCGATGCCGCCACACGCGCCATCGTGCCGGACATCGCAGAGGCCAGCGAAGACGATTTCGACACCGAATTCCTGGCCCTGAAGATCGCCATCGCGGTGGTCGACGGCGTGGATGAAGCCATCGCGCATATCCGCCGCTACGGCTCGGACCACACCGAAGTTGTCGCCGCCGAGGACGAGGCCGTCGCCAACCGTTTCGTGCACGCGTTGCGCTCGGCCGTGGTGATGGTCAACACCTCCTCGCGTTTCTCCGATGGCGGCGAACTCGGCCTGGGGGCCGAGATCGGCATTTCCACCACGCGCCTGCACTCCTACGGCCCGATGGGCACCGATGCGTTGACCATCGAGCGCTTCGTCCTGCGTGGCTCCGGACAGGTGCGCCACCCCGAAAGCCGTCAGCCGGCATGAACCCGCTGGAGCCCGTCGAGCCGTTTCCGGAAGCTCCCGGAAACCTGGATTTCCCCGCCATCCTTGCGCAGATCGCCGAGGACGTGGCGCCCTTGACTACCCAGGGCCACGTGGCCGACTACATTCCGCGTCTGGCGGAGGTACCACCGGATCAGTTCGCCATGGTGGTGACCACCATCGATGGCGATGTGTACCGGCATGGTGACGCGGACGTGCCGTTTTCCGTGCAGAGCATCAGCAAGACCTTCACCCTGACGCGGGCCTTGCAGTCGGTGGGTACCAATCTGTGGCAGCGCGTGGGGCGCGAGCCTTCCGGCAACGCATTCAATTCGCTGGTGCAGCTGGAACGCGAACACGGCATCCCGCGCAACCCGATGATCAATTCCGGCGCGCTGGTGGTAGCGGATGTGGTGTTGTCCAACACCGAGGACGCCAGCCAGTGGCTGGTCGACTTCGTGCGTGAGCGCAGCGGCAACCCGGAAGTCACCATGGATGCCGAAGTGGCCCGTTCCGAGCGCGAAGCGGGCTTTCGCAACACCGCACTGGCCAATTTCCTGCGCAGTTTCGGCAACATCGACAACGACGTCGACGAAGTCCTGGACTTCTATTTTCACCAGTGTGCCCTGCGCATGAACTGCGTGGACCTGGCACGCAGTTTCCTGTACCTGGCCAACGGCGGTTGCTGCCCGGTTTCGCACCAGAAGGTCATGACCGCCCAGCGCGCCAAGCGCATCAACGCCATCATGCTGACCTGCGGCACCTACGACGCCGCTGGCGACTTTGCCTTCAAGGTTGGCCTGCCGGCCAAGAGCGGCGTCGGCGGCGGCATCGTGGCCGTGGTGCCTGGCGTTCTTGCGGTCGCGGTCTGGTCCCCTGCGCTGGATCACCACGGCAATTCGCTGGCCGGCGGCGTGGCCCTGACGCGTTTCACCGAATTGACGGGCCTGTCCATCTTCTGACCTGCGGGCTTGCATCGAGCGTCGTCATCGGCAATCATTCGTTCCATCTTGATATAGCGATGAATGGATCTGCACACATGACGCCTGTCTCCCTGGAGTTCTTCCCGCCGAAGACCGACAAACAGCGAGCGCAGTTCGAACGCGCCCTGCCGCGGCTGCTGCCCCTTGACCCGGAATACGGCTCGGTCACCTTCGGCGCCGGCGGCTCCACCTTGAGCTACACCGGCAACACCGTGCGCGCCCTGATGGATGCCGGCCTGGATGGTGCACCGCACATCTCCTGCATGGGCGGCACACGCGAAGAAATCACCGCACTGCTGGACGAGTACCGTGACATGGGCTGCAAACGGGTGGTGGCCTTGCGCGGCGACCTGCCCTCGGGCATGGCCGGACCCGGCGACTTCCTGTACGCCTCCGATCTTGTGGCCTTCATTCGCGAACGCTATGGCGACCAGTTCCACATCGAGGTGGGCTGTTACCCGGAAACCCACCCGCAGGCCGATCACGCCGGAGACGACCTCACGCACTTCATCACCAAGGTCCGCGCCGGTGCCGACAGCGCCATCACGCAGTATTTTTTCAATGCCGACGCCTACTTTCGCTTCGTCGACGAATTGCAGCGTGCCGACATCGACATCCCCGTGGTCCCCGGCATCATGCCGATCTCCAACTTCGCCCAGCTGCAACGCTTCTCGCGCATCTGTGGCGCCGAAATTCCGCGCTGGATCTGCACCCGCATGCAGGCCTGCAGCGACGATGCCACACGCATCCACGAACTGGGCGCCGACATCGTGGCCGCCATGTGCCAGCGCCTGATCGACGGCGGCGCACCGGCGCTGCACCTGTACACCCTGAACCGCTCCGTGGCGACCCTGGCCGTGCTGGAGCGGCTGGGACTGGTGGGGGGAGGCGGGGAGCAGGGAGCCGGGGGATAGGGAAGTAGGAATTAGGGCGTAGGGAATCGGGAATCGAAAAGCATCGGGTCACGGTCCCGTCGGTTGGTTCGGGTGTGCAGCGGCGGTCGCGTCACCGGCCATTCATGCCAGGTCGCCGGCAGGCCGGCTCCTACGGCGGCGGGGTCAATCATTCAGGAAAGCTGTAGGAGCGAGCCTGCTCGCGAACGGACACAAACGCCCCGCGTGGCAGAAAACCCGCGGGACAAGGCATCCCGGCCAAGCGGAGCGCGAGCCTGGATCCAGTGCCTTTGCCGCTTCGAGCGGCTGTTGCAGTCAGCGGTCTTTCGACTGTCGGGCCACGCCACCATCCGGGAGCGGATACAGGAAATCGGTGTACAGGCCGTGCACGCCCAGCGCGCGGTATTGGTCGAAGTCGGCGGTGCTGTTGAAGGTGTGCACGTACACAGGCACGTCCGTGCTGCGCAGGCCCTTGATGATCGCCGCGATGTCGTACTGTTTCGGGTTGACGGTGACGGCGTACAACGGCGTGGCACGAATGAACTCCAGCAGTTGCGGCAGCTCGAGCCTGGCGCTGTACAGGGTGAAGATGATCTGGTCGTAGCCCAGCGCACGGATGTCCGGGTACACGTGCACGTGGTACATCTGCGGGATGACCTGCGCCTGGTGTGGACCCAGCACGGCCTTGATTCGCCGCAGCACGAGGAGATTGTTGCCGCGCACGTCGGTGACGATGTGCGCGTCCGGGTGTTCGGCCAGCCAGATACGCAGGCGCGGCAGGTCGATCTGCATCTGTCCGCCCAGCATGGTGGCCTGCATGAAATCGGCATGGTCCGGGATGCCATGATGATCGGCATCGGGAAAGAGCCTGCGCCAGGTTCCCTTCCAGTCGTGGATGCCCACCACCTTGTTGTCCGCGGTCAGGCTGAAGTCCAGCTCGAACACGCGGTGGCCCAGGGCGTAGTTGTAGTTCAGCGCATCCAGCGAGTTCAGATAGGTGTGCCCCTGGAATGCACCGCCGGCATGGGCGATCAACAGGGGCGCCGAAACGGGCCGGGAAGCCGCCGGCCAATGCTGCGCGGGCGCCGGCGGCAGGACGACGGTCCGGCGTGGCGGCAGGACCCGCAAACGGCCGATGACGGTACGCAGGTCGCTGGCCGGATCGAGCAGGGCCACAGGATAGCTCCCCGGCGTGGCCAGTACGCCGTCCGCGTTCATCGCGGCTGTCATCAGGTCAGGCTGGACAGTGAGATTGACCTGTTGCCCGGCAAAGGCAAGCATCATCCTCGGTGAGTCGCAGCTGCCACGAAACCAGAACGCCGAATAGCCATCCGGTTGCTCGTTGAAGCGCTCGCCAGCGTGGACCACCTTCGGCCCCCAGTCCAGCAACTGGCAGCCCGGCGGCGACACCACGGCATCGGCACTTGAGCATGCGGCCAGCAGCGACAGCACGAACGCCATGATCGCCAGAGGCGCGATCGGCCAGCGCAGCGCGATCATCCGGGCACGGAAAATTCTTTGCACGAGCATTCCCCCCCTGATGCTTCTGACCGATCGTGTCGGGCTGCGGAGCCTGGACGGTAACAGCTGAAGAAGTCTATCACGGCACTTCCGGCGCCGACCGTCGCGGCGACGAAACTTTCCCTGAATCGCCCACGGGGGTACCCTTGTCGCTTTCCTTTCGACGGATTGCCATGAGTACGAACTTCCCTGAATTCATCTGGCACAACGGGTCCATCAAGCCCTGGGCCGAAGGACAAACACACTGCATGGCCCATGCCGTGCATTACGGCTCGTCTGTTTTCGAGGGCATTCGCAGCTACGATACGCCGGACGGCCCGGCCGTGTTCCGCCTCGATGATCACCTCAAGCGGCTGTACCACTCGGCGGCAATCCATGTCCTCGACATGCCTTTTGACCAGGCCACGCTGCGACAGGCCTGCATCGATGTCATCAAGGCCAACGGCATGACCTCGGCCTATTTGCGCCCGGTCGCTTTTCGCGGCTTGGCCGGTCTCGGCATCACCACGCCCTGCCCGACCGACATGGCCGTGGCTGCCCTGCCCTGGGGCGCCTATCTGGGCGACGAGGCTCTGGAAAACGGCATCGATGCCTGCGTTTCCAGCTGGCAACGGCCGGCACCCAACACCATCCCGACCGGCGCCAAGGCCGGTGGCAACTATCTTTCCGGCCAACTTATCGCGCGCGAGGCACGCCGGCTGGGCTTCGGCGAGGGCATTGCCCTGGATTCCAACGGCCTGCTCAGCGAAGGCGCGGGCGAGAACCTGTTTCTGGTCTTTGACGGCGTGTTGCACACCACACCGGCCAGCGCTGCCATCCTCAAGGGCATCACCCGCGACAGCCTGATGACCCTCGCCGGCGACGAGGGCATCGATGTCATCGAACACAACATGCAGCGTGAGGCACTGTACATGGCCGACGAGGTGTTCATGTGCGGCACGGCCGCCGAGATCACGCCCATCCGTTCAGTCGACGCACGCCAGGTCGGCGCCGGCAAGCCCGGCCCGGTGACGCGCCGCTTGCAGGAGCTGTTCTTCGGCCTGTTCAAGGGCGGCGAGGACAAGCATGGCTGGTTGACGCGCTTCGATCCGGCCTGAGGTGGACCCGCAACGGCTGAGAGCTCGTGAATTTTCAAGCTCAAAGCCCGGCCGTGTGACCGTTTTGAGGGGCACACACCGCCCTGCTCCTTGTCATTCTGCGCGGAGGGCGAAGCCCGTAGTCGCGGAATCTGGCAACCGGAAAGCCGTGATGGCGATCCTGCGATTCCGCTCGCTGCGCTCGCTCCACGCAGGATGACGGCTGGGAGCCTGGGCCCGCGCCTGGAAAACCCTCAGAATGGGGATTCTTTCACAGACCCTGGAACACCAGCTTGTGGGCGCTGATGAACGTCAGCGCCCCAACCGCTCCATGCGATAGGACCCGTCCAGCACGCGCCCGACCCAGGCGGCATTGTCGAGGTACCAGTCGACGGTCCGCGCCATGCCGCCATCGAAATCCACCGCCGGCTGCCAGCCCAGTTCGCTGGCGATCTTGCTGGCGTCGATGGCGTAGCGCCGGTCGTGGCCGGGCCGGTCGGTGACAAAGGTGATCTGGTCTTCGCGTGGCTTGCCGTCCTCGCGCGGCCGGCGCTCGTCCAGCAGGCGGCACAGGGTCTTCACCACGCTGATGTTCTCGCGTTCGGCGTTGCCGCCGATGTTGTAGGTCTGGTCCACGCGCCCGGCTTCCAGCACGCGTGCAATGGCCGTGCAATGGTCCTCGACGAACAGCCAGTCACGAACCTGGCGACCATCGCCATACACCGGCAGCGGCTCGCCGGCCATGGCTTTCTGGATGATCAGCGGCACCAGCTTTTCCGGGAACTGATACGGACCGTAGTTGTTGGAGCAGTTGGTGGTCAGCACCGGCAGCCCATACGTGTGATGGAACGCGCGCACCAGGTGGTCGGAAGCGGCCTTGGACGCGGAGTAGGGCGAGTTCGGCGCATACGGCGTGGTCTCGGTGAACTTGCCTTCAGCGCCCAGCGTGCCATACACCTCGTCGGTGGACACGTGCAGAAAGCGAAACGCCTCGCGCGCCGGGCCCTCCAGCTCGCGCCAGTAGTCGCGTGCCGCTTCCAGCAGCGCCAGGGTACCGACGACGTTGGTCTCGATGAAGGCGGCCGGGCCATCGATGGAGCGGTCCACATGCGACTCGGCGGCAAAGTTGACCACCGCATCAGGCCGGTGCTCGGCCAGCAGGCGACGCACCAGGGCGGCATCGCCGATGTCGCCGTGCACGAACACATGCCGGTCATTGCCTTTCAGGGCAGCCAGGGTGTCCGGGTTGCCGGCGTAGGTGAGCTTGTCCAGGTTGATGATGCGCTCACCGGCGACCACGCGCTGGTGCACGTAGTTGCCACCAATGAATCCGGCACCGCCGGTCACCATTACGGTCTTGTCTGCCACGTTTGAACTCCAGTTTCAGCAAGCGGCCATGGTAGTCGGTAATGCATGCCACGGCCACGCCGCGCTGTCGTGCCGCAAAAGCGCAGGGCAATGGGCCCGGTCACTCGTTGTCCCTGTTGCCGGTCTGCGCTGCCGCGGCCAGCGACTCTGTATCCGCTGTCGTCAGCTTGCCGTGCAGGCGCAGGTTGGCAAGGCTGGCCAATTGGCGCTGCAGCTTGTCGTCCGGCTGCCAGTCGGTGTCGCGCAACTGCGGCGCCAGCAGCGACTGCAAGGCGAACCACGGATCGTCGTGCACCCCGACCCGCGCCAGAAGCGTGGCCGGCAGCATCCAGCTGGGCAGGGTTTGTGACGGCCGTGGCTGTGACTGCCCCGGCTCGATCAGCAACCACGGCACGGTCTGCTCGTCGGGGGCAAGGCCATTCTTGAAGCCAGCCGCAAAGGAAGCGCCCAAACCCGGCAGATGATCGCCGTAGAACAGCAGCAAGGCCGGCCGGTCGCGCGCCGCCAATGCCTTCGCCAGCCGCCCGAGATCGGCATCCACGGCCCGCTGCTGCACCAGGTAATTGCGCAAGGTTCGGGCAGCCTCGCCGTCCACGCCGGGCGGCACCGGGATGGCATCACGGGCCCTGGCGCGGCGCGGCAATTCCAGCGTGTCGTACGGGCCGTGCAGCTGCATGCTGATGGCAAAAATGAACTGCGGCGGGCCCTGGGTCGGCAAGTTGTCCAGAATGACGTCGCTCAACGTCTTGTCGCAGATGTAAAAGCCGCAGCGCGGCACATGCTGGAACGGCGGGTCTTCCTTGCTGATGAAGCGATCAAAGCCCATGTGCCGGAACGTGGCGGCGCGGTTCCAGAAGCCGGCCGCATTGGGATGAATGGCCAGCGTCCGATAGCCAGCTTGCTCCAGCGCCAGCACCAGGCCCGGGACTTTGCCAAGATGCAAGCCGACGTAGGGGAAGGTCAGGGACGGAAACCAGCGCAGCGACAGGCCGGTGAGGACCTCGAACTCGGTGCGAATCGTCTTGCCGCCATACGTGGGTACGCGCAGGCGGCCATGCATTCCCTGCTGTTGCAGGCGGCGGAAGTACGGAATCCAGTCGTCCGCCTCGTAGCCGTGCAAATCGGCCGGATCGAAGAATGACTCGCTTTGCAGCACCACGATGTCGGGCAAGACGGCCTGGCCGGTGGCTGCATGCAGATGATGCGCGATGGCCTGGCGATGGCGGGCCAGCAAGGCCCGGCCGGGGGCCGGATCGCGGACCAGTGCTGGATGGGATCGGCTGTGCAGGCCCTGCTGCAGGATATTGCCCACCAGTCCGAAGCGCTCTGCGGAAACCTTGGCGGTTGACCAGGGCTTGTAACGCGTTCCCGACTGCTCGTACAGCGCCAGCCAGGGGGTCGCTCCGGCCAGCAGGCTGCCCAGCAGGCCCAGCACCAGCACCGCGCAAGGCCAGCGCCATCGGCGGCGCCACAGGACCGGCTCGTAGCGCAGCAGGATCAGGCACACGATCACCACGGCCAGCACCAGCAATGCCGTTTTCAGCGGGTGTGGAATGTAATGCACGAACACGTCGCTGTCGCCAAAAACCTGCCCGACGAGACGGAAATCAGCACGCACCAACGGCGCCGCCAGCGCCTGTTCCTTGATGCTGCTGACGGCATGAACCAGCACCACGACGCCGGCACTCAGCCCGAGGGAGAGCAGCAGGCGTCCGGTCAGGGCCGCCAGCGCCAGTACCAGCAGCATGGCCGGCAAGGCATTGAGCCAGGGCATGAGCCGGCCATCCATGATCGCGGCAAACCCGACCTCGGGGCTGTCGTCCATCAGGCTGGAAAGATACAACATGAGCAGTGCCGCCAACACCACCAGCAACGTCTTGCCGGCAACGCGGACCGCCGCCCAACAACGTGCACGCCCTCTCCCGGACGTGAAATTGCGATGAATCATGCTCCTGTCCTGTTCCGTTGTACTGCAACGCTGGCTCATGCAACGGCATCCGCGGCACGAGGCAGCGTGTCCGGTATTGTTCATTCAAACCGAATGGCGAAGAAACCATGACCGCGACGAAAAAAGTCCGAGAACACCCCAGCCCCGGTCGCCCCATGGCCGACAATATTTGACCATGCAAGCCATCCGGGTCGTATTTTGTTGCACTGCAGCGTGGCAAGCCTGTCGATATGCGTTAAAAAGACGTCGTCGCGCGCTGCGTGTCAGGGAGGTTGGCCCGCCGGGGGTTCCGGGCGGGCCTTTCCATTGGTGCCGGACAAGGCGGCAAGATCCCGCACGTCGGGATGCTCACTGCCGAGCATGGCGCGCAATTGTTCCAGTTCGTATGGGGGGCTGGACAGCGGCGTCCCATCCAGGTGCGCCTGCGCCACCTGCTGCAACACCGTCGCCATCAGCACGGGCGGGCTTTGCGGGTACAAATGCGCCTGTCGTTCGCCGAGGCAGGCATCGGCACTGCTCACTGCCAGGCGGCCATGGCCTTGCTGCAACGCGGTCATCGCGCGCCGACACAGCAGGCTGGCATGCAAGCGATGCGCCCGCGGGCTGGTGGCAAGGCGGGTCAGCACGCGCTCGTACTCCGGGTCGTCCGCCGGCCGCTCCGATGCGGTGGCCATCAACGCCAGACTGGCTGCGCGCGTGGTCAGCGGGTGATCATTCCCAAGGCGCAAGCCAAGGCGCTGCTGCACGGCATTGAACACGGCCGCGGCTGCCTTGTCCTGGCCCGAGGCCAGCATCGCTCGCCCCAGACTGAGCCGCAGCAGATCCGACTCGATGCTGTCCGTGCCGGTGAACTTGACCATCATGGCCACGGCCCTGGCAATCCGTTCACGGCCCTCGTCAACATGCCCCAGCGCCAGTTGCAGGCGGCCGGAATTGCTCAACAGCGCTGCATAACCGGCGGATGCTCCGTACAAGTGCTGGTACAGTCCCAGCGCCCTGGTGAAGAGCTCGTCCGCCTCGTGATAACGCCCCCAGGCAAAGGCCGTGGTGGCATAGTTGCCATAAATGGTGGCCGCATCCAGGCTGTGGCTGCGTTGCGTGCGCACCAAAACGGTATCGATCTGGCGGAATTGCTCCAGCGCCCGCTCAAACTGGCCGCTGCGCATCAAGGCTGCGGCGAGGCTGTTGCGCACAACCACCGTGGACGCCGCCTCGGGACCGGAAACGGCCAGGCGCAACGACAGCGCTTCATGCATGATGTCGATGGCCTCCTCGAGATTGCTTCGGCGTCCGGCCAGCTGCCCACGGGTCAACAACAGCTCGGCGCGTGCGCCGCGTTGGTCCCCCGGCAAGCCGGCAAGCTCGGACAAGCCCTGATCGACCAACTCATCGGCCGCATCCAGCTGGCCCTGATGCATGCGCACCACCGCCAGATTGTCCAGCACGCGCGCCTTCAGCTGCGGCATCTTGTCGGCCATCGGCGCATTCAGAAAACGCTGCAGGAGCGGTTCGGCACTGCGGAAATCGTTGAGGTGGGTCAACAGCTCGCCCAGCCGCGCCAACACCGCCTGGCGCGCAGCCGGATCGTCACGAAAATCGGCATCGATCCGGTTCATGCTGTCAGCCAGCAAGTCCCGCAAGGGGACACTTTGATCGCTGTCCGGGTCCCCCGCTTGCCCGACGATGCTCAGGAGGTAGTCCAGCACCGTCTGCGAGCGCGCCGCCGCAAGCCGGGCGTTGTCGCGTTCGATACGCACGATGGCGTTCTGCCAGACGATGATACTGCCGGCCGTGACCACGACGCCCAGCATCACGATGGCAAACAGGCTGCCCAGCCAGTTCCGCCGCACAAAACGCGCCAGATGATACACACGCCCGCCCCTGCGTGCGGCCACCGGTTCGTGACGACCAAAACGCTGCAGATCGCGCCGCAGGCCCATGACGGTGCTGTAGCGGGCGTCCGGATCTTCCTCGGTGGCATGGGCGATGATGGCCGCCAGATCCTTCGGGATGCGTTTGTCGGCGTTGCTGTTGCAGCCGTCCAGCAAGCGCTGCAGAAGTTTGCCCAGGCTGTAGATGTCCGCGGCGACATGTGGCCTGCCGCCGGCCCGGCATTCGGGCGCGGCCCAACCCGGCGTCAGCCCGGCCACATGCTCCTGGTCGCTGGCGGTCAACAGGCGCGCAACACCGAAATCGATGACCTTTACGCGCCCGTCATTGTCGATGTAGATGTTGTCCGGCTTCAGGTCGCCGTGCACCACCAGCTGGCGATGCGCGTGGGCCACGGCATCGAGGATCTGGTCGAACAGTGCCAGCTTGCGTTTCCGGTCGGGGCGTCCGGAGCTGCACCATTCATCCAGTGACTGGCCCTCGACCAGCTCCATGACCAGATACACATCGCCGTCAGCGCTGATGCCACCGTCCAGAAGGCGTGTCAACCCCGGATGCTCCAGGCGTGCCAACAAGGCGCGTTCGTGCTCCATGACGGCGTCTGGCAGGCGTCGCTCCTGGCGCAGAACCTTGATGGCCACCTTTTTTTCGAAGGCGCCATCAGCGCGCTCGGCCAGGTACACCCGGCCCATGCCGCCACGGCCCAGCTCACGCAGCAAACGCCATGACCCGAGCCGCGTGCCATGCGGCAATGCACCGTGCGTATCGGTCAGATGGCCGGCCAGGACGGCTGGCCCATGATCCAGATCCTGCAGGCTGTCGGCTCCGGCGACCAGATGCCGGACCTGCTCCGCCAGCTCGGCATCACGTGCGGCCAGCGCGTCGATCCAGGCCGTGCGCTCGGCCCCCTCCAGCAGCGCCACCTGATCGAGGGCCTCGTCCAGGGACGCTGGCCACGACGACTGGCCCGCGCCGCGGCGAGTCACGCCCGCGAGTTCCGGGTGGACGCCAACGCCTGTGCCAGCAAGGCCTTGGCCTTGAACCAGTCTCGCCGCACAGTGCGTTCGCTGACATCCAGAATGTCCGCGATCTCGGCTTCACTGAAGCCGCCGAAATAACGGTATGTCACCACGCTGGCGAGACGCTCGTTGGTCGCCTCCAGGTCTTCCAGCGCCACGTTGATATCCAGCACCCGGCGCGCCTGCTGCTGGATCTCCAGCTGGCTGCCTTCGTGCCGACTGCCGGCAATGCGATCGCGATCCTGGGCGGCCAACTGGGAACGCGCATGATCAATGAGGATCTGGCGCATGGCCATGCCTGCCGTACGCAGGAAATGGCGCCGGGATTGTACCGACACGCTGGTGCTGCGCCGCATCTTCAGGTAGGCCTCGTGCACCAGAGCCGTGGTACACAAGGTCTCGCCACCACCCATGCGCAGGCGCTGGGACCGCGCCAGCCGGCGCAGATCCTGGAACAGCACCGCCAAAAGCTCATCCATGGCCGTCTTGTCGCCCTGCCTCAGGCGTTCAAGGAGCTCATCAATGGACTTGTCCTCGACAGAGGATACGGTTGACGGGAGCATGGGGACCCGACGATTGGCAACGGCGACAGCACCATGGTAGTGGATTGGAGCGTTTGCTGGCCGACATTGCGCACCGTCGGGCAGCTTCCGTTCAGGTGCCGGATCAGGTCCCGGACCAGCGCCGCAGGATGAGGCTGGTGTTGATGCCACCGAAAGCGAAGTTGTTGCTCATGAAGCAATCGACATCCAGCGTGCGGCCCGCGCCGGTGATGTGATCCAGCCCGGCGCAATCCGGATCGACATGCTCGAGGTTCAGGGTCGGCGCGAACCAGCCGTCATGCATCATGCAGATGCCGAGCCAGGCCTCCAGCGAACCGCAGGCCCCCAGCGAGTGACCGAAATGGCCTTTCAGGGAACTGATCGGCACGCCATCGCCGAAGACCTCACGCGTGGCCCGGGCTTCGACGACATCGCCGCGATCGGTGGCCGTGGCATGGGCACTGATGTACCCGATGTCGCCGGCCTCGAGGCCGGCATCGGCCAGCGCCATGCGCATCACCCGGCTGATCGTTTCCTCGTTCGGCTGGGTCACATGGGCGCCGTCGGCATTGGTGGCAAAGCCGACCACCTCGGCCAGAATGGTGGCACCACGCTCGCGGGCATGCTCCAGATCTTCCAGCACCAGCGTGGCCGCACCCTCGCCAATCACCAGGCCGTCGCGGTCACGATCGAAAGGCCGCGGCGAAGTGCCGCTGTCGTCGTTGCGGGTGCTGGTGGCAAACAGGCGGTCGAAAGCGCCGGTGGTGCCGATGGAAAGCTCCTCGCCGCCGCCGGCCAGCATGACCTTCTGGCGGCCCGTCTGGATGGCCTCGCAGGCAAAGCCGATGGCCTGGCTGCCGGACGTACAGGCACTGGCCGACGGGATGACGCGCCCGGTAATGCCAAAAAACAGGCTGATGTTGACTGCACCAGTGTGACTCATCATGCGCACGTAGCTGCCGGCGTTGATGTGGCGGATGTTGCGCTCGGCACCAAGCAGGCCGAAGGCCACCACATCGCGCGCACTGCCGGCGCAGGCGCCGTAGGCGATGCCGCATGCGCCGCCGGTCAGCACCGGATCATCCAGCAGGCCGGCATCGATGAGCGCCAGTTCGGTGGCACGCGTGGACATCTTCGCCACCGGCCCCATGCTGCGGCAACGCTTGCGGCTGTAATGCTCGGGCAGCTCGAAGTCGGCCACGGGCGCGGCGAGGCGCGTGTTCATGGACTGGATGTCGTCCCACTCGGACATGTAGCGCACGCCCGAACGACCGGCTTTCAGTGCCTTGCGAATCGTCGGCCAGTCATGGCCCAGCGCCGTCAGGCCGCCACAGCCGGTGACGACGACACGGTGCTGCATGCCTGATTCCCGGGACAGACGGCTCAATCGGTTGCGGCCTCGTTGCCGGCCACCAGCTGCTCGACCACGCGCTCGACATCGCCCACGGTACGCACCTGCTTGAAGTCCTCGGGGCTGACCTTGCAACCGGTCAACTCCTGGATCTTGATGATCATGTCGACGGCATCGATGCTGTCGAGATCCAGGTCTTCGTTCAGGCGTGCCTCGGGCGTGATGGCGGCCGGGTCGAGCTCGAAATCTTCGATCAGGGTGGTCTTGAGGGTCTGGAAGATGTCCTGGGTCGTCATCGTTGCGTCGTCGTCAAAGGCGCGTGTTGGCGGTTGATCAAGCCTATAAGGCAGCCGGTTGCCGGTCAATCGAAACTCGGATTCTATGTAAAAACCCCCATCTTGGGGATTTTTCCAGTCGCGGGGCCGGTACACGCCCGTCCCCGCTCCCGCAAAGTCCAGCCGTCATCCTGCGTGAAGCGAGCGCAGCGAGCGGAACCGCAGGATCTCCATCATGGTGCACCGGGTGCCAGATTCTGCGACTACGGGCTTCGCCCTGCGCGCAGAATGACAAGGGTTGGCGTCGTGCGTGCCCCTCAAAACGGTCACACGGCCCGGCTTCGAGCTTGAACAACTCACAAGCTCTCAGACCGTATATGGCTCGAAGGCCACGACCGCATCGACATCGGCGCCGTAATCGACGTCCTCCCGACCAAAGCCGTACAGGCCGAGGAAAGCACGCTTGTAGCCGGCGTAATCGGCCAGTTTCGCGAAGTTGTCGCCGTCCAGCCGGGCCCACAAGGCCTCGGCCGCCGCCTGCACCTCGGGCGCCAGCTCGCGTTCGTCCAGGCGCAGGCGGCCGGCCTCGTCGCTGGCCAGCGGCTGGCCCGCCGGGTAAAGATGCTCCGCAAACAGGCGCAATTGCTGGTCCAGCGCATCCTCGTCCAGGCCGCGGTCCTGCAGCACGCGCCCGACCACCGACAGGTACAACGGAATGCTGGGAATAGCGGCGCTGGCCTGGGTGACGATGGATTTCAGCACCGCCACGCGGGCAAAATCCGCACGTCCGGCAGCGGCGGACATGGCCCGGGCGGTTTCTTCCAGATCCGCCTTGGCTCGGCCGATGCTGCCATCGCGGTAGATCGGCCAGGTCAGCTCCGGCCCGAGGTAACTGAAAGCCACGCTGCGGGCGTCGTCGGCCAGCACGCCGGCACCATCCAGCGCTTCCAGCCACAGACGCCAGTCCTCGCCACCCATGACCTTCACCGTGGCGTCGATTTCCGCGTCCGTGGCCGGTGCCAGACTCAAGGGCACCAAAGCATCGGCATCGGTATCGATGGTGTGGCCGTAAAAGGTTTCACCGACCGGCTTGATGACCGCCTGCACGGTCTCGCCGCTGTCCGGCAGAGTGCGCGCCGGCGCGGCCAGCGAGTAGATCACCAGGTCCACCGGCCCGCCCAGTTCGTCCCGGATGAACTCGATGGTGCGCGCTCGCGTGCCATCGGCAAAAGCATCGGCATTCAGCGAGGGCTGTGGCGCGGCGAGGCCGGCCGCTTCGCGCTGGAAGGCCGCCGCGTTGTACCAACCAGCCGTGGCTGTCTTGCGCCGGCGCGCCGGCTTTTCGCGGAACACGCCCAGCGTGGCCGCGCCCCAGCCAAAGGCCGCCGTGATGCGCGCCGCCAGGCCATACCCGGACGAGGCGCCGATGACCAGCACGCGCCGTGGCCCACCGGTGACAGCGCGCGCGCGGGCATACGCCTGCGCGCGCGCGTCATGCGCGCGGACGGTGGCGGCGCAACCTGTGGGGTGCGCCGGGGTGGCAAGGGACCCCCCGTTACGTGGGGAGAGGATATACGTGGGTCTCCTTCACGCACGAGGCATGTGGTTGTGCATGGTACCGTTGCCAGCTGTCGCAGCAACTGCCATCATTCAGCCGATGACCCCGACACCCACGGCAACCTGGCTTGGCGAGCTCGGCTTCCGGCTGCGGCTCCACTGGTTGCTGAAGATCACGCTCATCAGCCTGGTCGTCGCGGCCTTCATGGTGTTCTACCTGTGGCTGCAGCGACATCCACAATTTCCGGTGACGATCATGCCGCGCCTGCCGGCGGGCGAGCGCGTGCCCTTCGTGCCCTGGGCCATCGTGCCCTATCTCAGCCTGTGGCTGTATATCGGCCTGGCGCCGGGCCTGATGCGCTCGCTGGCCGAACTGCCGGCCTATGCCTTGTCGGTGGTCCTGCTGGCTGCCGTGGCTTGCGGGTTTTTCATCTTCACACCCACGGCCGTGCCGCCCTCGCCCATCGACTGGTCGCCCTGGCCGGTGATCGACGCCATCAAGACCGCCGATGCCGGGCGCAATGCCTGCCCGTCGCTGCATGTCGGTTTCTCGGTACTGACATCCATCTGGCTGACACGACTGCTGCACAAGATCGGCACGCCGGGCTGGTTGCATGTCCTGAACATTGCCTGGTGTCTGATGATCCTGTGGTCCACGGTGGCCACGCGCCAGCACGTGCTGCTGGACATCGCCGGCGGCGTACCACTGGGTGCCGCCGCGGCGCTGCTGGCGCCGTGGTTGTGGCGCCAGTATCGTCCGCCACGCTTCAGTGCAACCGATGACGCTTGGTAGACTCATGACCCGATTCGTCGCCAAGCCACGGAGCACCTCGCGCTTGACTGCCCGCTCACCCGACCCGGACAGCATCCCCACCACCACGCCAACCGGCCTGTGGCGACGGCTGGGCCGCGCATGGCGTTCCACGGCCACCGGCTTCTGTTTCCTGTGGTATGCCTCGCTGGCCTGGGTGGCCGGGATCACGGTGTTGCCGGTGTTGTGCTTGGGGCCCGGCAGCCGGGCGGCTCGCCGGGCGCGGGTGCGCCGCGTCGTGGGCTGGTCGTTCCGCCTGCTGCTGGGCGTCATTGCCTTGCTGCGCGTAGGGCATGTCGAGGTCGAGGGCCGACAGTGGCTGGCCCAGGCCAAGGGCAAGCTTCTGGTGGCCAATCACCCGATGTACCTGGACGTGGTGGCCCTGGTGGGCCTGTTGCCGCAGGCCGATTGCGTGGTCAAGCAGGCGATGTGGCAGAACCGTTTTTATCGCCGCTTCGTCGAAGTCATCGGTTACGTCGGCAACGCCGACACCGTGGGCGTGATGCACGAATGCGTGGCCCGCATCAAGCAAGGCCGCAACGTGATCCTGTTCCCGGAAGGCACGCGCTCCACGCCCGGCCAACCGTTGCATTTCTACCGCGGCGCGGCCCAGGTCGCCGCACGCAGTGGTTGCGACATCCTGCCGGTGGTCATCGAATGCCGTCCGCTGGCACTGGGCAAGCACCAGGCCTGGCACGAGGTCGGCGACCGCCCATGGACGCTGCGTATCCGCGTGCTGCCGCCACGCTCGGTTTCGTCGCTGGGCGCCACGCCGGACATGCCGCATGGCGTGGCCGCGCGGCGCGTCAATCGCCGCCTCAAAAAGCTCTTCAACGAGGCACTGGGAGAGTTCCAGGCAGCCGACGAGACGCCGGGCACGCACGCGGCCACCTTGCACGGGGGCACGGCATGAAGCATCTGCCACGCATCACGGCCCGACGTGACGAAGGCGACGCGCTGACGCTGGATTTCACCCTCGACAACGATTGTCCGTGGCTGGAAGGCCATTTTCCGGGCAACCCCATCCTGCCGGGCGTGGTCCAGGTCGGCTGGGCGGCACACCACGCCGCGGTCATGGTCGGCAGCGACCGGCCGCCCCTGCAGATCCTGCGCCTGAAATTCACCCATCCGGTGGTGCCGGTGGCGCGGCTGACCCTGAAGCTGGCGCGACAGGGGCAACGCGTTGCCTTCGAGTACCTGCTGCACGTCGCCGACGAGGCCGTGCGCGCATCCAGCGGCCTGTTCGACTTCGCGGAGGCCCCATGAACGTCCGCCCCTGCGCCGTGATCCCGGTGTACAACCACCACCAGCGCCTGCCCGCCATCGTTGCCCGACTGCGGGCCGAACAACTGCCTGTGTGGCTGGTGGATGATGGCAGCGATGCCGCCACCCGCGCCGTGCTGGACCAACTGGCAGCGCAGGACAGCATCCACTGCCTGCACCTGCCGGGCAACCGCGGCAAGGGCGCCGCCGTCATGGCCGGCATCGAAGCCGCCGGCCGGGCGGGTTGCACCCACGCCTTGCAGGTCGACGCCGACGGCCAGCACGACCTCGACGACGTGCCGCGGCTGCTGGCACTGGCACGAGCGCATCCGCGGCATCTGGTGTCCGGCTGCCCGGCCTACGACGACAGCGTGCCGGCGGTGCGTTTTTATGGCCGCTACCTGACCCACGGCCTGATTTGGCTGGACACGCTTTCATTCAAGCTGCGCGACACCATGTGCGGGTTTCGCGTCTACCCGGTGGCGCCGACGCTGGCACTGGCGCGGCGCGTGCGCATCGGCGCGCGCATGGATTTTGACACCGACATCATGACGCGCCTGTACTGGGCCGGCACCGAGAGCCTGTTCCTGCCCACGCGCGTGACCTATCCTGAAAACGGCGTGTCGCATTTCCGCATGCTGCGTGACAACGCGCGCATGGTGTGGCTGCACCTGCGCCTGTTCGCCGGCATGTGGCCGCGCCTGCCGGGCCTGCTGCGGCGCTCGCGCGTGCCCGCGATGAAGGAGCGCAACCCGGCATGAACGCCACCGCCACCCGACGCTCGCCGCGACGCAGGCTGGAAGACCGCGCCCTGCTGTGCGCCAGCATCGAGCTGCAAGTGCCGTTCCAGGATGTCGATGCCGCGCACATCGTCTGGCACGGCAATTATTTCCGTTACTTCGAGCAGGCGCGCGCCGAGTTACTGCGCCGCATCGACTACGACTATCCGCAAATGCGCGACTCGGGGTATGCCTGGCCGCTGAGCGATGCCAGCGCACGTTTCGTCCGTCCGGCGCGTTATGCACAGTGGCTGCGCATCACTGCCGGGCTGGTGGAATGGGAAAACCGCCTGCGCGTGGACTACCGCGTCGACGACCTGGCCAGCGGCCAGCGCCTCGGCAACGGCTCGACGGTGCAATGCGCGGTCACACTGGCGGATTGGGAACTGCAACTGGCCAGCCCACCGGCCCTGCTGGAGCGAGTAGAACCATGGTTGTAAAACTGTTGACCACCTTGTTGGCATTGCTTCTGACCACCAGCGCCCTCGCGGTCCCGGCCACGGACGGCTTCGCCGCCGATTTCGTGCAGACCCGGACCTTGCCCGGTTTCGATGAACCCATCATCAGCCACGGCCATCTTTCTTTCGACCAAGCGTCGGGTTTCCGCTGGGAAATCACCAGGCCCTACCATTACCTGTTCCAGATGCAGGACGGCGTGGCCCGTGAAACCTTGCCGGACGGCAGCCAGCGCACGCTGGACGCGGCCGACACGCCCTGGCTGAAGGTGGTGCAACAGGTTTTCGTGGCCGGCCTGTCCGGTGACGGCGAGGAGCTCACACGCTACTTCAACGTCGAGATCACGCCTCTGGAAAATGGTTCGCGCGTCACTATGGTGCCGCGCAGCAAGGCCATGGCCGAAGCCATCCGCCGCATCACCGTCATCGAGAACGCCGCCGGACAACCCGAGGAGCTGGCGCTGGACGAGGCCTCCGGCGGGCACATGACCATCCGCTTCATGCCTGCGAGCACGCCGGCGCAATGACAGCACGACCGTGGTGGCGCTGGACCGTGCTGTTGGTGCTGCTGGCGGCCCTGTGTCTGCTGGCGGCCTGGCGTATGGGCCCGCAGGGGCCGTTGCAAACCGATGTGCTGACCTTGCTGCCGGGGCAGTTCGATACCCCGGCACAACAGACCGCTGCCGCCCGCAGCCGGACGCAGTTCAGCGGCCAGTTGCTGGCACTGGTGCGCGGTCCGGACAAGGCTGACACACACAAGGCCGCGACCGCAGCCTGGCAGGTCTTCCGTGATGCCGGCCTCAAGGCAAACAACGACAGCGAGACCATCGGCAAGGCCTTGAGCCTGTACCAAGAGCACGCGCACGCCCTGCTGGACCAGACGCAGATCACCCGCTTCGAGAGCCAGGGCGCCAAGGCGCTGGCCACGACCGTGGCCGTCAGCCTGGCCAGCCCGGCCGGGCTGGTGGACCTGGCGACCGACCCGGGCGGCTACGCCGCCCGCTTCCTGCGCCAACTGCCGCGACCCTACCCGGACTTCCTGCCGGACGGCCCTTTCCAGGTGGCCCATCGCGACGGCCAGGCCTTGTATCTGCTGCGCCTGCAACTGCCCGGCGGCGGCTACGACCGCCAAGCCATGGCCACGGCCACCTCAGCGACCGCCGGCGCACGCGCCGCCGTGGCCCGAAACTGCCCGAGCTGCCAGATGCTGGCCACCGGCGCACCACTGTTCGCCGATGCGGCACGCCACCAGGCCAGCCGCGAATCACTGTGGCTCTCGCTGACCTCGACACTGCTGATCATGCTGTTGATCGCCTGGGCTTACCGCTCGCTGGCGCCGCACCTGCTTGGCTTTCTGCAACTGGGTGCCAGCGTCACCGCCGCGGCTGCCGCCGTCATCGCCGTGTTCGGTTCCATCCACATCCTCACGCTGGTCTTCGGCACCACCTTGCTGGGCATCGCCATCGACTACGCCTTCCTGTATTTCTCCGGGTACTGGTTCGGCGGCGGGTCGCCGGACACGGTGTGGCCGAAAGTCCGCCCGGGGCTGGTCGTGGGCCTTTTGACTGGCGTGCTGTCCTTTGCCTGCCTGGCCTTGACGGGTTTTCCCGCGCTCGCCCAGGTGGCGGTATTCTCGGTGGCCGGCCTTGTCGCGGCCGCACTGGTGGTGGCACTGATATTTCCGCTCAGCCTCACGCGCCCGCCAACCGTTCCCACGCATGCACTGGTGCGCGGTGCGGGCCGCTTCCTGCGCGCCGCCTGCCAGCCGTCCCGCGCACGTTGGCTACTGCCGCTTGTGGCCCTGCTGCTGGCAGCGCCGGGCTGGTGGCAGCTGCAGGCACACGACGAGGTACGCGAGCTGTCGCATTTTCCACCGGCACTGATGCAGGCCGACCACGACCTGCGCCAGGCGCTGGGCAGACAACCGGCCTCGGGGTATTTTCTGGTCCACGGCCAGACGCTGGACGCGGCATTGACGCACGAGGCCGCCCTTTTCGAACGGCTGCAAAAGACATTGCCGCAGGCCGAGCCGCTGGGTTTGTCGCGTTTCCTGCCGCCGGCAACCCGGCAAGAAGCCAGCCTGGCGGCCTGGCGCGAGCTCCTGGCCGCGCCGAATGAACTGGCCAAGGCCTTTGCCGCCATGGGCCTGCCACCAGCGCTCGCTGGACGCATCCGGCAGGGCTGGCAGGCCGCGCCGCAGGCACCGCTGACGGCCAACGCGTTGTTTGCCGCCGTGCCCGAGCTGGAGCGGCTTGTGCTGCCCGCCAAGGACGGCGTGACCCTGATGGCGACCGTATTCGCCACCCAGGCCGTGAGCACAAGCCGACTTGAAGCTGCGGCCGCCGGGGTCCCCGGCGTGCACTACGTGGCCTCGCTGGAGCGCATCGACCAGGTGTTCGCGAAGATCCGCCAGCGCGCCATGCTGCTGGTGCTGCTGGGTTATCTGCTGATCTCGGCGATCCTCATCTGGCGCTACGGCTGGCGCGAAGGCCTGCGCATGCTGTATCCGCCGGCGCTGGCGCTGGCGCTGACGCTGGGCGTGCTCGGCTGGCTGGGTGTGCCGCTGAACATCTTTTCCGTCGTGGCGCTGATCCTCATTCTCGGTCTGGGCCGGGATTACGCCGTGTTCCTGCGCGAGATCGGCACGCAAGACAACGCCACCGCGCTGGCCGTGCTGCTGTCAGCCCTGACCACCATCATCGGCTTCGGTCTGCTGGCCTTCAGCCAGATCCCGGCGCTGCACGCCTTTGGTCTGGCCACCGGCATCGGTATCCTCTTCAGCTATCTTGCAACACCACTGTCCCTGCCATCCGTCGATCGCGAGCACGCGCCATGAACCACCGCCTGATCCTGTCCTGCTTTCTCGCTCTTCTGCTGGCCGGTTGTGCCAGTCTGCCGCATGCCGGCCGCGAATGTCTCCAGATGGGCCGCAACGCCAGTTTTTGCCCCTTGCCACCACAGGCGCTGCCACAACTGTCGGCGCAACATGTTGTCACGGTGCGACATGGCAACCAGAGCGATACGTTTGTCAGCCAACTGCAGATCGACAACGACACGCTGCGCCTGGCCGGAACCAGCATGTTCGGCACGCACATGTTCACGCTGGGATGGGACGGGCAGAAAATCCACGTCGAACCAGCCCGGCACGAGATGCGGCCATGGCGGGTATTGGCCATGCTGGAACTGGCGCTGGCCGATCCGGACCGGCTGCAAGCCAGTCTGAAAGGCGTGGAGCTGGAGGTCACACAATCCGGGGACGACCAGACCCGCCGGCTGATCCGTGAGGGTGAGGAAATCGCCCGCGTGGTGCGTCAGGGCCGGCCGCTGGTCGACGCGCACATGGTCATCACCCTGCCCGGCGCCGGCATGACGCTGAAACTGCAACCTCTGGAGCGCCCGCAATGACCTTTCCTCCCGCCGCAGAACTTCTGCCGCACGCCGGCCAGGCCGTGCTCATCGCGGCCATCCTTGATTCCTCGCCGATCCACGTGACGGTACGTGCGCGACTGGAAGAAGATCATCCATTCCATGTTGCGGGCCACGGCATTCCCGTCTGGGTCGGCATGGAAATGATGGCGCAGGCCATCGCCGCCCACGCCAGCCTCACCAGCCATGCCAACGGCGATGCACCGCGTCGCGGCATGCTGCTGGGCACGCGCCACTATGACGGTCGCGTGCCGTGGCTGCCCGCGAATGCCGACCTGACGGTGCGTGCCGCGCGCAGTTTCGGCCGCGAAGGCGGTGGCATGGGCGCCTGCGACTGCCGCATCGAGCATGCGGACCGGCTGCTGGCCGAAGCCACCATCATCATCCTGGAAGAGGAAGACCCGACATGAGCGAGCACAAGCGCATTCTGGTCACCGGCGCCAGCGGTGGCATCGGCCAGGCCATCGCGCACGCACTGGCGGCCGACGGCTTTGCCCTGGGCCTGCACTATCGCTCCAACCGTGCGGCCACCGAGGCCCTTGCCAGCGAACTGGACGCGCACCAGACAGCGACCGCGCTGCTTGGCTTCGACATGGCCGAGCGCGAGGCCACGCGCGCCGCGTTGGAAGCCGACATCGCGGCCAACGGGCCGTACTGGGGCGCGGTGCTCAATGCCGGCGCCAGCCGCGACAATGCTTTTCCGGCGCTGACCGGCGAGGACTGGGATGGCGTCGTCGACAGCCACTTGCACGGCTTCTACAACGTGCTGCATCCGATCATCATGCCCATGGTCCGCCGCCGCCAGGACGGGCGCATCGTCACCATTGCCTCGGTGGCCGGCATCACCGGCAACCGCGGCCAGAGCAATTACAGCGCCGCCAAGGCCGGGCTCATCGGTGCCAGCAAGGCATTGGCGGTGGAACTGGCCAGCCGGCGCATCACCGTCAACTGCGTGGCACCCGGACTCATTGACACCGCCATGATCGAGGACGCCCCGGTCGACGAGATCCTCAAGCACATCCCCATGGGTCGCGCCGGCAAGCCGGAAGAGGTGGCGGCACTGGTAGCCTTCCTGTGCCGCGAGGATGCCGGCTACATCACCCGGCAGGTGCTGTCGGTCAATGGCGGGTTGTGCTGACAACGTCCCCTGCCACCATCAGCCGACCGCCTCGGCACTGCGAGCAAGCCAGTCGCGAAAGCAATCGGCCGGCAGCGGCGGGCTGATGAAAAAGCCCTGGATGAAATCACAGCCCAAGGCCTCGAGCGCCTGTTTTTGCGCGTCGTCCTCGACACCCTCGGCCACCGTGGTCATGCCCAGGCGCCGACCGACATCAATCACGAAGCCCACCAGGGGGTTGGCCATGCCGGAATCCAGCGTGGCGGTGAACGAACGGTCAATTTTCAACTCGTGCAACGGCAGACGCTGCAGGTACGACAGCGACGAGTAGCCGGTACCGAAGTCGTCCAGCGACAGGCGAAAACCGGCCGCGACCAGCCCCTGCAGCACTTGTTGCGCGTTGTCGAAATCACGCAGCAGGGCACTCTCGGTCAGTTCCAGCGTCAGCATGGACGGGGACAAGCCATGGTCAGTCACCTGCCTTGCAAGCGCGCTCACGTAGCCCGGATGCACCAACTGCCACGGGCTGACGTTGATGGACAGTTGCTGACCCTGCATCAGGGCATGGCCCTGCCATTCACGCAGTTGACGGCAAGCCTCGTCCACGACCCAATTTCCCAGCGGATGGATCAGGCCGGATTGTTCGGCGACCGGGATGAACTCGTCCGGCGGGATCTCGCCGCGCTCAGGATGCTGCCAGCGCAACAAGGCTTCAGCGCCGACAGGCCGGCCGGCCATGTCCACCTGGGGCTGGAAATGCAATACCAGCTGCTCTTCGTCCAGCGCCAGGCGCAGCCCGCGTTCGAGTTCCAGCCTGGCATCGGCCTCGCGCTGCATGCCCGGCTCGAAAATGCGCGCCGTATGCCGACCGGCATCCTTGGCTCGGTACAAGGCAATGTCGGCACTGCGCATGATGTCGGCTGGCCGAATCCCGGCCTCCGGGAAGGTGGCCACACCAATGCTGGCGCCGATGGTCAGCACGCGATATTGCGGTGACATGGGCTGAGCGAGGTGCGCCAGCACGGATTCGGCCGTGTCCAGCGCATTGGCCGCGGTCACCGCCCTGCTGGGCGCATCATCATTGAGCAGGATGGTGAATTCATCCCCGCCCAGACGCGCGACCATGGCCTGGGGTGGCACGGCTTCCTTCAGGCGGCGCGCTACCACCTTCAGCACCGCATCGCCGGTCTTGTGGCCCAGCGAGTCGTTGATGATCTTGAAATTGTCGAGATCGATCATCAGCACGCTGCCGTGGCTGCCCGATGTCCGCGCCTGCGCCAGGGTTTCCTCCAGCGTGGTGAGCAGGTTCAAGCGGTTGGGCAAGCCGGTGAGATTGTCATGCCAGGCGGTGTAGCGCAGTTCGTCTTCCACCTTGGCGCGCGCATTGGCCTCGGCACGCAAGGCCGTGGTGGTCTTTTCCAGCTCTACCGACCGCTGGTGAATCTGGTCGATCAGCGACAAGGCCATCAGCATCACGAACAACAGGAACGCGAAGGCAATGTAGGCCGGCTGGTTCCACCCGGCCACGGTGGTCATGTACAGGCTCCAGAACACCGTCAACAACTGGACACCGAGGCAAACCAGCAGCATCACGGCCTGTTTGCGCTGACCCTCGCGATACTGACGGATGCAACGATACACGGCCCAGGCGAACACGGCGTAGATGAATCCCGCATACACCGCGCCCGGCCAGTGTGGTGTCTGCTCCAGGCGCTGCAGGGCCTCGCCCCACGGCAGAACCAATGGCGTGCCGACAACGACATGACTGGCAAAGATTGTTGCTGGCGCAAACAGGTTCGCCAGAAACAACAACAATACGACAGGCATCACCACGACAACCACCGGCTTCTCGACCGGACGCCCGGTGTAGCTGGCCACGAACAGGATCAGGGCACATGCTGAAACCAGGCCAACACCACCAAGCCAGCGCAAGGCCGCCACGGCGACCTCCAGGGAAGGCGCCAGGTGGTACACCGTACGGACAATGGCCAACAAGGTGATGCAGCCGCAAAACACCGCAAAACGCAGCGCCGTACTACCCTTGCGCTGGCGCAAGCCGACAACAAGAAACTGGACGCCGGCCGCGAATGCAACCGTCGCGGTCGCCAGCATCGCCACCGAAAAATAACCAAACGTCACCTGGGCCGGCACCGGAACCATCCGTCAGGTCCTGCCTGCCGTGACACACCAGCGCCATGGCGATCGGCGCCACGGCCGGGTCATGGCCGGATCACGCGCTGTCATGTCGACCGTCGTGCAGTTCATCCTTCGACCACGCCTGCATCTGCGATGGTCGCAGTGTAGCCTGATTTTTCATGGAGGGGCGCGGATGAGTACAAAATTCACCGCAAACCACGCGAAAAACGAGGTCAGAACATCTTTCCCTTCGCGAGAACGGGGCCGGAACAGCCGTGAACCCGGGAACGTACCGACGTTTGGTCACGCCTGGGTAAAACGTGTGTTCTGACCTCGTTTTTTTGTCGTCGGCGCAGCCGTGTGTTTCAGCTGCACAGGTTCCCATGATGATCGCAGCAAAGGAACGGGGCCCAGGCGCAACCACCTGCCCAATGACAAACAAATGACCGTGATTGCCAACAAGCACGTCACCACAAATGCAATGGCGATACTTGAAACAGTCACCGAGCCGAAGCTGGTAACTGCGCTGAGCACAACGCAAGACAGGGTGCCGACAAGCAAGCCGGCGAATACCAGCACGCCGCCTTCAAGAAGAAACCCGACCAGCACAGCCGACTTGCGCCCGCCCAGTGCACGACGAATGCCAATCTGCCGCCGCCTGCTTGCGACCCAGTAGCTCGTCAAGCCAAAAATGCCACACGATGCCGTGACAATGACGGCCACCAGAATGAATGCGAGCAGCCCAACAACCGCACGGTCGGTAGCAAAGTAGGCCCGCTTGACTTCCGAGTAAGAACGCAGCTTCCATCTGATCTTCCCGAGATACTGCTCTTGCAGTGCATCCGTGACGCGCTCCAATACACGTGGGTCGCGGCCATACCGGACGACCAGAATCCTGCCGACACGCTGATCAATCTTCGGCAACAACAGCGTATTCATGGTCCCCGTCGACCCGAAGTACCGGGGCGCCGCAAATGAATTGACCACACCTGCAATCGTATACGGAACGCCGGATGTCCGCGTAAGCTTGCCGGCCGCATCGCCCTCCGGGAAGAGGCGTTGCGCAAGAGGTGCGCCAATAATGACCACATGCGACGTGTCGTCACGGCGATGTGATATCTCGGCTGCGGTAAAGTCCCTGCCGCTCAACAAGGTCAGGCCAAAGACCGAGCGCAAACCAGCGCCGGCGGCGTACCCGTACGCATCCATCTTGGCAAGTGCCGCGCCTTCTTCGGCATTACTCACCGAGTAGGTCAACACAGACGAACCCAGGAATGGAGCGCTGGATGTAACCGCGACGTTTTCATAGCCGGCAACCGACTGGAATCTCTTGACGACGCGCGACCAAACTCCAGAATCGATCGGCTGCGCCACGGGCGACCCTTCAACAACGTAAAGCCCGGTCGTCTTCAGCCCGCTGGGCAAGTTGATGGCATGCCGGCGTTCCAGCAGCATCGTGGAAACGACGAGGATGATCGCAAACGCAAGCGCGTATTCCAGTACCAAGATGAACGCGGAAATGCGATGGAACCTCTCTGAATCCGTGAGCTCAGCCCAAAGTTTGGCCGTTTTTACGGCTGATCCGAT
>CAZOXZ010000017.1:0-27180 GCA_964583865.1 uncultured Rhodanobacteraceae bacterium | reverse complement strand
GGATAGGGGATAGGGGATAGGGGATAGGGGATAGGGGATAGGGGATAGGGAATCGGGAATCGGGAATCGGGACGCGGGAGGTGGGAATCGGGAATCGGGACGCGGCACGTGTAGCGTGTCATTCCTGGCCGGGTTGTTGGCTTGATGTAGGCCGGATCAAGCGCGCAGCGCGGATCCGGCACCGGATTTGGGCCGCTCAAATCCCGAGCAAACGCCGGGTCTCCAGGCGCAACTCGGTGGAATGCGCCTTGAGCCAGCCGCGCCATGTCGCTGAGCCGGGCAGCAAAGCCTCGACCTGATCCCAGAAGCGCGGCGAATGGTTCGGCTCGACCATGTGGGCCAGTTCGTGCACCAGAACATAGTGCAGGGCTTCCGGCGGGGCCAACGCCAGGCCCAGGGCCAGGCTCATGTGGCCGTTCTTGCCCATGCTGCCCCAGCGCGAGGTCATGAACCTCGTGCGGATTCGCCTCGGCTCGAGGCCCAGTTGGGCGGTGTGCTGCGGCAGCCAGTGCATGACATCTCCGATCATGCTCTGGTGCAGGAAATCGTGCATGTACACGAACACCATGGACAACACGTCCGCATCCGGGCCCTGCGGCACGCCGACCACCACGTGATCCCTGATCCGTCGCACCCACGGATCGCCCCGGACAGGGCGCCATATCAGTGGCAGGCGCTCGCCGCGCAGCAGGACTTCAGTGTCCACGCCAATCTGCAGCGGTGGATGCGCGTGGCGCTGGCGCTGCAAGGCCTGCAGGTGCTCGTCCAGCCAATCGCGCTGTTCGAGGAGAAATTTGCGGATTCGCTCGAACGGGACCTGCGGCGGCGAACTGACCCGAATCCGGGTTTCATCGACGCTCAAACGCACATGGCGTGAACGTGGATTGCGCGACCAGACCACCGGCAGGACCATACCGCCACCGAAGTCCACCTGCACGCATGTGTCGTAGCGTCCGGCCATGTGCCCGTCAGCCCGCTTCGGGCCGGCTCAAGCCGAACCAGTCGACCATTTGCTCCAGCAAACGCGACACCTCGCCGGTCATCAACACAAAGCGGGCATCGACCTCGGCCGCCGCATCGGCACCGGTTTCAAAATCCAGTTCCTCCAGCACCACATCGTGGAAGCTGAGCTTGCGAATCACCAGGTCTTCACCCAGCACGAAACTCATGCGGTCATCGAAATGCAGGCCCAGGTGAAACACCTGCTTGCCGCTGCGCAGGTGCTCGCCGATCTCGTCGGCGGTGAGGTTCTGGTGCCGGCAACGCACCACCGCGCCTCCGGTCCCGGGATCGCGCAGCTCGCATTCTTCAGCCAGCGCCAGGCCAGCCGGCAGATCACCGCTGGTCAGCCAGTGTGTCAGACGATCACGTACCGGGTGCGATGGCACCGGCGGCTGCACCGCAAACGTGCCCAGGGCATCGCGCAGGCTGCTCAGCAGAGCCTCGGCCTTTTTGCTGCTGGAGGTATCGACCACCACCCAGCCTGCCTTGCGATCCAGCCAGGCCGAGGTTTGCGACGGCTTGCTGAAGGCACGCGGCAGCAACTCCTCGATGACCTCCTGCTTGATGCCGCGCCGACGCCTGGCCGACACCGCCTCGCCCTCGCTCTCGGCCAGGGCCTTGGCCCGCTGGCTGGTTTCAGCTGCCACCACGGCGGCGGGCAGGATTTTGTCTTCCTGGCCCAGCGTCAGCAGCGTGTGCTCGCCCAATGTTCGCGTCAGGGCCTTGTCCTCGCCACCCAGCGGCGAGACAAAGCCACGCGTGAACAACTCCATCGCGCCGCACGGCCGCAGACGCTGCCCGTCGAGCGTGGTTTCGAGGTCATCCAGCGTGCGCGCCGTGTCGGCAGAGAAGCGAAACAGGGAGAGATTGCGAAAGAACATGCCGTGTCCGTAGCGTGGGAGAACCGGCCATTGTACGGACAACGGCAAGGCGGCGGAAATCGCGCGCGATCCATCGACCTCGGGAGTCTTTCAGGCTAAGCTTGGCGCCATCATCAAGCCGGTATTTGTCGCCCGCATGCATCCCGAAGACCACGTCAGCACCGCCCGCAAGCTGACCGAATTGCGTCAGGCGCATCGTGACCTGGATGCGGTCATCCACCAGCTTGCAAGCCGTCCGGGAAGCGATGAGCTGCGCCTGACACGCCTGAAAAAACGCAAGCTGGCACTGAAAGATGCCATCGCGCGGCTGGAGAGTCGCCTGATCCCGGACCTGGACGCCTGACGGCGCGCAATCCGACCGCCTCAGCCGGCGTTTTCGACCGTCTCCGTCGGCGTGCGCGCGTTGCTGGCGGTGATTTTGCGAATGGAATGGCGCACCTCGCCGGACAGCACGATGCGTGCATCCTCCACCAGGTCGGCCAGGGCCGGCTCGAAGTCCAGCGTGCCATCATCGCGCGTGTGCACCATGCGCGAACGGCGCAGCCGGCGAATGAAGCCGCGGAACAACGCCGGATCGAAAAATTCCGGTGCATTCAGCTCGTGTAGCAGACTGAGACGCTGCGCGGTACGAATGCAGACCTTCTCCAGTTGCGAGGATGTCAGCATGCCCGGCCCGTTCTCGACCAGCGTGGCAATGACGATGTAGTAGCGCTCGAACGCCTGTTGCAGGGGATGGGCCAGCAGGCGCAAGCGGAACGCCGCATCTTCGTCGCCGTCGATGCGCTGCAGCCGGCGACCGCCGGAACGCGCACCCAGCAGGCGCTGGTCGACGAAGGCATCGATGGTGGCACGCAATTGCTGCTCGAAGCCGGCTTCGTCCCAGGTCAGGAACAACTCGTCGCGAATGAAGGGATAAATGATGCGCCCCAAACGCAGCACCGAGCTGCGTGACATGCGGTCATTGGTGACAAAACAGGATGCCACCCAGGCAATGGCTGCCACCAGATGCAGCACGTTGTTGCGGAAGTAACTCAGCAGCACGGCCTGGCTGCCCTCGCTGCGCAACACGTCACCGCCTTCATGGCTCAGGCGCTCGATCCATCCCATGCGCTCGCCATGTGCCACGATGGCGGCCGGTTCGGCATCGGTGATGGTGACATGGGATGAATACACCGGGTCCCGCAGCAGGTCGCGGGTCAGCTCGAGCTGCCGCAGCAGGTCGGACTCGGCGATGGCATGCTTGGGTGTCGCCAGAACCACCAGAGCCAGCAGGTTGACGGGATTGACGTCGGCGGCGGCATTGATGTTCACCTGGATGCGGCGCGCCAGGTCGTCCACGGCCTCGGTAAACCATTCCGGCTTGGCGTCATCGTCCACAGGCATGTTGCGCCAGTCCACGCCGGTGTCATCGAGCACGTCCGTCAGCAGGATCGGCTCGCCAAAGTTCAGGCTGACGTGACCGTAGTGCTGCTTCATCACCTTGCGCGTGGCCCGGAACAACGCCGTCCACGATTCCTTCTGCTTGGCACCGCCGGACAGCTCACCCACATAGGAATTGCCTTCCATGAGCTTTTCGTAGCCGATGTACACCGGCTGGAACAGCACCGACCGGCGCGGCGCACGCAGGAAGGCGCGCAACGTCATCGACAGCATGCCGCCACGCGGTTGCAACAGGCGGCCGGTACGCGAACGCCCGCCCTCGATGAAATACTCGATGGGCACGCCGCGGTCGATCAACTGCGCCAGGTACTCCTTGAAGATGATCGAGTACAGCGCGCTGCCCTTGAAGCTGCGGCGCAGGAAAAACGCGCCACCGCGACGCAGGTACGAACCCAGCACCGGCAGATTGAGGTTGATGCCGGCAGCGATGTGCGGGATCACCACGCCACTGACATGCAGCTGGTAGGACAGCAGCAGGTAATCGGCATGGCTGCGATGACTGGGCACGTAGATGATCTCGTGCCCCGGCGCGGCCGCGCGCGCCCGGTCAAAGTGGCGCATGGCGATGCCGTCGTAGAGCTTGTTCCAGAACCCGGACAGCATGAAAGCACTGGAGCGCACCAGCGGATGGGAATAGTCGGCGGCGATCTCCATGACCATCTTGCGCGCACGCTTGTACGCCTTGGCCGGGCTGAGATCGTTGCGCCTGGCACTGTCGGCAATGGCCTCGCGCACCGGCGGCGCATCCAGAACCGCATCCACCACGGTGCGTCGGTGCGACAGATCCGGCCCGATGACGACAGCACGAATGCGCCGGAAATGCACCCGCAGCACGCGCGAAACCTTGCGCGCCAGCATCGGCGGCTCAAGCACGGGCCACTCGTCCATGGCCCGGCGCAGAGCGATGGGCTCGGAGAACTGCACCACCGTGTGCCGGCCATTGAGCAGCACCGCCAAAAGCCGCCGAAAGCGGCCCACAACGACCCAGTTCTCGGAAAACAGCACCCGGAACCAGCCGCTGGTCTTGCCCGGCGCACGGCCGACAAAAATCGACACCGGCACGATTTGCACATCGTCCCCGGGCGCCTCGCCCAGGGCCTCGATGAGCTCGGTCAACACCGTGTCACTGGCACGCTTGCGGACACGCCCCAGCAACCAGCCCTCACGACGGGACAGGGAAAACATCGAGAACCGGCGTCGCAACCCGCCTGCCGACAAACTTGCCGTGGGCTGCGGCAAACCCGCCTCGTGGCACGCGCGCTCGAGAATCAGCGCATCGGACAGACCATGGCGCTCGACCACGTAACAGACCTTGCGATCCGCGGCGATCAGGCGGGCAGGATCCTCCGGCTCGCGGCTGATGCGGATCCACGGGCGCAACATGCGTCCGCACAAACGAAACCACCACGGCGGCCCGCCCTCGGCATCCGCAGCCACCGGCTTTGCCACCGGCTCACCCGTTTGTGAAGCGCGCGTCTCGAACTCGGCCACGACCCTGGTAACTCAACCCGCAGTACCTGTCGCCGTCGCCGGTGCAGCGCTCGACGAGGCCGGCGCCGCATCCTGCAACTCCTTGAGCTTCTGCAGTGCGTCGGCACGGTACCAGTGACCATCCTTCTCGACCAGATCCACGTGCGTGGTCAGCGGTTTGCCGAACAAACTGTAATCGACCTTCACCAACGCTTTGCCGTCCTTCTCGCTGACCGTCGTCGCCTTGGCCGACTCCAGCGCCTTGTTCACGTCCAGCCCGTACACCGCCAGCAGCTGCCGTGCGCCGTCCCAGACGGTGCCGTACTTGCCCATGGCCTGCTCGAAGGTCAACGCGGACAACTGGTCGTAGCTCTGGATCCCCAGGTTGCGCGCCGTGTCCACAACGATTGCAACAGCCTGTTGTGCCTTGGCCGCATCACCCCAGTCAACCTGGCCCGCCCAGGTCGCACCGGCTTTCAGCAAAGCGGAGTACTCTTCCTTTTGCTGGTCCGTCAAGTCCTCGGACTCGTGGATGGCGGTAATGCCGAGCGTCTGCCCCATGCCCACGTACATCGGCACCATGGCCTTGTACTTGGTCTGGTACTCGTCGAGCATCGGCTGCAGCTTGGCCATCATATTCTGCTCGGCATCCGGCGCCGTCATGGCCTTCATTTTCTGCACGAATTCCTTGCGCTCCTCGGGCGTGGCGTCCAGCAGGCCCTTCTTTTCTTCCTCGAAGCGATGCTTCATGGCAGCGAAGCCCTTGGGTGGCACCGCCGACTTTGCCAGCGCCAGGAAGTCGCCCTCGCGCAGCAGCTTCACCTGCGTCATCACCGCCGTCGCCGGCTCCGTATTGGCGACTTCAATCGTGGATTCCGCGGCTTTCTTGTCATCGCCGCCGCATGCGGCCAGCAGCGCTGCAAGCATCAGGACAGCAACGAGCCGAAGTTTCATTCCAGACATGGGTTTTATCCGTTGTTGGGCACACAGAGCTTGCAGGGTAGGTGGCGATCCGCGGCATGGCAAGCCCGAATGCCGCCGGTGCAGCATGCAAAAACGCCCCGGCAGCAACGTGCCGAGGCGACATGACGGTCAGCGATGCCCGAAGGGCACCGGGAAATTCACATTTGCTCGGCCAGATAACGCTCCTCGCCGAGCTTGTCCATCAACGCCAGCTGGGTCTCCAGCCAGTCGATGTGCTCTTCCTCCGAGGCCAGGATCTCGCGGAACAGATCGCGACTGACGTAATCACCTTCGCGCTCACACAGCGCAATGCCCTCTTGCAGATCGGGCACCGCCAGCTGCTCCAGCTTCAGGTCGCCGGCCAGCATCTCGCGCGGATTCTCGCCGATCAGCAACTTGTTCAGCTTCTGCAAGTTCGGCAGGCCTTCCAGGAAGAGAATGCGCTGAATCAACTGATCCGCATGACGCATCTCGTCAATGGATTCCTCTTTTTCCTTCTCTTCCAGCGCCTTGTAACCCCAGTCACCGAACATGCGCGCATGCAGGAAATACTGGTTGATGGCTGTCAGTTCGTTGGCCAGGTGCTTGTTGAGCTGTGCCAGGACCTTGTCGTTGCCTTTCATGGCTGCCTCCGCAATGTGTGGGTATGCCCACGACTATAGCGCCATCAAAAAAAGGATGACGAAACGAAAATGCGGTTGCGATCCAATCGCGTTCAGGCGGCGACCGGCTGACCGAAAAATGGCACGGAAAATGGCTTGGCAGACGCGGCGTCGCGCGCCAGGACGGCCTCGGCGAGCAGCTCGCGGGCCATGTCCTCGCAACACCCGCAGCAGGTGGAGCAATCGGTCTGCTCCTGCAGGGTTTCAAAGTCCGACACACCCTCTTCCACCTTGCGGCGGATATCGGCATCGGACACTCGATTGCACACGCATACGACCATGCGCGCCATTGAAACGCAAATGCGAATGGTTGTCAACAAGATTCGCGTCTGCGCCGCGATCAGGCGATCGCCTCGGCATACTGGCGCGAGGAATTGGCCAGCGCCACCGCGCAAGCCTCCTCCACCAGCGGCACAAACTGGCGCAGCGCGCGCTCGTACACATCCTGCTTGAAATCCACCACATTGCAGGCCGGATACCAGAAATCCACCCAACGCCAGCGATCAAACTCCGGCTTGACGCTGGCATCAAGCTGCAGATGCCGCTCCTCGCCCGTCAGGCGCAACAAGTACCACACCTGCTTCTGCCCAATGCAGCGCGGCTTCTGGTACCGACGGATATAACGATGCGGCAGGCGATACTTCAGCCAGCCCAGCGTCGAACCCAGCACCTTCACATGCTCCCGTGCCAGCCCCGTCTCCTCGGCCAGCTCGCGGTACATCGCTTCCAGCGGCGTCTCCTCCGAACTGATGCCACCCTGCGGAAACTGCCAGCCATCACGCTGCACCCGCCGCGCCCAGAACACTCGACCATCGCCATTGAGCAACACGATGCCCACGTTCAGGCGATAACCATCTCTATCAATCACATCAGCCATCAGGGCCACCAAAAACAAGCCGTTACCCCGATTCAAACACAGAACACCCACCCCGGCAACAGCGCCGGACAGCAACACGTCGCAGCAGATTGCAAGGTATCAGTACGGCTCGCCGACCACGCCATGCACCACCAGCACATCGCTGGAAACGGCCTGCACGATACGCCAGGCATTTCCACCCACCACCAGATGAAATGCCAGGCCGCGCAGCAAGGCGCCGACAACGACCAGGTCCGCGCCCACGGCCTCGACCTGGTCGGCCAGAATATTCTCCGGCGCGCCGCTGTCCACAAGGGTGGCCATCGCCTCGCGACGGACTGCATCCAGGCTAGTGGAATCGAGAAAATCCTGCATGGCCTCCTGGCCTGGCCGGTACGCCACGCGCACCCATTCCGTCTCGCCGATGATCGACCTGTACGGTACGTCGACGGCGTGGGTCACTATGAAATGTGCATCCCCAAACCAGGCGGCCGCAGTCTCCAGACCGACCCGGGATTCGACCGTGAAATCGGTCCCGACCAGCACCCGGCGATACGACCGGAAGGGACGAGCCTTGACGACCAGCACGGAACACGGCAGACGACGCAACAGGCGTTCGGTGGTGCTGCTGACGATGAGGTCGGCAAACCCCGAACCACTGGTTCCAAGCACGATCAGCGGGCAGCTCTCGGCCAAGGCCACGGCGGTGATGACGTCCACGGGCGGGCCCTCCTGCACGTGAACCCGTACGTTGTCAGGAATGCCGTCCAGATCCTGCGCGATCTGCCGCCGGACCTGCGCCGCGCGTGCCTGTTCGGTTGGCCGGTCACCACCATCCGCAGCCCACCACGCACCACTGCGTATTTCCGGCCGCAACGCATGAACCACATGCAACGTGGCGCCCCACTGCCCGGCCAGCTGCACGGCCCGATCCAGGGCGCGATCGCAAGCGCAGGAAAGATCGGTGGCAAGAAGCAGATTTCGCGGCGGGGAAGAGGGCGAAGAAACGCTTGTCATGCTATGCTCGTCCGGAAACCCTGAGGACAGTATTGCAGGGCCGGCAACATCACGCAAGCTGCTGTATGGTCGGTATTTTCCGGTACATGCATCGCGCGGCGAGCAGGCTGTCCGGGGATGCCGCCAAGCCGGTCGACCACGCTCGGGAGTTCGTGCCTGCGGCCGGCAAACCGCACCTGGCTGCGCCACCTGCGTCTTGCCCGGACACCACCCGATCTGCCGCCTTGCAAACCGGTCACGCCAACCAACGGACACTTTGACTCTTGCCTCCCAGCTGGATCGCCATCGTCATTGCCTGCCTGCCATATCTGGCCAGCCTGGCGTTGTCGTCCCTCAGTCGTGGTCACCGTCGTCGCACCGTCCGCCTGATGACCGGCACGGCAGCACTGTGCCTGCTGCTGACGCTGGCCTTGTACCCTGCCATCGACGGCGGCGATGCCGTGCAGCAGATCGTGCCCTGGCTGCCCGACCTGGGCCTCGAATTGGTGTTCCGGGTGGACGGATTGAGCTGGCTGTTCCTGGTCCTTGCCAGCGGCATCGGCATGCTGGTGGGTATCTACGCGGCGTACTACATGCCACCGGAGTATCCGTTGGTACGGTTCTTTTCGCTGCTGCTGGCCTTCATGGGCTCGATGATCGGTGCGGTGCTGGCCGGCAACGTCATCCAGATGGTGTTCTTCTGGGAGCTGACCGGGCTTTTCTCCTTCCTTCTCATCGGCTACTGGCACCACGGTGAGTCGGCGCGGGATGCCGCCCGTACCGCCCTGATCGTGACCGGCAGTGGCGGCCTGTGCCTGCTGGCCGGCGTACTGGTGATCGGGTACGTGGCCGGCAGCTACCGCCTGGACGTGATCCTGGCCTCGGGCGACCTGTTGCGCGACAGCCCGCTGTACCTGCCGGCGCTGCTGTTGGTGCTGGCCGGCGCCTTGACCAAGAGCGCGCAGGTGCCGTTTCATTTCTGGCTGCCGCAGGCCATGTCGGCACCGACACCGGTGTCGGCCTACCTGCATTCGGCGACGCTGGTGAAGCTGGGCGTGTTCGCGTTGCTGCGCTTCTGGCCGGTACTGGCCGGCACCGACGCCTGGTTCTGGCTGCTGGGCGGTGCCGGCCTGGCGTCACTGCTGGTGGGCGCCTGGTCGGCCATGTTCCAGCACGACCTGAAGGGCATCCTGGCCTATTCCACCATCAGCCACCTGGGCCTGATCACCATGGTGCTGGGCCTGGGCAGTGCGCTGGGCGCGGTGGCCGCCATCTTCCACATCGTCAACCACGCCACGTTCAAGGCCTCGCTGTTCATGGCCGCCGGTGCAGTCGACAACGAAACCGGTAGCCGCGACCTGCGGCAGCTGGGCGGCCTGCGACACGTCATGCCGGTGACCACGGCGCTGGCACTCATCTCCAGCGCAGCCATGGCCGGCGTGCCACTGTTGAACGGCTTCCTGTCCTAGGAAATGTTCTTCGCCGCCGCCCTCGGCTCGCAACACGGGCCGTGGCTGGACACCGCCATCGCCGTGCTGGCGGTGATCGGTGCCGCCCTCAGCATCACCTATTCCCTGCGCTTGCTGGCCAGCACGTTCTTCGGACCGTTGCGTAACGACTACCCACGCCAGCCGCACGAACCACCACCCTGGATGCGCTTTCCGATCGGTTTTCTCGCCCTGGCGTGCGTCGCGGTCGGCATCCTGCCGGCGTTGGTGATCGGCCCGACCCTGAACAGCGCCGCGATGGCAGTGCTGGGCGCCCAGGTACCCGACTACAACCTGGCGATCTGGCACGGCTGGACCTGGCCGCTGCTGATGAGTGTGGTGGCCATGGCCGGCGGCATTGCGCTGTACTTCGGCTTGCGCCGCTTCCTGGCGACGCGCGAAGGCCCACTGCTGTCCGGCGTGCTCAGTGCCAAGCGCCTGTTCGAAACCGCGCTGGTGCTGGCCACCGACACCCTGCCAGAGCTGCAGCGACACCTGTTCCCGGAGCGCCGCCTGCAAGTGCAGCTGCTGGCCCTGGTCGTGGTCGCCTTCGGGGCGACCATGGCCGCCATGGCCGGGGTCGGCAGCCTCGCCGCCAGCCTGGAGCCGGAAATTTCCACACCGGATCCAGCCTTTGCCCTGTTGTGGCTTCTGGGCGCAGTCTGCGCCATCGGCGCGGCTACCCAGGCCAAGTTTCACCGCATGATGGCGCTGATCTTCAGCGGCGGCGCCGGCCTGGTGGTGTGCGTTAGCTTCGTGTGGCTGTCGGCGCCGGACCTGGCCATCACCCAGTTGCTGGTGGAATCGGTGACCACGATGCTGATCTTGCTCGGCCTGCGCTGGCTGCCCAAGCGCATCAGCGGCCTGACGCCGATCACGCACCGGGCGCGCTTGCGACGCCAGCGCGATGCCCTGGTGGCGGCCGCTGTCGGCATAGGTGTGGCCACCCTGGCGCTGGCGGCCATGCTACATCCGGTGGCCGATACCGTGTCGCAGTTCTTTCTTGAACACGCCCGCCCGGGAGCCGGCGGCGACAACGTCGTCAACGTGATCCTGGTCGATTTTCGCGGCTTCGACACCCTCGGCGAGATCACCGTGCTGACCATCGTCGCCCTGACCGTGTTCGCGCTGCTGCGACGATTCCGCCCGGCCGCCGAGAGCATCGGCGCCACCAAGCAGCAGCAGGACGCACGCCTGGCGCAAAACGAGCAGCTCGAGCCGGGCGATACCGGCGCCGTGGCAGACTACCTGGCCGTACCGGCCCTGCTGATCCTGCTGGCGGTACCGTTCCTGATACTGTTCGGCGCGCATCTTTTCCTGCGTGGGCACAACCTGCCCGGCGGTGGCTTCGCGGCCGGCGTTACCGCCACCATCGCCCTGCTGGTGCTGTACATGGCGCGCGGCGCACGCTGGGTCGAGGCACGCCTGCGCGTGGCACCGATACGCTGGATGGCCGTCGGCCTGCTGCTGGCCACCGGGACCGGCGCGGCCTCGCTGCTGGCCGGACAGCCGTTCCTGACCTCCTTTGACGCGCATTTCCAGTGGCCGCTGCTCGGCACAGTGCACCTGGCCAGCGCGGTGTTGTTCGACCTCGGCGTATTTCTGGTGGTGATCGGCGCCTGCTCGCTGATGCTGGTGGCACTGGCACACCAGTCCTTGCGCCGCCCGGTAATCCCGGCCGGCGGCACGGAGGACCAGAGCTGATGGAACTGATCCTGGCCCTGGGCATCGGCATCCTGATCGGCTGCGGCGTCTGGCTGCTGCTGCGTCCGCGGACCTTCCAGGTACTCATCGGCCTGACATTGATCAGCTACGGCGTGAACCTGTTCATCTTCGCCATCGGCGGCTTGCGCGTCGGCGCCGATCCGGTCCTGCGCGGCCAGTCAACCGACATCGCCCACTACACCGACCCTTTGCCACAGGCCCTGGTACTGACCGCCATCGTCATCGGCTTTGCCACCACCGCACTGTTCCTGGTGGTACTGCTGGCCTCGCGCGGCCTGGCGGACAATGACCACGTGGACGGCGGGGACGGCTCACCATGAACGCCCACCTTGCCATCGCACCGATCCTCATCCCGCTGCTGGCCGCCGCCGGGCAACTGCTGCTGGGCACCCACCGCCGGCGCCTGGCCTCCGGCCTGGGCCTGGCTGCGTGCGCGCTCATGTTGCTGGTGGCCGTGACTCTGGTGTGGCAGGCCGGCAATCATGCCGATGGCCGCACGCTGGTGTACAACCTCGGTGGCTGGCCGGCACGATTCGCCATCGTGCTGGTGGTGGACCGACTGTCAGCCCTGATGCTGCTGTTGACCGCCGGCCTGGCCATGAGCGTATTGCCCTACAGCCTCGGCCACTGGCAACACCTGGGCGTGCACTTCCAGCCACTGACGCAACTGTTGCTGGTCGGCCTCAACGGCGCTTTTCTTACCGGCGACCTGTTCAACCTGTTCGTGTTTTTCGAGGTGATGCTGGCCGCGTCCTACGGCCTGGCCCTGCATGGATCAGGACGCCGGCGGACCGGCGCCGGCCTGCACTACATCGCCATCAACCTGGCCGCCTCGATGCTGTTCCTGCTGGGCGTGAGCCTGATCTTCGGCGTCACCGGCACGCTCAACATGGCCATGCTGGCGCACAAGATCCCGACCCTGCCGGACGACACCCGCAACCTGCTGCACGCCGGTGCCGCACTGCTGGCAATGGCTTTTCTCGTGAAGACCGCCATCTGGCCACTCGGCTTCTGGCTGCCGCGTACCTACGCTGCCGCCGTCCCGCCCGTCGCCGCCCTGTTCGCGATGATGACCAAACTCGGCATCTACGTGCTGTTGCGCCTGAGCCTGTTGCTGTTCGGGGCAGGCGCCGGCAGTGCATCGGCGCATTTTGGCAGCACCTGGCTGCTGGTCGCAGGCATGGTCACCCTGGTCGTCGGTTCAATCGGCATGCTGGGCGCGCGCCAGCTGGGCAAGCTGGCCGGCAATGCGGTGCTGATTTCTTCCGGAACCCTGTTGGGTGCCATTGCCTTGCAGCGGCCGGAGGTCACCGCCGGTGCGCTCGCCTACCTGGCGCTGTCCGTGCTTGGAATCGCCGCCCTGTTCCTGCTCAACGGCCTCATCCTGCCACACGACCAGCCATCCGACAGCGAGCAACTGGAACCCTACGATCCGGTCGGCGACGCGCTGTACACGGCCGAGGACGAAAGCCGCGTCGTGAAGCCGGTACCGCTGGTGGTGCTGGCCTCCTGCTTCCTCGGCTGCAGCCTGCTGCTGGCGGGCTTGCCGCCACTGGCCGGGTTCCTCGCCAAGTTCGCCATGCTGGCACCCATGCTGGGCGCGGGCACCGACGCGGCGCTGCTGTTCGCATTGATCGTGACCGCCGCCGTGGCCACCATGATCGCCATGTGCCGCGCTGGCATCCACATCTTCTGGGAAGACGCCGGATGGCCCTTCCCGCACGTGCGCCGCGGCGAAACCATCGCGGTCGTCGCTCTGCTGGTCCTGGGCCTGCTGCTCAGCGTGTTGCCCGCCGCGCCATGGCGCTACCTCGATGCCACCGCCGCACAGATCCACCAGCCGGCGAACTACATCCACGCGGTCCTGCCCGCCCGCATCGAGCAGGCCACGCCATGAAACGCTGGCTGCCACACCCGATCTTGATGCTGATCCTGTGGCTGGCCTGGCTCTGCCTGCAGCCGATGCTGACCGTGGCCAACGTCCTTGTCGGCGCCGCGCTGAGCGTATTGCTGGCCCGACTGTGGGCGAGGCTGGACCCGCCACAGGTGCGCATGCGTCACGGCAGCCAACTGCTCCGCCTGGGCGCCCGCGTCGTGGTCGATATCGTACGTTCCAACTGGGCGGTGGCACGGCTGATCCTTGCCCGGCGCAACGTCGGCTCCGCCTTCGTCGACATCGACCTGGACATCCACCAACCGGCCGCGCTGGCACTGCTGGCCTGTATCGTCACCGCCACCCCGGGCACCATCTGGGTCCGGCATGACGCCCACCACCGCCGGCTGACCATCCACGTGCTGGACGAAACCACCGTCCCGGCCATGGTGCACAACATCAAGCATCGCTACGAACCACCGCTGCGGGAGGTGTTCCGATGATCCACAGCCTGGCCGCACTGGCCATCACCATCGCCCAGGCGCTGTTGCTGCTGGCCATGCTGCTGGCAATCGTACGCATGATCCGGGGGCCGCGAGCGCAGGACCGCGTCACCGCACTGGACGCCCTGTACGTCAACGCCATGTTGCTGCTGCTGGTCATCGGCATCCGCACCGGCAGCGTGATGTACGTCGAAGCCGCCCTGGTGATTGCCGTACTGGGCTTCGCCAGCAGCTCCGCACTGGCCAAGTTCCTGATGCGCGGCGAGGTGATCGAATGACCGGTCTGTCCGTCCTGCCGCCCTGGGCCGCGCTGCTGGTCGCCACGCTGGCACTTGCCGGTGCCACGGTGAGCTTCATCGGCGCCCTCGGCCTGCTGCGGCTCGACAACTTCTACCGCCGCATGCATGCCCCGACCCTGGGCACCACCCTCGGCATGACCCTGATGGCACTGGCCAGCGTAGCCTGCCACTCGCTCAGTCGCGGCGAAATACACCTGGCCGCCATCCTCATCGTGCCGTTCATCACCATCACCACCCCGATCACCATGCTCCTGCTCACACGCGCAGCCCTGATGCGCAACCGCGCCGAAGGCACCGAACCCGGCGCACCCGACCCACGCCACCACAACTGAACCGGCATCCGCCGGCCCTTGCCTTGCCCGCACGCAAGCGGTAACATTCTGCCCCTTAACTCGGCGTCACCAGCCGCGAAGCGTCGCGTGCGACCCCGCCAGAGACCCCAAGGCTATGTAGCTCAGCTGGTTAGAGCGCATCACTCATAATGATGAGGTCGGTGGTTCGAGCCCACCCATAGCCACCAAATTCCCTTGCAACTCAACACGTTGCAAACATCAAAATCCGCCCCGCGCGGATTTTTTGTGCCCGGTGAACCAAACGCTCATAATGCCGTCATCCGTGCCAGCGCCTGCCTGACGGCTTCGCAACCTGTTGTTGCGAATAGTATTTCTGGACCCCAAAGAGTGCCAGGATCACACTGCAGCAACGTTCTGTGACAGGTTTGTGCCCACCCAAGACACACTTGTTCACCGTGGCTCGAACCTGATCGCCGCGACTTGGCTCAATGCGGCTGCAAACATGGCCCCTGGGAATAGCACGCACCCGCGGTCGGTGCCTCACAGACGCGGCCGAAAATCATGTGTTGACCCTGGCACTCCCGAACGCCTTCGTGTGCGGCTTGCCCTGGCTCTACTCGAAGTCAGACGGATTCATGCCCAGGGTCCGACCGTTTTCCTTGGCTGCTCGCACGGTGGTTTCATCGAAGCCTTCGCTGCTCTCGGCGTCGATATCGACCTTGACCCGCACCTTGGCGCCCGGTCTGGCGGTGAAAAGTTCGACAACCTCGGACATGATCTGCGAGAACTGCAGGGAAGCCCGCACGGGGTCCAGTTCGACACTGCCGAAGTAGCGATACGGCCGGTTTTCTGCGGGTGCCGTGTTCGTGCCGGCGCCGCCTGATGCGCCGGTGCCAACGGCGCTGACCGGCTCGTCACCCTTGACACCCGAATCATTCTCCGCGCCACCTGTGCTGGCAGGCGGTTCGCTTGGCTGCAGGCGGCTTTCGTAGGCTGCGGCAGCCGCCGGCTCGATCAGAAGCACCGTGTCCATGTGGATGGCATGCGAGGCACCCAAAGAGAACCCGATGTACTTGTCCTCGTCGCGACCACTGGCAAGGCCGAAGAAGTCGCGGCTTCCGGCGCCTTCAGCGATGGTCGATTGCAATACACGCGAACCCGCCAGGCGTGGGAAGTACAGGTACTGGCAACTCTTTTGCCACACGTCGAGGGCCGCCGAAGTCGGATCATCCGGCCTCCAGAACCAGCGTTTCAGCAAGTTGGCCAGGTGGATGGGGGCCCATTCGCTGATGACCAGTTCGTTCTCCGTGACGACACGGTCGATCTCGCGTCCGAGCCCGGGATTGGCCGGATTGAGCGTGTGCGCCTCCCACTCCACGGCGCCGGGCGTGCCGTGCCGGTCCACGGCCTGTAGCGGCGCCACCAGGTACTTGTAGGCTTCGCGTACCACCTGCAGCAAGGCGTCTTCGGTGCGCTGGCGTTGTTGCGAAGCCTGATGCATGTTCTGGTTGTCCAGTGTCAGACGCCGGGTTCTGGCGTCGTCCTCGATGCTGCGCCAGGCCAGCAGCGTGCGCACGATGTCCTTCAGCCGCCCGACCTGCTCCGCGTCGGCGGCCAGGAACAACAGGCGGTTCTGTTTCTGCCGTGGCTGCGTGCCGCGCATGCGCAAGATTTCGTCTGCCGCCTCTCGCGCCGGATTCGGGCCGGTACGCGTCCAGGCCGTCTCGGGGGCCAGCACCACCACGCGCAGCGCCCATTCATCGGGAATGTCGGCCGAAGCGGCAAAAACGTGAAACTGGTCCACCAGACACTTGCCACGCACCCGAGCCAAGGCCTTGACGATCTCGGCGCGGATGTCGGCGGCCTCGAAGCGCCGCTTGCGGTCTTCCATCTCGCGGCGCAGGTTGGGGCGCACGTCGAACCACCAACGATCGGTGCCCTTGTGGAGATAGGTCAGGCGGCTTTCGATGCGTCCCAGCGCATCGCGGTACAAGTGCGGTTGTTGTTCCGGTTGCAGGCAACCCAGCACCACGCGCTCGGTCTCGAGGCCACGGGTCATGTCGTTGACCCCGGTGGGTGCACTGCCCAGGAAGATGGTCCGTGCCACGCGCCGGCAGGCCTGCGCGGCACCAAAACGGCCATCGTTCTGGTCGATCTGCACCGGCTCGGATTGCTCGCCATCCACGTCGCGCTCCAGCACCGGGTCCCAGCCTGCCGGCAGGTAGTCCAGCAAGTCACCACGCACCGCCGAGTCATGCAATGGCAGACTGGCCGGCAGGAGCAGCAGGTCGCGGTTGTCATCCTGCCACAGGCGATGGATCACGCGCGCCATCAACTTCAGCACGCCACGGGTGCGCTGGAAGTTCTCCAATGTCGACCAGTCGCGGTACAGCCGCTCGAACACCTCCGGATGGATGGGATAGGCCTTGCGCATGCGCTCCAGGTACTGGCTTTCCTGTGTTTCGGTGGGCAACTCGGCCGCATGCGTGACGTAGTGATCGGCGAAGGCACGACACACCTCGGTCACGGCCTGGCGGTCGGCGATGTCGGTGAACAGCCGCCGGCGCACGATCTCGAAGGATTCATCCGGCGCCACCGGCTTCCACACCGCCTGCAAGCGCCCGAAATAGTGCTCCAGCGCCTTCAACGTGGCCACGCCGTGCTCGCTGCCGGCCTCGCGCTCGGATTCGGGCAGGGACGCCAGCAGGACGGCATCCGGCACCGCCTTCACGGCCTCGGTAAGCGCCTGCACAAAGGACAGGTTGGAATCATAGCTGCCGCCGGCCAGTGATTGGCCCTCGGCGAACTGGCGGATGTAGGCCACCAGCTCGTCGATGAGGATGACGCATGGCGCGGCATCGGCAAGTACTTCGGCCAGCACACCCTTGCCCGGCGACGTGCCGGAGGCATCTGATTCAGCCACCTTGGCATACGCCGCGGCACCGCCCAGTTGCCAGGCCAGCTCACCCCACAGCGTGCGCAGCGTATGACCTTCCACGGCACGCGGCTGGTTTGGCCGCAGGTCGTTGCCATCCAGCACGGCCAGGCGCACTGTCGGCAAGGCATCAATACCGGCCTCACTCAGCACCGCACGCACGCCCGGCAAGTCATCAATGGGCACGCCGCTGACCATGTGCATCACCGCCAGCATGGAGTGGGTCTTGCCGCCGCCAAAGGCCGTTTGCAACTGGATGACCGGATCGCCACCCTGGCCCACCAGCCGCCTGGCCACCGAGCGCAGCAAAAACGCCATGCCTTCGGTGATGTAGGTGCGCTGGAAGAACAACGCCGGGTCCTGGTACTCATCCGTAGCCGAACCGGCATGCACGCGCGTGATATCGGCCGCGAACTCGGCCTGCTGCATGCGGCCCTGCAGGACATCCTTGTGGGGTGTGGCGACCTCGCGCCAGGGTTTCAGATTCATATTTGTTCCCCTGCCAGCGCCCGAATGCCAGAGACAAGCACGCGAAAGCTGTGTGATTGGTTTGAATCGGTGTCCATTTCGGCTGATATGACCCGCGAACCCGATACCTTCTGATACGCAGGCACCAGCTTTTTCAGTTCTTCTGCGGGGCTTGCCAAGTTGTCCGGCTCACGAAACTTGGCCTTTGCTTGCCGAGCTTCAAGATGTTTGTCCGCAAAGGCACGCCCAACCGCAGCCAGGTCGCCCAGGCAGAACGACTCCAGCTCGCGACATGCAATGCGCACCAACACTTCCGGTTTGCCTGCCTGGCGGCATTTGTCCAACAAGCCGGCCTTGATGGCATGGCAATCACCGCTGTCCTGGTCCCGCATCACCACAAACTTCGCGTGTGGTGCACGCCAACCACGCAAACGCCTGGGCAAACGCTTCTCCAGGTCCTGCTTGCCCTCAAAGACCACGTACCGGCAAACCACGTCATCAGGCAACAGCTTCGGCAGGATGCCCTCCAGCATGGCTCGTGCAGACGGTTCCTCAAGAAAAAACACAAGCTCCGTCATTGCAGCCCCGCTCCGGTGAAAAAGCCTTCCTTCCAGAGGTAGCCCATCTGGTCGCCTTCGGCCATGAAGGCGGCCACCTGTTCATCGTCCCGTGCGCGGCGAATCTCGGTCCGGCCCTCCTCCTTCACCAGCCAGAACACCTCATCCAGCCCCACGGCATTGAGAAAATCCGGCGAATGGGTGGACACGAAGACCTGGCCGCCACGTTCGGCATAAGCGCGAAACTCCTCGGCCAGCTCCCACAAGAGCGTCGGATAAAGCTGGTTCTCCGGTTCCTCGACACACAGCAGCGGATGCGGCTCAGGGTCATACAGCAGCACCAGGTAGGCGAACATCTTCAAGGTGCCGTCGGACACCCAGCGATCAATGAAGGGATCGGCGAACGCGCCGTCCTTGAAACTCAGAATCAGGCGCCCGTCCTGCGTGGGCACCGGCTCCACCTCGGTGATTCCGGGTACCCGACGACGCATGGCCGCGACAATGCTGTCGAACACGTCGGGATGGTTCTCGTAGATGTTGCGCGCCACCCGCTGCAAGTTGTCACCACTGACCGACAGGTGATCGCCCTCGCCCAGCGCATCCTTGCTGCCGCGCGCGAGGTTGATGTGGAAATCCGACACATGCCAGTTTTCGATCAACTCCCGGAATGCACTCGCCGCCTTGAATCGTGCAAACTGGCCCAGACCCTTGATCGCCAACACATCCTTGCCCACGCTTTGCTGTTCGCGCTCCAGCTCCTCGTCCTGTTTGTCGAAATCTTCCTCGTTGACCACCGCGTAGCCTTCGCCATAGGCAAAATCGAGAAAGTGATACGGCGAACCGTAACGACCACGCTTGTAACGCAACACCTCACGCCGGACCACGGGCCGCCCATCCTGCAAGCCGATCTCCACGCGGTAAGTCACCAGCCGGTCCACGGCAGCAATGGGCATGCGAAACTGGATCTCGATCTCGATGGCCTCGTCCGGGTCCGCACCCCGGCTCAGAACTTCATGGAAACGACCGCGTCCCTCCAGCGCTGAACGCACATTATGGGTCAGGCAGTCCTTCAGAAAGCCGAACACATCAAACAATGTGGTCTTGCCGCTGCCGTTGGCACCCACCACCACACAGAACGACGGAATATCGCGCATGTGTGCATCGCGGAAACTCTTGAAGTTCTTGATGTGGATGGATTCGATGCGCATGACGACTCTCACTGATCAAGCAAAATCGGAACGCCACAACTGGACGGCCTGTTTTGCCATCCAGGCCTGGCGTGCGTTCAGCGTATCCGGTGTCCATGTTTCAGGCGCATGTTCCGCCAGACGCACGGTCAATTGATAGCCACTTTCCTGATACGCAGCCACCTTGTCGGCGTAAGCATGATTCTGCAGCTTGCGATTGATGCTGGCTTCCAGCAATGAAAGGTTGCCCAGCCGGTAAATACTGCCCTGCCATTGTTGCTCCGGAAAATCTTCGCTCCAATCCTGCAACGGGTTTTCCGGCAGCACATGTTCGATGGTCGCCGGGTCCGAATCAGGGTCACACGGATGGCCCGTCAGCTTCGACTCGAACCTGGCCAGCATGTACTTGGCCAGCTTCTTGCGGCTGCGCGTCGTGTTGACTTCCAGGGAGGCAAAGTTCTGTCGGAAAACCACGTCCTCCACGTAAATGGGGCGCAAAACATCGAAGACGGCGGCCGGCCCCTGCAACCTGCCCTCGAGCACGCCTTTCGCTGCATCGTGGTAGATGGGCTCCAATGCGTTGGTGTTGCGGCGGCTGACCACGGAATAGCGAAAACTGATGACCGCCACCAACTTCAGCACGCGCGCAAAATCAGCGTCACTGAACTTTTCCCACGCGGCAAACAACAGCGGCGTCATCTGACGTGCTCCGAACAACCGCAACTCCTTGATGTGGGGCTGACAGTCCTTGCGCCCGATCCAGTACGAATGATACGGGTCAAGCAATGCGGCGAAGAGCTCCGCTCGACTCTCCAGTGCCCGCATCAGGTCTTCCACATCCTGTGGCGTGCTCACGACGCGTCGCAACATCTTGAACAAACGCTGCTTGCGCACCTTGCGATGCTCGCAAAGCAGGTGATAACGCAGAAAATCAGGGAACCGTTCCTGCCGCACCGTGGCAATCAACTGGCCCCAACGCCGCTGCAATGCCTCCAGGTCGGATGGCACACGTACACGCGAGAACAGGTAATTCTTCAGCAGATCCGTGGCCGAAAGCTCCAGGCCGCGCGCGTTCAGCGTTTCGAAGACGGTGTAGGCATTGACCTCATCATCCACGGTGATCTGGATGAACAGCAACTGTCGCGCGACCGTTTCATTGAGGAAGCTGGCCAGCGCCTCGCCATCGGGCGATCCATCGGCCAACGTGGCGAGCTTCTCGCAGTAGTACCGGAAGCAATCCCACAACAGCTTGTTGGAGCGCGACAGGCCACGTGGATGGGTCGGCGCCCGCAACTGCACCAGGTAGTCCTGGTAGAACCCGTTGTCGTTGTCGTTGAGAAACAACTTGCTGCTCTCGCGCAGGGACGCGGGGTCCTTCTCGCCGATGAAGCGGTTGCGCAAGGCCGCCATGCGCTCGCGGTTGGCCTCCGGATCCTCGCCGGCCTCCACCAAGACCTGCAACTGTTGCAGTACCGCGAGCGCAAGAATGCTCAGCGTTGCCAGACGCTGCTGGCCGTCAATCACCTCAAACTCGCGGTCCGACTTGCCCTCGATGACCAAGGCGCCCATGTAATGCGGATCGGCCGAACGATCAAGCAGATCATTGAGGTCCAGCCACAGGTCCTCCCATTGCTCCTCTCCCCAGGAATAGTCACGCTGATAACGCGGCACACGGTAGATCTTGCCGTTGCCGATCAACTCCAGAAAAGTGGCTGTACGTGTATCGAGCAGCGGGGGTGACTTGGCCATGGGATCAGTCCTCACAAGTCCAGCGTCGCCTGGCTGTGGATTTCGCCGGCGTCGCGGGCGGCGGTTTCGATGGCTTTGCCGGTCACACGGCGAAACGCTGTCAGGCAACGCCACAGTACTACAGGGAAAGTCGCGTCAGCATGGCCCACGAGAATCACGTCATCCGCAGCCCCCAAACCAGGATGGCAACGCATGCAGCTCATGCGGTCTGTTCTCCCGCCCCGAAAATGGTGAGGACAAGTTCACTGGCATCACTCTGGCTGTATTCCGGCGTCCTGCCAGACCGTCGCCGGCTGCGTGCAAGAATGATCGGCACGCCTTCGCCCCGCTTGTCCATGATGAAGCGTCGCCCCACGGGCAAGCTCTCATCATCCACAGGACAACGTGCCAGCAAACTGGTCAAGGCCTCGTTTCGTGCGGCTTGGCGATACGGCAGGCTGTCTGTCGTCATGGTGTTGGGCAACAGGCCCGGCGTATATAGCTCCAGACGATCATCGAACAGGCGCAGCCGCACCTTGGCACCCGCCATGGAGTAATCCCGGTGTGCCACGGCATTGGTGATGGCCTCGAAAACCGCCAGCATGTCGAATTGTGGTATGTCCTCGCGACCACCCGCCGTGGTCTTGCGTGCAGCCACGCGCATGTTCTTGCGCACGAATGCGCAGGCGTTGCGAATTTGCTGATCCAGGGGCCCGGTGATGTCTTTTGCATCACGCTGGTACGCACGTCCCTCATCCGGGCTGATGCCGGTACCGGCGTAGGCAACCGCCTGCACGAAAGCTCCCGGCAAGTAATGTGCGGCATGATCGCAACCCATCAGCAAGCCTGCCACGGTCGGGTGCCAGCGCCCATCATCACCCTGCCGGGCCATGGCCAGCTTGGCGAGCAGCACGGAAGGCTCATCGGTCGTATTGTCCGGTGCAAAGCGCTGCCACAATGCCGGATCGAGGTCCTGCAACGTGGCGGTTTGCACCGCTGTCTCGTCGAAACGGATCAGCCGGGACTGGCTTCTTTGCTGCAACAGTCGAGCCAGATAGTCGGGCGGCATCACCTGCTTGGCCGAACCGACGCGATGCAAATAGCCGCCCGGACCGAGATGCACAAACAGGCTGCGCGCCACACTCACACGCACCACCGGCCATTCCTCGCCGCTGTCGTCCGGCAATTGTATGCGCTCAATCAATGGCGCCAGCGGCGGCTTGATGGACTGCAGGCAAGCCTGGCGCAGCAGCGTCTCCACAGCATCGAGTTGGTCCAATGGCACACCGACCACCTCGCGCTGATCGTTCACGCCCAGAACCAGTTCCCCGCCGTCGCTGTTGGCAAAGGCAGTCAGCTCATCCGCCAGATTGTCCTGAGATGGGCCCACCAGCTTGCCACCGGAAAACCGGGTGTCCTTGAGCTCCAGCAAGCCATCCTCGCCAAGCCGGATGGCGTCGAGCAGCTCACTGCGCGTGCGTCTCACCTCAGGCCTCCCGTCCAATACGGAACCAGCGTTTGCTGAAAGCCTCGCGTCCGCCTTCCATCACCCTGCAAACCTCCTCGCGCACCTTCTTGTCCTGCAAGGCGCCGGATTCCTTCACGACGCATTGACCTGAACGGAAGTCCATCACATGCACCAACTCGGCATCACCATTGACGACAATGTTCGGGTTGTGGGTCACCACGATCAACTGCCGGCGCAGCTTGTTGGCCCGGATTTGCTGGACAATCAACTCATAGATCAAGCGGTTGTCCAGATCGTCCTCCGGCTGGTCGAGCACCAGCGGCTCCGTGCCGAAGGCCAGCAGAAAGGCCAGCAGCGCCGCCGACCTCTGTCCCTGCGAGCCTTTGCTGATGGCGGCCCAGTCATCGCCCTGGCGGTAGCGGATTTGCAGATCATCCTCCGGGTACCAGGCCTCGATATGGTCGGCAAACTCGGGGCGCTCAAGTTTCTTCTGCAAGTTTTTGCGAAACTTCCCGGCAAAGCCGTCATCGACATCCAACAGGCGTTGCTTCAGGGTCTGCAACGCCGCAACAGTATCCTCTGCGGCCAGCAAATCCCCCACCAAACCGGTGTAGCCGCCCTCATCGTCCGCCTCGCCGATCTCGCCGGAAAACACATCGTCCGACAGCTCCAGCAGGTCCCGCAACTGCGCCTCCAACGCCTTTGCATCAAAGCCGAAGGGTCGCACGGTCATCTTCACCCAACCGTTACTGGCCAAGTGCTCTTGCAGGAACGCTTTGCGACCGGCCGTCATCGCTTGCCGCCGCTGCAAAATCAGAGCCAGTTGTTCGACACTGGCCCGATTCAAGGCATCATGATCCGCTTGTGCCTTGTCCAGCTCCGCAAGCCGGGTTTCCAGTTGCTGCTTCTCCCGGGTCAGACGGGCGAAGGCATCCGGGTCTGACACGCCCTTGGCTGCCAGTTCATCATGGAGCTTCTTGTAAGCACTGTCGGCGACCTGCACGGACTGCATCCACGCCGTGTACCGCGGGTCCTCCTGTGCCTTGTGCGCCTCCGCGGCCAATTGCTGCGCTTCGCTTTGCAGCCGCCCACGCAGTGCGGCGATGCGTTCTTCCACATCGGCACGCCATGCCAGCATGTCCTCGGCGCCGGCAAAATCATCGTCGCGCCAGTCGTCCAGCGCGAGGGCCGCCGCCGCAGTCTCCACAGCCTGCGTCATGGCCTCGATCTGGGCCTGCAAGGTCTCCACGGCCCGCTTTTGTCGCTTGGCACGCGCGAAGGCCTTGAGCGTGGCCGCGTGATCGGCCTGTGTCAGCGCTTCAAGCTTGGCCTTTGCCTCATCGAACTTGCGCTGCACCTCGGGACGGTGCTTGAGTCGCGCTTCCATCTCCCGCAACTGTGCACGCTGAGTGAAAAAGGTGCGCCGGGCGTCCTCCAGGGCATTATCGGCTTCGCCCAGCCCCGCTTCTTCGTCGATGATCCGCAACAGGTTGCTTCGCCCTTCCTCCGCCATGGCCGAAATTTGGCCCTGAGAGAAAATACGTACCGGAAAGCGCTCCGGGTTGATGCTCTGGCTGGCCGAAGGCTTCCATTGGCCTTTCCAGTCTTCAACCAGCGTCGTCCCGCTGTCGTGGCGCCACGACAAGCGCATCCGCTCATTGTTGTGCAACCACTCCACGGCAATGCGGGTATCGGACCGCAAGGCACTGTCGGCTCCGCGCGGCTCGCCACGGAAGCGATCAAAGTTCCGGCGTGCCTCGGTGCCCTCCACCAGCTCGTCATCGCGCCCCAGCGCCAGGCGCAAGGCATGCACCAGCGTGGACTTGCCGGTACCGCGCCCGCCCACAATGGCATTGAAGTAGGGAGAAAATCTCAGTTCGCAGGGCTTGCCCTGGCCCATGACCCGGGCGTTGCCTATCGACAGGCTTTTGATCACATGGTCCGGAATCTCCGGTTTGAAGCCCGCATCGGTGTCGCTGCGGCGGATGGAAACATCGTTGCCGTCCAGCAGCGCCAGCCGCAAGCCTTCGAGGCATGGCTTGGCCATCTTCACCCAGGTAAAGTGGCTGCCGGGCACCTTCGCGCCGCGGAAGTTGTGGCAATCGCTGCCCAGTACCCGAGTCAACCCCCGCACCAACGGTGCAACGCAAGTGGGCACAGGTGCATCCATAGCGCACCACTCCAATGCCAACAGGCCGGGGACTTCCAGCGCCTGACGGATCGTGTGCGCATCGCGCACGGAGGCTTGCGAGCCTTCCTTGCATTGCAGCAAGCCCTTGGGCTTGTCCACATGCGCCGGAATGGGGATGGCGCCGGCTTTCAGGATGGCCTGAATGACCTCAGCAATGCCCTTGCTGGTGACAGCGTCACTATCGCCCGGCGTGCCGTGATAACCCACGCTGCCACGCAATGCATCCACATCGCTGCTGCCCGCGGACGGGTCGAACACGGCAAGCACATGCACACCACCCTGCACAGACAACTCTATTCCTGGAAAGAGGGTCAGCTCACGAAACCCGTTCGGCTTGCCGTCGATCAGGTACGACTTGTCCATCCTGTCGTACTCGGCTTTGAGCTTGTCGATCCATGCCCCGCTGTTGTGATCGGTGACCACGACGCAATCCATCCCGGCCGCCATGTATTTCAGCAACCATTTTTTGGGCGTCACTTCGCCCGGTGTACCGACCGCCTCACGCCATGACAGCGTCCCGTTGCACAACGAAGCCGGCGTATGGGTGTGAAAGTCGAACTTCCACCATCGCGATCCGGGAAAAGGCCAGTGGCTTGTCGGCATGCCGTGTCCCTCAGATGTCCAGGGTGGTTTGAGTGTGGATTTCGCCGGCGTCGCGGGCGGCGGTTTCGATGGCGGGCCAGGCGGTGACGAGGCCATTGTAGCGGCGGGCGTCTTCGGCCCAGTTCTTGCGTTCGCACTGGGTGTAAAGCCAGGTGGCGAGGCGGCGGATGTCGGCGCCGCGTTCGGACATGCGGGCCAGGAGTTGGCCGGCGGCGGTTTCGCCGCCGCTGTCGAGGGCGCGGATAAGCTGGTGCAGGGCTTCCCACACGGGTGTGCGGTTGTCGGCGGCCGGGTCCCAGTCGCCGGGGTAGTCGGCCGGTTTCAGCAGTTTCACCTTGCCGCCGCTGGCCTCGACGACGCCGGCGCTGGCGACGCCATCGACGCTGGTGCCCTTGCCGCGTGCCAGCACGTCGGCTTCGCCGTAGGCGCCGGCGGCCCAGCCGTGTTGTTCGAACCAAGCGGTGCAGAAGTTGCTGTCGGCATCGAAGTTTTCGCCGCCCAAGGTGGCATCGACCTGCTTGTTGATGAGGGTGAGCGCGGTGCGCACGCTCATGGGCGAGCCGTCCGCTTCCAGCACGGCGGCGTAGCGCGAGAACACGGCCATGCCGGGGCCGATGGCGGCCTGGGACAAGTCCACCGGTGCCACCGGCGAGATGCCGCCCGAGCCGCCCAGCATGGCTTCCAGGGCCTCGCCCAGCTCGGCCTTCAGCTCGCGCAAAAACTCGCGGCGCGAGACTTGCGGCGCATCGGCTGCGCGTCGCTGGCAGACCAGCACAATGGACGAGGCCAGAGCGTTGGTGCCACTACCGATCATGCGATTGCCCATCTCGGTACGCATGGGCCAGGTGCCGGTCAGGGCAAAACCGGCCTCCAGCACTGCGGCGAGAAACGTCTCCCAACCCGTGGAAGCCGTGCCGGAGGCCTTGGTTTCCGATTGCTTGAAGGCATAGTAAATGGTGACCGGGAACGCGCCGTGGGCACGCTCGGCCAGGTTGTGCATGGCGGCCGTCATGCCGTCCATGAAGAATTGCTCGGCGCCTTCCCTGCCGCCATGACGGTAAGGCGTCGCCACCAGTTCCTCGGCCTTGGGCACGGCCACGGTGACAAAAAGACCCGGCCAGGTTGGCCGCAGGCTGCGCCGCAGCCAGACATAGAAGAAATCCGATAAATCGGCGTAGCCGATATTGTCGTAGTAAGGCGGGTCAGTGGATACGACTCGGCCATCAACCGGTGCGCTACGAGCATCGAACTGCTCAATACTCCCGCCTGAACGTGCAGGGGCAAGCGAAACTGCCTTGCTCATCTGGCTAATGACACTGGCAAAACTGCCGGTGGCTTGACCCACGATATTGGCTTCGCAGTAATCCCAGACCATCGGAATTGCTTGGCGACCAAATGTGTTACGAAGCGTCTCACCTCCACTTATCCAACCGCAAATCGTCGAGTTGTAATCCGCACTCTTGTCCGTAGCCAACCCCAAATAGGTCGCCACGGCTTCGGCGTAGGCGGTGGCGCCGCTGCCGCCGTCGGCAAGGGGCAGGTCCTGGACCGCGGGCGTCCCGCCCGCATGCGGGCCAGAGGCCCGCGGTCCCT